>NZ_JAMYQY010000002.1:0-392069 GCF_040321125.1 Mesorhizobium sp. M0518
TTTGCCGGCCAGCTTCTTTCCACGGGCCTGAAGACGCGGCCGAAGGAGGTCCTGCGCCGCATACAGATGATTTATCAAATGCCCGACAACGCCCTGAATCCGCACCAAACGGTCGAAGAAGTCATAGCTCGGCCGCTCGAATTCTACCTCGGCCTCAAGGGCGCGCGGAGGGATCGCCGGATCGGCGAACTTATGCACATGGTCGAGATGAGCGAAGATTTTCTGGAACGCCTGCCTGGCGAGCTGTCGGGTGGCCAAAAACAGCGCGTCTGCATTGCCCGCGCGTTGGCTGCCGATCCGGAGCTTATCATCTGCGACGAGATCACGTCCGCGCTCGACCAGATCGTCCAAGAGGAAATTCTCAAGCTTCTCATTCGTCTCCAACGTGAACTCGGAATAAGCTACATTTTCATCACCCATGACATTGCTACCGTGCGCGCGATAGCCGACGAAATCGTCGTCATACATCAGGGCAAAGTCGTTGAACAGGGATTGAAGAGCGAAGTTCTCACGCCACCGCACGCGGCCTACACCGAACGGCTTTTGTCCTCTGTTCCGGAAATGAATCCGGACTGGCTGACAAGGCTGCTGGCCAGTCGGAAAATCTGACTTCGCAAGGCGGACAGGAAGAGAGCGTCGTCCCGCCGCGATCTCCTCCGCATGAGTTTCGAGCGCGAAGTGGCCCGCGTCGAAGAAATGTACCCTCGCACGGGGAATATCGCGCCTGAAGGCTTCAGCGCCGCGCGGCAAGAAAAACGGATCGTCTTTCCCGAGACCGCCAGGCAGCGTGGCTTGTGAGTCCGAAAGTAATTTTGGAAAGGTCGGGTAAAGCGTGCTCTTGTAGTCGCTTAACAAATCCAGCTGAATCTCGCCCGCGCCATCGCGTGCTAAATAAAAATTGTCGAGCCTAGCTGTCCAGCATCCAGATCGCCTTGCTGGGACCATCTCCCAGAACGGCAAAGCGTACGAGGCGGGGCTGAGCGAGGGTTTTGATCCCGTTCGCACCTATTGGCAAGAGCCGTCTGCAGCAAACCGAGCGGCGCTCCGCAGCTTCCTCGCGGAGACAACTCGCTGGCAGCACACATGGTGAGCCTGATAAAGCTGTGATCTCGCCGGATGGCTATATCCGTGGCGACTCGACCTCGACTGGCGCTGGCATCAAATGGCACTGCATCTCAGCATCAATCCGGACGCTCATGCGATCCGCGAGCTCGACCAGATGCATTAGGGTGTCGAGATGGCTCGCAAGGGCGGTGTCCCTGCTAAGCGGGTCCTGAACGCGATGCGCTTGGCGGCTTTCCTTGCGCATCTCGTACGGCGCAGGCAAACGTCCTAACCTGCTTGTACGCCCAGCCTATCAGCGCAGGAGTCCATCCTTCTCAAAATCTTCCCAGCCGCGCAAACTGGAGTGCGAGTTCTCATCGGGGCCATACCCAGCTGAAGCTGCAGTTCCGCGACCGCTTCCTTGAGCGCGTTTCATAGCGGCTTTCCCCGCGGCTCGCCGCCTATTCTCTGCAACTGTCGCTGCGTCCTGTTCGCGCCAGACCGTAACTAGGTCCCGGTCAAGCACATCCTCTACGTGCTGCGGGTCGAACACGTGAAAGGTGATGTTCCTTGCCCGCCCGCGGAGTTTCACCGTTTTCGTCCCGGCGCTTTGCAAGCGACCATCTTTCAACCAGCGGTGCCGTTCAGCCGTCGAGATCGTCAGTATGTCCTCAATTTCACGGGGAATTACGGGCAGGTTTTCGATCTTCTGCATTGCTTTGGCTACGATCCCGAATGCCACCTGCACATCTGTCTCGGCGCCTTCAGACAGCCGCAGGGTAAGCACGCGGGACTCGATATGGAGCAGTTTCATGAACTCCGTTGGAAGGCGGGCGCGTATTTCGAGAAAAATACCCTTCGCTCTGACGGAAGATCCAAGCGTTGCAGCCGGGCTTAAGGGCCACTCTCCAATCAGCTTCTCTGTTGCTTTGTTTTTTCGGCGCGTGGACATGCCCCCTTATATAGGTCACCGATTGTCGGCAGCGATGAGCCGATCGCGAAGCCAACGTGAGTTCTAACCTGCCAGCGGTCTGAACACGATGTCCTACAGGCGCAACCCGTGCTTAGCACGGTCTATTCCTTGCTGGCCGACAACATTCGGCAGGCTGGCGTCGCTCAGCGACGTCCGCTCCGCAGGAATCTCGCCGTGGCTATATCCATGGCGTGCTGGGCGCAAGCGGTTGGTCGCAGAGCCGTAGTCGTGATTTGGTTTGGTCAGCGCTGGAATGACGCTGCTGTCACTTTTCCGCTTCAGAGGAAATGTGGCGTCGCCATCCTTCTCGCCCGATAAAATGCGCGGATTGGCGCTTGAGACACCGTTGTTCTTTCCGCCTTTGTGGTGCTTTTCTGATTGGCCTCGCGCGTCTGCTTCAGGCTCTTTGCCAGAACGCTTGCCAACTTTATTGTCGTCGGAATTTTTCGCCATCAGGGCTCTCCTTTGCGAAGCAATGGCAACTCTTCGGTCGGTCTGAGGTTCCGGGACCCGCCTGCTTCGCGACGACGGGAATGGCGCCGCGAAATCTATTCCGACATTTGTCACCGTCCGGAACAAACCTTCCGCCAGGAGGTTGGAGTTCATCGTCCTCTTCAGCCAAGGAACCTCAGCATGAGAATCAAACTACGCGTGGCGTCGCTGTCGATCGGCACCGCCATGGCCTTTGTACAGCCTGCCTTGTCAGCAGAAACGGCCCAGGATTTCGTCACGAAGGCCGCGATCGGCGGGATGTTCGAAGTGCAGTCCAGCAAGGTCGCTCAAGACAAGCTCCAAGATCGGACCCTCAAGGATTTCGCTCAGAAAATGATCTCCGACCATGGTGCTGCGAACGGCAAGCTCGAAACTATTGCCGGCGAACAAAAATTGCAGGTGCCCTCCGACCTCGACGCTGCCCACAAGAGCGAAGTCGACAAGTTGCAGTCAGCTGCCGCGCCAGTCGATGCACCGTATGCCGACATGCAGAAGGCGGCGCATGCCGACGCTGTAAGCCTGTTTGAAAGCTACGCCAAGGACGGCGACAATGCCGCTCTCAAGTCGTTTGCAAACGAGACGTTGCCGACGCTCAAAATGCATCAGGAGATGATCGGCAAGGTCGCGGCTGGCGCTCCTGCCGCCGATAGCACCGCGCCAGCCGTGTCCAATGCGGACACCACAAATCCTGCAGCGCCGGTGCCTGGTGCCAACAGCTTCACCGAGGACCAGGCCAAGAGCGCCATCGAGAAGGCAGGTTACTCGGACGTCTCCGCCCTGACGAAGGATGACAAGGGCATCTGGCGTGGAACCGCGAGCAAGGACGGCAAATCCGTACCAATCGCTCTCGACTTCCAAGGCAACGTCGTTGCCGGCAACAATTGATCACAACCAAGGACAAATTAGATGAAAACCGTAACAGGCCTCTTCGACAACTACGATCAAGCAAGCGACGCTGTGGGCGAGCTTGAAGCCACAGGCGTTCCGCACGACGATATCAGCATCGTGGCCAATAACTCGGGCGGCTGGCACACAGGCGAAGCGTCTAAGGCTGGCGAGGATGCGGCAGCCGGGGCTGGTGTCGGTGCTGTTATCGGCGGGGCCGGCGGCCTGCTCACCGGCCTTGGCCTGATGGCGATACCTGGTGTCGGTCCCGTGGTTGCCGCAGGCTGGCTGGCAGCTACTGCGGTGGGCGCGGTTGGCGGTGCTGCGGTTGGTGGCGCCGCTGGTGGCATCATAGGCGCGATGACGGAGTCCGGTGTGCCTGAAAACGACGCACATGTTTATGCCGAAGGCGTTCGGCGTGGCGGAACTATGGTCACAGCCAGGGTCGAAGACGATCTTGTCCCGAACGCGGAACAGATCCTGAAGCAATATGATTCCGTAGACATCGCCGGCCGGCGAAACGAATACGAAGCAGGCGGCTGGACTGGCTTCGATCCAACGGCGGATGTCTACCCAGCAGATGACCTGGAACGCGCCAGAGGTCGTCGCAACGTTTGAGTTGAAATGACAAGTTCGGCTACAGCCGCCTTGTCCTACCTTCGCGATGTGCAGCCACGCTCTCACCCAGCCGCGATCGTCCCTGAGCAGTGAGCAAGAAGTTCGCGCCCAGCTCAGGGTCGAGCCGGTTCAAAAGCGATCTGGTCGCTGCCCTGTCGGGGCTTCGAAAAGTCCGGGTCGTCCCTAATTCTTCGCGCAGATCGCGATGCAACCAAAATCAAGCTCCGTCGTTTTGTCCGGTTCGCTATGGGGGGCGTCTTGGCAGGATTGAATGAGGACACGACGACGAGCGCTGTGTCGCGCAGCGCCGGTGAAATGGCCAACCGCATCGGCTCGTTCGCGTGGAGCGAAACGGCGATCGGGCCAGCATCATCCTGGCCAACAGAGCTCAAGACACTCGTCGATCTGATCCTCAACTCTGCACAGCCCATGTTTGTCGTCTGGGGCGCTGAGCGCATCTGGCTCTACAACGATGCGTTTCTACCTATACTGGGCCGGAAGCATCCAAGTGCTCTCGGGCTTCCCAGCCAACAGGTGTGGGCTGAAGCATGGGACATGATCGGCCCGATGTTCGATCGGGTTTTTGGAGGCGAGTCCGTGCACATGGATGACCTTGCAATCCGGATCGACAAGCATGGCGCGCCGGAAGAGGCGCATTTCGCGTTTTCCTATAACCCGATCCTGGAGCCGACCGCCGGCCGGGTCGGAGGGCTTTTTGGCGTTTGCACGGAAACGACGGACCGGTTTCTTGCCGAGATGCGCGAGCGCCTTGCTGCCGAACGGCAGATCCATCTGTTCGAACAGGCGCCCGGGTTCATCATCATCATGCGGGGTCGCAACCACGTGGTGGAATTCGTGAATGACGCGCATCGTCATGTATTCAACAGTGGCGATTGGCTAGGAAAACCCATCCGAGATGCGTTTCCGAGCCTTGAAGGACAGGGGTTCTTCGAGCAGTTGGATAACGTTCTCAACGGTGGCAAGACATTTGAAGCGCAAGGCGTTCCGGTGCGCTTTCGTCGCTCCCCGGAAAGCCAGGAAGAGGCCCGCTATCTGACCTTCATCTACGCGCCGCTTTACGACGGCAGCAGCACCGTTACGGGAATACTCTGTGAGGGGTTCGACGTGACCGAGACATACCGCGCGCGAAAAAGAAGCGCTGCGCTCGCCGAACTCGGAGACGTGGTGCGTCTAATTGAAGACCCGGATGACCTTGCCTACGCCGCAGCCGAAATCATCGGTAGGGAGCTCGAGGTGAGCCGAGCCGGCTACGGCACGATTGATCTGGCGAAAGAAACCATTTCGATCGAACGCGATTGGAACGCGCCTGGCATCAAAAGCCTGGCGGGAGTGCTGCATTTTCGCGACTATGGCACCTATATCGATGACCTCAAACGAGGCATCACCGTTGTCTTCGAGGATGCGGACAAGGATCCGCGCACAAGCCATAATGCGGCAGCGCTAAAAGCAATTAGCGCCCAATCCTTGATCAACATGCCGGTCACCGAAAAGGGTGGCTTTGTGGCGCTCCTCTACCTCAACCACAACAGGCCCCGGCGCTGGTCTGAAGAAGAGATCGAGTTCGTTCGCGAGATGGCGGAGCGAACGCGTACGGCGGTTGAACGACGGCGAGCGCAGGCAGAATTGCGCCAGAACGAAAGCCGGTTGCGCTTCCTCGATGCACTGGGAAAGGAAACGTCAAAAAGTACAGACGCAGACGCGGTCCTTGAGATCACCACCAGGATGCTGGGCAAGCGTCTCGGCGTCGCGATCTGTGCATACGCCGATATGGACCCCGACCAGGACCACTTCACGATCCGGGGAGATTGGCATCGGCAAGGCTCTTCCAGCATTGTCGGTCACTATAGCCTCGAAGCCTTTGGGCAACTCGCCGTTCTCAGACTTCATCAGGGACTGCCACTGATAATCAATGACAATCGTGTCGAGCTGGCACCGGAGGAAGCGGCCACGTTCCAGAACATCGGTATTGCCGCGACCATTTGCATGCCCCTCGTCAAGGAGGGGCGTCTTACGGCATTAATGGCAATCCATGACAACGTGCCACGGGTCTGGACCCCGAATGAGCTGGCGCTTCTGACCGAGGTCACCGAACGGTCCTGGGCGCATATCGAACGCGTAAGGTCGGATCAAGGCGCTGCCGAAACTGCAGAAAGGCTGAGTCTTGCAACCCGGGCGGCCGCCATCGGGACCTGGGACTATGATCCTGTTGCCAATCATTTGCGTTGGGACACACGGTGCCGTGCGCTTTTTGGCATCGCCTCGAGCTCCGATGTTTCTTATGAGGCGTCCTTTCTCGCAGGACTACATCCAGATGACCGCGATCGCGCGGACGAAGCTGTGAGAAAGGCCCTCTCGCCCGACAGCCTCCACCCTTTCAACATTGAGTATCGAACAATTGGCTTGGAGGACGGGATCGAACGATGGGTGGCGGCAAGCGGTCACGCCATTTTCGAAGACGAAAAGGCGATTCGCTTCATCGGCACCGTGATCGATGTTTCCGACCGCAAGAAAGCCGAGCGCCATCTTAAGATCGTGAACGATACCGGTGCGGCCGTCGCGGCCGAGTTCAATCTCGACAAGATCGTCCAGATTACAACCGACGCCGGCGTCCAGCTGTGCGGAGCACAGTTCGGCGCTTTTTTCTACAATGTCCTCGATGATCAGGGCGGCAGCTACCTGCTCTATGCCCTCTCCGGTGCCCCGCGTTCGGCATTCGAGAACTACCCGATGCCGCGTGCCACGGCGGTGTTCGAACCCACGTTCCTTGGTACGGCCGTGGTTCGTTCAGACGATATTATGAAGGACCCGCGCTATGGCAAGAATTCGCCGCGAAAAGGCATGCCGGAAGGCCACCTGCCCGTGCGCTCATATTTGGCGGTGCCCGTCGTCTCGAACTCCGGTGAGGTTCTGGGCGGGCTGTTCTTCGGCCATGCCGAAATTGGAAAGTTTCTGCCTGAGCACGAGAGTGCCCTGCTAGGTATTGCCGGACATGCCGCCACGGCAATCGACAATGCAAGGCTGTTCCAGGCGGCCGAACGAGAGCTCGCTGAACGACGACGCGCGGAGGCCGCGCTGCAGACGCTCAATTCCACCCTTGAACAACGCGTGATCGAGGAGGTTGCGGAGCGGTCGAAGGCGGAGGAGCAGTTGCGACAGGTGCAGAAGATGGAGGCCGTGGGCCAGCTGACCGGCGGCATCGCCCACGACTTCAACAACATGCTTGCCGTCATCATCGGTGGGCTCAATCTGCTTCAGCGCAAACTGTCGAAAGGCGAGACGGATGTTGGCCGCTTTGTTGAAGGCGCGATGGATGGAGCACATCGCGCCGCCGCCCTGACACAGCGGTTGCTGGCCTTCTCACGACAGCAACCACTCAAGCCAGAGCCAATCAATGCAAACCGCTTGATGGGCGGCATGACCGATCTCCTTATGCGAACGCTGGGCGAGACCATCAAGGTCGAGACTGCCTTCGGCGCCGGCCTCTGGCAGGTCGAGACGGATCCCGGACAGTTGGAAAGCGCCCTTCTCAATCTCTCTGTCAACGCGCGGGATGCAATGCCGAAGGGCGGCAAGCTGACCTTCGAAACGTCAAACGCGTACGTAGACGAGCGATACGCTCGCGAGTCCGCCATCGCCGCCGGACAGTTCGTATTGATTGCTGTGACCGACACAGGCACGGGAATGTCTGCAGAAGTTCTCGCCAAGGCTTTCGACCCCTTCTACACCACCAAGAGTGTCGGCAAGGGCACGGGGCTTGGTCTGAGCCAAGTCTATGGCTTCGTGCGACAGTCCGGCGGAAACGTCAAAATCTACTCAGAACCGGACGTTGGCACGACGGTGAAGATTTACCTGCCGAGATATTACGGCAGTGCCGAGCCGGATGCCGACCAGACGCAGCCCAGATCGATCGATGGCGGCCTCGCGAGCGAGGTCGTCATGGTGGTGGAAGATGAAGATCGCGTGCGTGCGGTTTCCGCCGAAGCGCTGCGTGAGCTTGGCTACACGGTTGTTGAGGTCAGCGGACCCAGCGAGGCCATCAAGATGATCGAGGCCGGGCAGGAATTGTCGCTGTTGTTCACCGATGTCGTGATGCCGGAGATGTCCGGGCGTCAGCTTGTCGATTTGCTGCGCAAGAAGAACCCGAAGTTGAAGGTCCTCTACACCACCGGCTACACACGCAACGCCATCGTTCACAATGGCATTCTCGATCCCGGCACGCAGCTGTTGCCAAAACCCTTCAGCCTTGAAGACCTTGCCGAAAAGGTGCGGACCATTCTCGACACCCCTTCCTAGGCAGTCAGTCAGGCACGACCGCCGCAGGGCAAACCGGCGGTGCAGAGGAACGATACAAACGCAGCGTCGTTTGCCCTGAACTGAAACAGGGCTAGATAAAATGGTTTCGCCGCGTGCTGTGTGGAAGGGATTGAGAACAGCACATTGTCGACCGACGCACCACCATCATCAGGGTTGGCTTCGCCTAACCTCCGAGAGTTCTCAGGCGAGCAAGGGCAAGGTAAGGCTCGCTTGACGAGGGCCGCCTGGCAGCCAGACGGGCTCACCGCCAACTTTGAAGCTGGGACGCGTTCGAGGACGAGGAATTGTTGCGCTGACAACGAATAGGAACCTTTCGAGCCGTCTTGCGGACGAAACAGCTTGCTGGCTGGACGCGACACTCGCATTGACGCGGTCCAGTAGTAAAGTTCGTTCGGAACTCCCATCGGATGACAGCGTTCTCGCTCAATCTCTCCACCGGCTCGACGGCATCAGGGATTTTCTAATAGTTGATGCTTGCGGCAGGTGGTGCGCTACATCGCCTGCCGAAGAATTGCGACCGCCATGGTTGGAAGCAGGACGAAATGAGATCAATCGTGGCGATTCCGGCACCGCGATGACAGGAAAATCAGCAGTCATGCAAAGCGCTCAGCAGCCATGGGCTTCGGCTCGCTGGACAAGTGGTGGGTAAAGTACGGTCCCTCAGAAGTAAGCGTCCCTTCGCTCAGCTTGGCGGCGATCCTATTGCGAGTTGGGCAAGCCAGGCAGCATCTGCCTCAGCACACGATCGTGGAGGAAGACATGGTGAAAGATAGCCGCGGCGGCGTGCAGGCTGGCGAGCCATATGAGGGCATCGCCGAGCGTGCCATGGATCTCGGCAAGGGATGCGCCGGGGCCCCATGCGCCAAGGAATGGACCAAGGGCGCCGATGCCGTATACCGTGACCGGGTGGCTGCCAAACCATGCGCCGAGCATCGCCGACGCGGGGACGGCGAAGAGCAGCGCGTAGAGCGCCCAATGCGTTGTCTTTGCCGCGACGTCCATCCAGAGAGGCATGGGCGGCGACTCCGGAATACGGTCGAAAAAACGCCAGGCCAGGCGTATGACGAGCAGCACGAAAACGGTGAACCCGAGCGATTCATGAAGCTGCAGGGTGGCAGCGTTGGCCGGCGCATAGACGCGCGTTGGAGGACCGCCTTGCGAGACAAGGAAGGCTACGAGTACGAGCAGCGCGGTAAGCCAATGAATAGCCTGGGCGAGGCTGCCGTAGCGAATTCTTGTACCAGCTAGCGACATGAAAGGGCTCCGAAACGGTATCGGAGACTATTTTCTCCGAACCTGGCGTTAATGTGCCTGTGCAGCAATTGTTTATTCAAGCACAACGAAGTTTCGATGCGGCTGAGCCGACGGAGCGGCCCGAACGAGGAAGAGCGTGCTTAGTGATCGTCGATTGGCCACGTCGAGAGCGTTCAGCGGCGCGCGGGGCAGTATCCAAGAAACCTGTGGCCGTCCAAAAGCGCCCCCCAGGATGCGATCCATCAGTTGACTTCAACGAGGCGATGCCCGGCACGGTGACGCCGTTTACTACGTCGCGGACCAGACTGGACAAGAAGGTATCGTCTCGAAGCGCCGGGATAGTCTCTATCGCAGCGGCCCGACGATGAGCTGACGAAAGATCAAGTGCTACGATGAAAAGGAGATGGACATCATTGGCGTTCAGCGCGATCGGGGAGGCGGCAAGGGTTCTTATGGCTGACAACAGCCGCTATCTCGGCACCGGTAACGTCAATCTCTAGATATCGACAAGCGCTTGTGGGACCTAAAACTAATGACAATGATATTCGCCGGTCTTGTGGTTCGTATGGCACCCGTTGCTATCAGTGCCGCCACTATGCGCATAGGCATTGGTCACAAGAGCCATAGTCAAAGCGGTCAACGCGGCCATAATTGCTGTTTTCATATTCCCCTCCGAAGTAATGTCGGCACCAAAGCACTATTCGTGCGTCGGCACAACGCCTGGGGAGAACGTTTCTCGCGTTCGGCAAAAGAAGTTGGCCGGCGCCAGGGTGGGAGCTGTTGGGCTGTGCGGCGCCGGCCAAGCGGACATCAGGTCCGCCGCCCAACACACATCGACGATTCTTCCAGGCGAAGTTATGGTGTGATCACGGAAGAACAGAAGCTGCTACCTTTCGTGGGCTGATACCGCGACACCCTTCGCCGGCAGCTTTCCGAGCTAAGGGACGGTGAACAGGTGCCTGGGCGCGGTTGCGACCGCGCGATCGGTGCTTCAGTCGGCATGAAGCCCGTCAGCAGCGACAAAAGATGCTATCAACCAAACGCATAAAACTCACCGGTACATACATCGGCTACTTGGGTTTCTCCTCAGGCTTTTCATCCCCGAAAGAATTGCCTCCCAGGTGCGGCTCGATATCCGAAGCTTGACGATTCTATCCCACATCCGCCTCATGTCCGCACCCTCAGCGCCTGCTCCAGCCTGTCGGCAATCTGTGTGACGATATAGGCAATCACCATATAGATCACGACGGCAATCACGAAGGCTTCGAGGTAGTAGTAGTTCAGCGCGGCGGTCAACTGGGACTGGGCGAAGATATCGACAACCTCGATGGCGAATCCGAGAGAAAGGGCCTTCATGATGACCATCATCGAAGTCGTCAGGTCAGGAATTGCCGTGAGAGCCACCTGGGGAAATAGGATCCGTCGGAACAGTTGGCCGCCCGTATAGCCCAGCGAATGGGCTGCGTCCGACTGACCGGTGTCGAATGCATTCAGGGCTCCCTTGATAATCTCCGATTGGAACGCGGCGACACAGCCGGTAATCGCAACTACAAGGATGACCCAATTGGGGGTTTCGTGGGCGTTGAAGTTGATCCCCAGCAATGAGAACAGGAACTGGAATGCGGGCGGCAGACCGAAATAGGCGAGGAAAATAACGATGACCATCGGAACGCCCTTGAAGACGATCTTGTAAGTCATGATGAGCTCTCGCAGCACCGGTACCCGTCTGTATTCGATAAGTGCGAATATGCTGCCGACTATCGTCGACAGGACGAAAATCATGAGCGCCATTCCAATCGTCACGGGTACGGCACTCAGAATTTCCTGCGTGTCCTGGAGCAAAATATCGGTATCAAACATGGTTGAATACCCTTACGTCAGACGCTCGCGAGGAGCTGGTTCTTGATCGGGGTTGTTGGCGTCGCCTCAGGCGCTTGCATCGGTGATCGAAGCTCGAAGAAGCGCACGATGAGCCATGCGACCAGGCACATCAGCGAATAGATGACCGCCAGGACGAGATAGGTTTCGAACTGGAATTGGTTGTAGTCTCGCTCCATGATCAGATGCGCAGTCGCCATGATGTCGGCCGCCCCGATGTACATGACCAGCGCAACGTTATGGATCAGGTAGATGACGGAGTTCCCATAGCCCGGCAAAGCGAAGTGCACCGCTTGCGGGCCGACGACGCGAGTAATTTTCTGTCGGAACGTATATCCAAGGCTGTCGGCCGCATCGTGCTGGCCGCGATCGACGGCCAGGTATGCAGGCCGCATGACTTCCGACAGATAGCCGCCGTGGTAGAGGCTCAACCCCACCATGGCAGCCATCGTCGCCGAAATAAAATCTTTGGCGCCGAACAGGATCACCAACAGCGGAAGCCCATAAAACGCGACGAACAACTGCAGTACGACAGGAACGCTCCGGGCATAGGACACGTAGAGGTCCACCAGGTGACTGATGACTGGCACCCTGCGGACCCGGAGGGTTGTCGCGATGAGAGCCAGGCAGAACCCGGAAATGAGGGCTGTAAACGTGATGGCGAGCGTCAGCGGCAGTGCCGAGAGCAACTCGGGAATCATAGCAGATACATCCACTTTGAACGCTCCTTCTTGCAATTCAGCCTTGCCGCTGACTAGCGAATATGGTCGCCGACGGCCGTGCTATTTCATGTACTGGACGATGCCCTCGCCGAACCACTTCTGCGAGAGCTTTTCGATCGTGCCGTCGTCTTTCAATTCCTTGAGAACCTTGTTCACATCGTCGGCCAGAACCTTGTTCTCGTCAGATCGGTGGATCAGCATGTAGGTGTTGTTGCTGAACACTGGCTCGGACGCCACGATATCGAGTTTCTTTTGCTCGATGACGGTCTGCTCACCGAGATTCGACGGCAGGACGAGAGCGTCGAACTTGCCGTTCTGAACTTCGTCCAGCCGGTTCGGGTAGGGGATACCGGCACTCGATGCCGTGACATCGAGCTTGTATTCCGGGTTTTCTTTCTGCCAATTCATGATGAACTTGTAGGTTCCACCGCCGGCCGTGGTCGGAACGATCCTCTTGCCGACCAGGTCTTTCATTTCCTTAATGCCGCTGTCTTTCTTGCTGTAAATCTTCATCAGGCTGGCGCCCATGGGATTTTCCGGAATGAGGAACTGCTTGGAGCGTTCGGGCGACTTGTAGTAGCCACCGACCGCGATGTCGTACTTGCCCGTGGCGAGGCCGGTTTCCTGGGCAATGTCGGAGACGCCTTCCATTTCGAACTTATACTGCGGCAGCTTTGCGTTGATCGCCTTCAGAAGATCGGGCTCATAGCCTTGCGGCTCGACGCCGATCGCGCCCCATGCCAGCGGCTTGGATTCGGCAGAGGTGGCGATCTTGATCGTCCGAACGGTCTGGCCATGGCTGATCCCCGCTGTTGCAAGGGCAATTGCGATGCCGCCAGCGATGGCCAGGGCATAGCGGCGAGAAAAACTGGATGTGATTGCAGACATTTCTTAGGTTCCCTTCTTGTTGAGCTATTGAAAAGCGAGTTCCGACTGCAGGAATTGGGCAAGTCGCGGGCTGGAAGGTGCATCGAAGATTTCAGCCGGGCTGCCATCGGCGGCAACCACGCCACGATCCATGAAGACAATCCGGTTGGAGATGTTCTTTGCGAATTGCATCTCGTGGGTCACAAGCAGCGAAGTGATCCCTGACGAGGTGACATCCTTGATCACCTTTAGAACTTCACCGACGAGCTCGGGATCCAGCGATGACGTAGGCTCATCGAAGAGTATCACGTCGGGGCGAACCGCCAGGGCGCGCGCGATGCCGGTGCGCTGGAGCTGGCCGCCCGACAGTTGGGAGGGATAGCTATCTCGCTTCGGGGTGAGGCCGACCCGCTCGAGCTCCCGCAAGGCGATCTCCCGCGCCTCATCTGCGGACTTGCGCTGCACGATCACCAGGGGATCCATCAGGTTCTGCAGGACCGTCATGTTCTTGAAGACGTTGAATTGCTGAAAGACCATCGCCGTTCGCAACCGGATCGCCTGGACAGCGGTCTTGTCGGCACGCTGGTAATCCATCCGAATCTGATCGAACGCGATGGTTCCTGAGGACGGCTTGGCAAGGTAGTTGATGCATTTCAGCAACGTGGTCTTGCCGGTGCCGCTGGGGCCGATGATCGACACCACGTCACCCCGCTTTACCGAGAGATTGACGCCGTTCAGAACCTGCGTGCTTCCGTAGGACAGCTTTATATCTTTGAGTTCAAGCATTCTGGTTGGTGCCCTTCACAGTGTGGGACGGAGTGCCTTGACCGCATGCGACATCATCACCCGCTCTCCGCATGGCCGAGAACGTGCATCAGCCGGTTTGCCCAGCCGAAGATCGATATGGCGTGGATCAGATCGATGATCTCGCGGTCATCCATGCCAACTGATCGAAGCGCGGCGATGTCGTCTGCCGTCGCTTCCGACGGCGCCGCCGACAGGCGGCGGGCAAAGCTGTAGATTGCCGCATCGCGTTGGCCGAGCGCTTCAGGTTTGTCGAGATAAAGTGCGGTGACCACTTGGTCGCTCTTGGTCAACTCCGCATGCCGGCGGGCGTGGACAACGGCACAGAATTTGCAGCCATTGACGATCGAGGCCCCCAATGCGCCAAGTTCGCGGTCGGGACGGGCGAGCCCGCCTTCGACATACATGATTGCGTTGAACAGAACCGTGCGGGCAAGATAGCTCTCTGGGTCATGCGCAAGGGTGCGCACATATTCCGAAACTTTCTTGGCCGAAGGCGTAACCTTCATCGCTTCAAGCTGTTCCGGCGTGGCTTCGGATAGCTTGACCGGCGCGATGTATGGCTGCCAGTTCAGCGGCTTCAGGCGCACCGAGGAAATCATGCCGACCTCATCAATCGCAAGCCGGTCGCTACCCGCGTCTGGAAGTTGACGAAGGCAATCAGTTCGGAGAGCGCGACGATCTGAGGATTGCTCAATCCGGCCTGGGCGAGCAGGGCGATGTCGCTCGCCTCGGCCTTTTTTGGCGTCACCGTGACCAGGTCGGCGTGCCGGGCGATAGTCGCCAATGGTTCTTCCAGAGCCGTCTCGCCCTGGGCTACAGCCAGAAGCTGCTCTGTAGGATCAAGCTGATCCAGCTGAACATCATATTCGGCCACCAGGACCGGATCGGCATTCAGGGCGGCCATGCGACGGGCAAGAGCAACACGCAAATTCGGCGCCAGCCCCTGATCGTTTGCCGGGTGCAGCACCGAGAGGCGACATTCCTCGGCCCCTCGCACGAATTCGGGCCGAAACCGCCGTGCAGCGAAAAGGGCATCGTCCGGTGAAAGACCCGCTGCCTTGTCCATTGCGTCAATCACAGCGCGGCCTCCTTGTGCAACAAGGGTGTTGAATCGACCCACTCGTCGCCCAGAAGTTCGGGCGTGTCGTAGGCGATCAGATTGGCGAAGTGGGTTTCGACATCCTCGGCAAACAGCGATGCGGCAATGCCGCGCACAAGACGGTCGGCACCGGCGCTGACGGCCGGGATGTCGCCGGAGACCTTGCCGTGCGTTAGCATGGCGGCGTCGTTGAAGCAGTGGATATGTGCAAGCATCGGGCAGGAGCCGGGGACGCGTTCGCGAAACTCGAAGGCAGGACCGAGATCCGGCGCGTCCGACATGCCTGCACGACCCGGCCCCATATCCGGCCTATATCGGCCATCCGACCAGGTGCGGATATGTGGGGCGATCGCCGCGAATTCCGGGCGGCCGTTGAAGTCATTTGAAAAACCGGTTGCCGCGATCAGGAAGTCGTAGCGCATCAGCCCTTGTGTGGTTTCGATCAGCAGGCCCTCCGGATCTTCCCTTACCGCAACGATGCCGCAGTCGAGAAAGAACCGGGCATTCGCGTGGCGAGACACGCGAAGCGTGGATGAACGCGGCGGCGGCGTCTGGGTGGAGGCGGTGTAGTCGAAGAACTTCCACTTCCAGGCATCGGGCAATTCATGCATGCCGAGTACGACACCCGGGCTGCCGATGCCGGTCAGCTTGTTGATGCGCGGCATCTCCTTGCGCCGGATCAACATGTCGACAGAACCGGCGCCCGCCTCGAGTGCGGTCGCAGCATTGTCCATGGAAGAGGCACCGGCGCCGATAACTGCCACACGCTTGCCTTTCAGCGCATCGAAATCGATGTCGTCGGCAGAATGGGCCCAATAGGCGCGATCGATCCCGTTGAGGAAATCGGGTACGGCAATACCGCCCAGACCGGAGCGACCGGTGGCCAGAACCAGACGACGGGTGAGAACCCGGCCGGATTCCGCGCCTTCGATATCGATCGCAATCAGATCACCAACGGGTTCGACGGCGGTCATGCGCACGCTGTTGCGCAATGGCAGAGCCAGGACCTTGCGGTACCAGACCAGGTAATCCATCCACTGGCCCTTGGGGATTTTGTCCAGCGACCGCCAGGCCTCAACGCCCCATTGCGCCGTGAACCAGGCGCGGAACGTCAATTGCGGCAGGCCGAGCGACGGACCGTGCAGGGTTTTCGGCGACCGGAGCGTTTGCATGCGGGCAAACGTTACCCACGGCCCTTCGAGCCCTGCCGGAGCCGCGTCATAGGCGACGACATTGGTTATCCCCGTCAGCACCAGCTTTGCCGTGGCAGCAAGTCCACACATGCCGGCGCCGATCACCACGACGTCACGGACAGGGACACCATCGTGCGAACGTGCCGGGACCCATGGCCTGGCAGGCAGTTCGAGGAAGTCGAGATCCTGCGCCAGCTGTGCCTCGAGCGCGGCAAGACTTGTCAAAATTGGCGCGGTGGGGGAATGCTTCATATCCCCGTTCCGTGATTTGTGGCGGATGCAGGATCGGTCACCAGTTGGCCGGCCAAGGCCGGATCGAGTTTCTTGAAGCCGACTATCGATCGTTCAGCCACCGCTTCGACCGCCTCCATCAACGCCTGTGCGACTGGACGAAGGGGACGTTTTTCGGCAGCCACAACCCCCCAATAAAAGAGAACGGTCGCGTCAATCGGGCGGATGGCGACCCCTGGCAAGGCCACGCCATAGGCGGTGAGGGGATCAATGACAGCGGCAACGCCGGTCCGGCGCACAAGCTGCAACGCGCCATAGGCAGTATTCGTCCGGATCACTGGCCCGGTGTCGATACCCCTGGCGGCCAATGCCTTGGAGACGTGCAGTTGGAAACGCAGCGGGTTGAGCAAGGTAGCGACGCGACGGCCGGCAAAGGCCGAAAGCGGTATGACGTCGAGTTCTGCCAGCGGATCGTCCTCCCGCACAGCAGCAACATCGGGCGCCGAATAGAGCCGCAGGACATCCAGGCCGGGTGTATCGAGCGGCAGGCTTGAAAAGCCGATCTCGGCACGACCGCTGCGCACTTCCTGGGCCACGATGGAGGGAAGAAACTGTCCGAGATGTGTCTCGTGCGGAAGCTCGATACCCTTGAGCTCGGCCATGGCCGTCGGGATCAGGCCAGTGCCGATCGCGGAGGTTGTGACAATCTGCAGGATCCGACCCCGGCCGGCGGCGATCATCTTGGCCCGCGCCGCGAGTTCGGTGAAGGACATCAGCAGTCGCCGCGCTTCTTCTTCAAATGCGACACCCTCTTCAGATAGCTGCACCCGTCGACCGACCCGGTGCAGCAATTCGAAGCCAAGTTCGCCCTCAAGATCCTGAATGGTGCGTGTCACCGCAGGTTGGGAACGCCCGAGCATGTCAGCCGCCTTGGTAATGCTGCCGCTGGCAGCCACCGCAAGGAAGGTCTGAAGGTCCCGAGTTTCCATATTCTCCCTACATGTGAAATACGTATGATTGACATCGTCTCATTCATTTTTGATATATGTCAAGCGGAAACTAATGTTCTCAGCGGCGCTTGCCGGCTCAGAGCCGGAGCCCTTGATCGAAACGGCTGGGGGCAACCGAGGTGACTCCAATTCGAAACCTCGTGATGAAAAAACTTGTAGGCCGGGACTACAAGGATTCTCGAACCATAAAGCCTGCAACAGGAGGAATGTTATGCGCGTGAGTATTCTAGGCGCCGGAGCAATTGCCTATGGCCTTGCGGCCTATTTGGCACAATCGGGACACTCGCCAACACTTTGGTCACCGTCGGGACACCGCACCAGAACGTTGGCTACTGGCGAATTGTTGAAGGCGACGGGGGATATCGAGGCGACGGTGCCGGTGCGCATTGCCAAGGATTGCAGAGATGCTATCGAGCACGCGGACGTGGTGGTGATCGCGCTTCCGGCTTACGGCCACAAGATGGTGATGGACGCCGCCGTCCCTCATCTGGCAGATGGAATTCCGGTCATCATCAGTTCGCATAGTTCGTTCGGGGCTCTGTATCTCTGGAAGCGGTTGGCCGAGCGCAAGGTCAGGTTGCCGATCGTCGTTTGGGGCACAACGCTACTGACTGGCCGCCAGCTCGGATCAACCGAAGTCAATGTCACTTCCATTCGCCAGAAGCTTGATGTTGCGACGCTGCCTTTCGATGCGCTCGACCAAGGGTACGAGCTTTGCACGGCCTTGTTCGGCAATCGTTTCGTCAAGCGGGATGGTCTGCTGGCGATTGCGCTCAGCAACCTCAATCCGCAGAACCATCTGGGAATTGCCCTTCTCAATCTCACACGCATGGAAAAGGCCGAGCAGTGGAGCCAAGGGGGAAATGTCACTCCTGCCGTTGGTCGCTTGATCGAGGCTCTGGATGCCGAACGGTTGGCCATCGCTGCCCATTTCGGTATCGCGGTTCGTACGGTCCAGGAACATTTTTCATTGTCGTTTCATGTGCCCATGAGCACTGTTTCGGACATGAACCAGGAGATGGATCGTCTAGGCCGCGGCGGGTTTGGCCCGACAACCATCCAGAGCCGCTATATTCTCGAGGATGTTCCGTTCGGCCTGCTACCGACTGCCGTTCTGGGGAAGATCAGCGGAAATCCGGCGACACTCCATGAATCCGGAATTTCCATCTTGTCGGCGGCTTATGGCCGGGATCTCAAGGGAGATAATGATATTCTTCCTGCGCTCGGCATCGAGGAAATGACAAAGGCGGATCTTGAAACCCTTTGCCGCAAAGGGTTATAACAGCTTCCAGTGCGCTGTAGCCCAGCTGCAGTGAATATTCTCCCAGCCCGGCATCGGCAGGGTCCTTGGCCGCAGGCAGCGTCTCTGCACGATCAGGAAGGATGATTGAAGCGACGAGCGCGTTGCGCGATCAGGGCGCTATCCATCGGTGTTGGGTGGCATAGGCCTCATTGCCAACCATTGCTCATGCGACATCGTTGGCAGGTCAAACTGGTGGCGGGTGGTCGAATAACCGTGTCCACCCATTCTGCCGACGGCGTCTAGCGCGAGTTGATCGATATAGAAACGCTCCTGGTCAACAAGATCCTCACGAATGTGCATCCGCATAACTTGACCAAGGACAATCTCGCGCGACTTACCCAGGCCAAGCGTCAAATGTCGGCGGCATTCGAAGGCTATAGGCGCTTCGAAAATGTAGGGGCATTGGACCGTCTCACCGGGCACAGGCGTCAGTCCGGCCTCGGCCAGTTCGTCAATGTGGGAAGGAAATGGGACGGCACAGACGTTCATGGCGTCAACCAGCGCATGGTCCACGATGTTGACTGTGAATTCCTCAGTCAGTCGGATGTTGAGCGTCGTATCTTTGAAGGACATGTCATTATGGTTCTCCACACCCAGGGCTAGGATTGGAGGATCGGCCGAGAGGCAATTGAAGAAGCTGTAGGGCGCAGCATTGACAGTCCCGTCGGGGTGTCGTGTGGTCACCAGAGCGATTGGCCGAGGCACCACTGCCCCGATCAGCAGCTTGTAGCGTTCGCGTGCCGAGATGCGGGCGAAGTCGATGCTCACGCGGCTCCGCTGCCCCACCGGCTCGGGCTGGGGGTTGAGCATTATATCCTCCTGAATTTTGCCAAGCTGCTTGAGAGTTGGTCACCCTGCCTGAGCGTATGTACTCAGGATGGAGCGAACGTCGGGCTCAGTTTGATCGCTGATTTGCGCCCGAGCCTCGAGTGCCTCGAGATGGTGTTCCATCGCATGCATGGCGCGCTCGGGATTGTGTTGGCGCAGCGCCTGAATGATTTCGACGTGTTCGTCGACGCCGCACTGATCGGAGTGCGGACGGCTGTACAAGGCTAGGATCAGCGAACAGCGCGATACAATCTCGCTGACATAACGGGTCAGCGGCTTCGATCCCGTGAGTTCGGCCAGCAGAATGTGGAATTCGCCCGCCAGCCGTATCGATAATGGTCCGCTCGTGTTTACTGCGTCCCTTTCAAGTTTGACGTGGCCCTCAAGTGCCGCAAATTGAGCGGGTGTGATCTTTCGCGAAAGCCGGTCCACTACCTCGCGCTCCAGGCAGCGTCGTAGGGAAAATATATCTAACGCTTCCTCGAGCGTCGGTTCGGCGACGCAGGCTCCGCGATTATTCCTCACCTCCACCAGGCCTTCGGCACTCAGTCGGACAAGCGCGTTTCGTACGCTGGTCCGGCTAACGCCGAACTGCTCGCCGATGGCGTCTTCGGGCAATTTCATACCGGGGCGAAGCGCCTGCTCAATGATGGCGCGACGCAGCGACAAGTAGACGTTTTCGGCTCGACTCGATTTGGTCATCGCATCCCCCTAAGCTCCCGCAACTTATCGATCAAGATATATTTTTGTCAATATGGGATACGATTTATCTTGAAATAGGTATACAATTATGCGGTAGTTACGTACACGGACCTGCAGGCGCGGCCGTCGCCGTGCCGCAGACGATAGGCTGCCTCTGGGAGGAGCGCACCGCATGACAACCAATTTGTTGATTAGAAATGTGCGCCCGATGGCTGGCGCCAATGTGGATATTCTTATTGAGAATGGCCGCATTACCCGCGTCGAGCCGGAGCTTTCACCTTTGGGCGGGCTGGTGGAGGACGGCGGAGGTCGCATCGTCGTTCCGGGCTTGGTCGAAGCGCACACCCACCTCGACAAATCGATGATCGGAATGGCGTGGTATCGCAATGAAGTCGGCCCTCGCTTGATAGACAAGATCGAGACCGAGCGTGAAGCCAAGATCCGCTTGGGTATCGATCCGGTCCGCCAGTCGCGTCGACAGGCGCTTGCCTCAGTGGCGCAAGGCACCACCCATATCCGTAGCCACGTCGATATCGACACCGTGCACGGCCTTGCCGGTGTAGAGGGCGTCATGCGCACTCGTGACGAGCTACGAGACCTCGTCGATATTGAGATCGTCGCCTTTCCTCAAGGCGGTATGATGATCCGGCCTGGCACTGTCGAACTTATGCGACGGGCGTTGGAAATGGGCGCCGAGGTGGTCGGCGGGCTGGACCCTGCTGGGGTTGATCGCGATCCCAAAGGGCACCTCGATGCAATTTTCGACCTCGCTCAACGCTTTGGCCGGCCCATAGATATACATTTGCACGAAGCGGGAGAGCTTGGCGCCTTTTCGCTCGAACTCATCATCGAACGCACCCGTGCACTCGGCATGCAGGGAAGGGTGGCAGTCAGCCATGCCTTCTGTCTCGGCATGCACGATGCCGATTATGTCGGCCGACTAATCGACGAGTTGGCGGAGCTTTCGATCCATATTCTTACCACCGGGCCGGCATCGCAGCCGTCGCCTCCGGTCGCCAAATTGCGATCTGCTGGAGTGGTCGTCGGCGCCGGAAATGACGGCATCCGTGACATCTGGGGACCTTACGGCAGTGGTGACATGCTGGAACGCGCGATGTTTGTCGGCTTGCGCAACAATTTTCGCCGCGACGATGAACTCGAATGGGCCCTCGACGTCTGCACGCGCGGCGGTGCCGGAGTTCTTGCGCTGGAAAGGTACGGCCTGATGCCCGGCTGCTGGGGGGACATGGTTTTGGTGGAAGGCGAGACACTCGCCGATGCCGTCGTGTCCCACCGGCCGCGCGCGTTGGTCGTCAAGCGCGGCAAGGTCGTCGCGCGAGGCGGGGTTGCGGTGCAGACCTCACCTGCGCAAATGAGCACAAAAACTTATTAGAAGGGATACGATGTCTAAATTAAATTGTATACAATAATGTGATATGTCTATACAAAAAAGGCCCCAGTGCCTTTCGAGGCAACCTAGGCCCCAGGGAACAATAAGCAACGAGAGGAGCAATCATGTCATTCAACAGGCGTACATTTCTGCAGATCGGATCAGGGGCGTTAGGACTCGCAATAACCGATGCTACCTTCACCAAATTTGCCTTTGCCGAGGGGGCGGCGGGCACATTGCGAGTGGCGATCGCCAAACCCGCGGGCAATCTTGATCCGCAGAGCCACTACGCGATCTGGGCCATTCAGGACCTGATGTTCGAGCCGCTGGTGCGGTACGGCAAGGGCGGCCAGATCGAGCCTTGCCTTGCGACCGACTGGAAGATCGAAGAGGGGGGCAAGACGTTGCATCTTACGTTGCGCCAGGGGGTAACGTTCCAGGACGGCGCAGTGTTCGATGCAGCTAGCTGCAAGTGGAATCTGGAGCGTTGGCTAGGACTCGATCAGTTCAGCTGGATGAACTGCTCCAAGTATTTTCAATCGTTGGAAGTGATCGATGAGCACCAGATAGCCGTTCATTTCAAAGAACCGCCGCTGGCGCTCATGCAGGAGCTTTCCTACACACGGCCGCCGAGGTTCCTTAGCCCCAAATCGGTCGATGCGAATGGCAAATTTGTCGAACCCGTCGGCACCGGTCCTTGGCGTCAACTTAGCGCTGACGATACACAAAGTGTTTTCGAGCGCTACGACGGCTACTGGGGCGACAAGCCGACTTATCAGCGTCTCGAAGCCAAGGTCATCCCTGATCCGCGCGCGCGGGTTGCCGCCCTGCGCGCTGGCGAGATCGATCTCGTCGGCGGGTTTTGGATCGCGCCGCTTACCCCCGTTGAGGCAAAGCAGCTCGAGGCCGCAGGGCTCAACGTGGTCATCGATCCCGGCAACGTCACACTGGTGATGGCTTTCAATCCCGATCGCACCGAAGCGCTCAAGGATCCGCAAGTGCGCAAGGCCGTCAGCATAGGGATCGATCGCGCGGCGATTTCCCAGGCGCTCTACCAAGGCTTTGCCCGACCGGCGGGCAACCTGTTCTCCGATGCATTGCCATTTGCTGGCACCCAGCATGATGCCCCAGTTCGCGACGTTGCGGCCGCATCAGCGCTCCTGGAGAAGGCGGGTTGGACGGGTGGTCCCGTGCGTTCCAAGGACGGCACGCCACTGACGCTTGAGATTGTCGTCAGTCCCGACGCCGTTCCCGGCTCTCGCGTCGTGGCCGAAGTCATACAATCCGAGATGAAGGAAATCGGCATCAATTTGATCGTCCGCTCTGTCGACCACGCTTCTAAGCACACCGACATGCTCGAACGGAAATACGATCTCGGCTTCTTCCTGACCTACGGGGCTCCTTACGATCCGTTCGGCACGGTGGTGGCCTTGTGCCTCTCGACCTTCAAAAACGATGTCGAGGGCAAGCTGTTCACCGATCCGGCCAACCTGGACCCGCTGATCAACGCTGCGACAGCGGCAACCGGGGATCAGATCGCGCCATCGATCCAAAAGGTTTACGACTGGCTGCGTGACAACGACGCGATAGCGCCGTTGGTTTACGTTCCCAGCATCTGGGCGCACTCCAAGCGGGTCCAGGGCTTCACCAGCCCGGTCACCGAATACGATATGCCATACGAAAATATCGTGCTGGCCGAGTAGAGGGAGGGCGCGTTGATCCACTTCATCAGCAAGAGGCTGAGGCACTCCCTCGTACTGCTGTTCATGGCGTCTCTGGTTTGCTTTACCCTGGTTGTTTCGGCTCCGGGAAATGTCGCTGTTCTCATCGCTGAACTCAGAGGAGCAGTTGCAACCCCGGGTTACGTCGAAAAGGTTGCCGAAGAGATCGGACTGCATAAGCCCCTGCTGATGCGCTACGCGGGTTGGCTCGGCGATGCAGTCCGAGGAGATTTTGGCATCTCCTACAGAACGGGCCAGGAAGTCAGTGCGGACTTGCCAAAGCGCATGTTGGTCACCGGTACCCTGATCGTTGGCAGCGCCGTGGTTGCGACCCTGCTCGGCCTGGCTCTCGGATTCCTGGGTGCCTTCTGGCCCTACAGACTGCCGGACCGCGTTTCGCGCGGTTTGGCTCTTCTCGGCGCATCGACACCGACATTCTTCGTCGGGGCGCTGATGATCTATGGTTTCTCTGTCACCTTTCAGCTCTTTCCATCCTTCGGCTTCGGCGGTCCGGAAAGTTGGGTGCTGCCATGGGTCACTGTCGCGGTGCTGCCCGCCGCCGTGCTCAGCCGTGTCGTTCGTGTGGGACTGGAAGAGGCCATGGCCAGCCCCTTCGTGTTGACGGCCAAAAGCAAAGGTCTGGGACGGACCGCCATCCTGTTCCGGGACGCGCTGCCAAACATCATACCTGTGTTCATCAACGCACTGGGAACCCAGGTCGGCCTGATGACCGCAACTGCTATCATCGTTGAACCGCTGTTCGCCTGGCAGGGCGTGGGCGACTACTTTCTCCAAGGCGTGAAGTTCCGGGACTTCATGGTCGTGCAGGCCTGCCTGTTGATCTTCCTCGCCTTCTTCATCGTGGTGAATCTGATCGTCGATCTCGCAGTTCTGATGACCGATCCACGTGTCCGGCGCCAATGGAGCTGACCATGAATAGATTAAAGCCTGCATTCGCCCGGTTGAACAAGTTGCCCCGCGTGGCCTTGATCGTGATCGGCCTCTTCCTCGCCCTGGGCAGCTTCGCGCCATGGCTCGCTCCACAAGATCCCAGCGCACAGAACTTACTGGAGACCGGCCTGGGACCAACTGCCGCACATTGGCTCGGCACCGACCATCTCGGGCGCGATACGCTCAGCCGCCTGATCATTGCGGCGAATACGTCGTTGGTCAGCGTTGGCTCGGTCCTCATCATTGCAATGACGGTCGGTGTCGCCATGGGGACCATCGCTGGCTACCACCGCGGTTGGGTAGACGACCTGCTGATGCGCATCGTCGACGTCGGACTGTCCATCCCAAGCCTGATCACTGCCCTTGCCGTGATCGGGATCGTCGGGCCGGGCTACTGGACCATGGTACTGGCTCTGTCATTGGCATGGTGGCCGATGAGCGGTCGTATCAGCCGGGCCGTGGCGGTCAGCATCATGAGCAAGCCGCATATCGAAGCCCTGCGTGTGCTGGGCGCCAGCCCATGGCGCATTTACTTCGGCCATTTGCTCCCCGGCACCATCGGCGCGGTCATGGTCTATGCGACGGCGGATGCCGGGACAGCCGCTTTGGCTGTCGCAACACTCAGCTTCCTTGGTCTGGGCATTCAGCCGCCCACGCCGGAATGGGGACAGATGCTTGTTGATGCTTTGCCGTATCTCGAGTCGGATCCGCGACAGGTTATCCTGCCCGGCCTGGCCCTGACCGCTGCGGTGATCGGCTTCAACATCCTCGGCGAATCCATAGCACTTAATCGCATTCCCAAGCCGCTTTCGAGGCGGACGCTTGCCTTGCGCAGAATTGAGGTCGCCGGCTGGGCCAAGGAGAATTCGGATGCATGACGAACCCCTTTTGAACGTCAGCAATCTGACGGTCGATCTCCTGACCGCGAAGGCCGCGGTACGCCCCGTCGATGGCGTCAGCTACACCGTCCGGCAGGGAGAATGCCTTGCCATCGTCGGCGAAAGCGGCAGCGGCAAGACTGTAATGAACTTCGCGCCGCTCGGGCTAATGCCGACCGGCGTGACGACGAACTTGTCGGGATCGGTGCGCTTCGACGGGCGCGAATTGATCGGCTTGCCGGAATCCGAGATCCGTAAGATGCGAGGCAAGTCGATCGGATTCATTTTCCAGGATCCGATGAGCGCGCTGAACCCCGTCCGCCGTGTTGGAAGGCAGATCGCCGAGATGGCGGAACTCCATCTCAAGATGACCCCGCGCGCCTCGGAGGAGCGGGCGTTGGAACTCATCAAGCTGGTCGGCATCTCGGATCCAGCAGCGCGACTTCGTCAATTCCCCCACGAACTGTCGGGTGGTCTCAGGCAACGCATCGTAATTGCCATTGCGCTGGCCGGCGAGCCGAAACTTCTGATCGCGGACGAGCCTACGACCGCTCTCGATGTGACGGTCCAGGCTCAAATCCTGCGCCTGCTCAAGGACCTGCAGCGGCGGCTCAACATGGCCATGGTGCTGATTACTCACGATATGGGGGTAGTCGCCGGAGCGGCCGACAACATCGTTGTCATGTATGCGGCTCGGGCCGCCGAACGAGGTCCCGTGGACAAGGTCCTCGTGACCCCACGCCATCCGTACACGAGAGGGCTGATCAACGCGATCCCGCGGCGGGAAGACCCGATCGGTTCGGAGTTTCGCGGTCTTCCCGGGATACCGCCAACGCTGGGCGCGCCATTCAAAGGCTGTGCCTTTGCCCCGCGCTGCGAGCTCGCAATTCCCGCATGCACCGCAAGCCGCCCTCCACTTGCGCGGTCGGCCGACAGCGCTGTTGTCGTGGCCTGCGCGGTTGTCAACCAAAGGAAGGCAGCAGCATGACGCACGGTCCTGTTCTGAAAGTCGATAATCTGCAGACGCGCTTCAAAAGCGTTCAGCGAGGCAAGTTCATCCATGCCGTCGACGACGTCTCGATCGAGCTCTATCCGGGCGAGATCGTCGGTCTGGTAGGCGAGTCCGGTTGCGGAAAGTCGACGCTCGGCCGCACCATTGTGGGTCTCGAAAAGGCAAGTGCGGGACGAGTCCTGCTTGATGGAGTGGACCTCACCACACTCTCCGGTGCAGCACTGCGCGAAAGCCGCAGGGCGCTTCAATACGTGTTTCAGGATCCATATTCGTCCCTGAACGACAGACAGACGGTCGGTGAGACGATCGATGAAGCGTTGCTGATCAGCGGGTTGAAATCACAATCCGACCGCAACCATCGTACCAAGGCGCTCCTGGATCAGGTCGGACTGGCGGACGCTTTGAAGGATCGGCACACGCGGGAACTGTCCGGAGGGCAGCGCCAGCGCGTTGCGATTGCCCGATCCCTTGCCGTGAATCCAAGAGTGCTGATCTGCGATGAACCAGTTAGCGCACTGGATCTGTCCATCCGAGCCCAGGTGATGAACCTTTTCCTGCACCTGCAGAAAGATTTGGGGGTGGCGTGCCTGTTCATTGCCCACGACCTTGCGTTGGTCAGGCAGGCTGCATCGCGCGTCTACGTGATGTACCTCGGCAAGATCGTGGAGCACGGGCCATCGAAGGAACTCTACGATCACCCTGGCCATCCCTATTCGCAGATGTTGCTGGCCTCGACACCGGAGGTGGATCCGATCGCTGAAAAGCAGCGCAGGGTTCCGGTCATGATCGGGGAGGTGCCGAGCCCTACGAATCCACCATCCGGCTGCAGGTTCCGGACTCGCTGCCCCTTGGTGGTCGAAGAATGCAAACAACAGATGCCACCGGCCTTGAAGCTATCTCCTGGGCACAGTTCGGCTTGCGTGTTTGCCAAGGATCTCCATCGCGGCAAACGTTCGGCTCTGATTCCGCCAACAGCCAATGCGGCATGATCACGTTGAGACAGCCTAGCGGCGCACCAATTCACCACGCCGCCGCCCACCCGACACGAATGCTCACGGGACGGTGGTGCGCCAAACAGTGAGGTCGTGGCAATGAACAGCGCGCCACTCCGGCGCCAAACGGCGCCGGATAAGATTGACGTATCGTTCACATCATCCGTTTGATGTCGGTGTAGGCACCGTTCGTCTTCAGCGTCACGGTGACGTCGGCATCGGTGCGGTTACGCCAGAACCAACCGTGATTGCCGTCAAACGCTGCCTCAAGTACGCCCTCGTCCTCTGCAGCCCCGCGTCCCTTCTCGTATGAAATGTTTTCGCCGCCGCCGTCACCATGGGTGTCGAAGTTCACCGCCGCGCCATTGGCCGTCCAAGAGTATTTTGCCTGTGCGCCCTTGGCCATGACGAGCTTGATCTCAGCTCCTTCGCCGGGCTTCAGGGTGACCGACATTTCGTCCGTCCGGAGTTCCTGGGCAGAGGCGGAACCAATCACCAGTTCAGCGAAGACGCGCTTAAGAAGACTCGACTGCTGATCTGGGGCTGGCACTGCGGTCGGAGTGCCGTTTTGCAGTTCGCGAAGGCGGTCCTGCTCGGCCTCTTCGGCGAGTTGTGTCTTGATCTCGCCCATCTCGGTGAGCTCGAGCGCTCGCCCAACGCCGGTGGGATCGATGGCGTATTCGGCCGGCAGCACGATGGTCACAAGGATGGCAGCTGCCGCGAGAATTGCGATGACGGTAGACCGAAGGAGCTGCATGGATGTCGGCAGCTCGGCGCGGGTCGGGATGTCGGTATTATACATAGGAGAATTCCTTTTTTGTGGATCTTTACTTGGAGGTTCAGGAGACGATCCAGCCGGTGAGCTGATAGCCGATCAGCACAAACCCGGCGGTCATCATGATGGTGTTGGCGGTGTATGCGTGGCGCCAGAAACTATCGGTCCGGCGCCAGTAGCCCATGACAATGAGGATGGCAGCGAGTGCCAGAAGCTGGCCAATCTCAACGCCGACGTTGAAGGCAAGAAGATTGGGCACTAGCCCGTCGGGCGAGATGTTGTATTCGATGATCTTCGTCGACAGGCCAAAGCCGTGGAAAAAGCCGAAGATCAGGGT
This sequence comes from Mesorhizobium sp. M0518, assembly GCF_040321125.1. Classification (NCBI taxonomy): domain Bacteria; kingdom Pseudomonadati; phylum Pseudomonadota; class Alphaproteobacteria; order Hyphomicrobiales; family Phyllobacteriaceae; genus Mesorhizobium; species Mesorhizobium sp. M0518. The sequence continues at coordinate 28,298 of NZ_JAMYQY010000002.1, forward strand.
CGCGATCTTGGTGTTCGGCTGGAAACCGAGCCACCTCTGGAAACCGCCCATATTGTCGAGCGCCTTGTAGACGACCGACAGGCCGATGATCGCGTCGATGATGTAGCTGTTGATGCCAACGTTGAAATAGACGCCAAGCAGCATGGTCGTGGAATGGCCGAGCGCGAACAGGCTCACATAGATGCCAATGTGCTTCATCCGGTAGAGGAAGAAGATCACGCCGAACAGAAACAGGATGTGGTCGTATCCCGTCACCATGTGCTTGGCGCCGAGATAGATGAAGGGCAGCAGATTGATGCCCGTGATCTCCTGGATATAGCCCTTGTCGCCTTCGGCAACGGCATGGGCGAGGGCAGCCCCCCCAAACAATGGGAGGGTCAGGAGAGCGAGCAACACAGGTAGGGCGGGTCGCCAGCGCGCGCAAGGCGAGCACGGCAGGCCCTGATAGCAGGATCCTTGCATGAGAATTCCAATCTTCGTCGTTGAGGGTGGCCGCGCATGCGGCCGCGATCATGCGGTGAGGATCGGTCTCGGAGGGCGATCGAGCCGGGAACTTGCTTCCGGATCGGACAAGGACGGCGGATAAATCACCCAGGTCCGCCCGGCCGCAGGGACGGTCGGCGAAAAGTCCGGAAGCGTGCTCGCCGTCTCGTGCGAGTGGTCGGCGGGATTGTGGCCGTGAGAATGGCCGGATCCCTGCTCCTCGGTTGCACCGTCATCGTGGACGTGCCCGTGGGCTTCGATCTGTCCCGCCAGTTCGGCGTGACGGTCGGCCTCGGCGGCAGCGAGCGCGATGGGATCGTGCGAGACCGAACCGCCCATAGGCGACAGCAGCATGCCGAGCGCCATCGCGAAAGCGATGACGAGGCGAAAGGCTGCGCTATGGGTCCAATTCGGCATGCTTAACGATTATTCTCTAAAATCCTAACGAATGGTTGCGTGCACCAGAATCGAGGCCACTTTGAGGCTTGGAATATCCTCTCTGGGGGGATAGCATCAAGGCATGAATGAGCGTCCCCACGTCCACGAAACCCATCCTGCCATCATCAAGCGGCTGAAGCGCGCCGACGGCCATCTGCGCGGGATCGTCGAGATGATCGAGGCCGGCCGACCGTGCCTCGACATCGCCCAGCAACTTCATGCCGTGGAGAAGGCCATCGCCCAGGCGAAGAAGACGCTGATCCAAGACCACCTCAACCACTGCCTTGAGGACGTCGTCGGACCGCTGGCGCTCGAGCAGCGCCGCTCGATCGACGAGTTCAAAGATATCACCAAGTACCTGTGAGAAGCGCCATAATGGACAAAGTTCGCGATTGGTTCGGATTCGGCCCGATGACGCATGGCATGGGCGGCCACGGACATGATCACGGCGAGGGCGGCCATGGTCACACCCATGGCGTCATCGACCCGACGATCGCCACGACCACGCGCGGCATCTGGGCGATCAAATGGTCATTCGTCGTTCTGGCCATCACGGCGGCGCTTCAGCTCGTGGTCGTGTTCCTCTCCGGCAGCGTGGCACTGCTGGCCGACACGATCCACAATGTCGGCGACGCGGTCACCGCCATCCCATTGTGGGTCGCCTTCATGCTGGCCCGTCGCCAACCGAGCAAGGCGTTCACCTACGGGCTGGGCCGCGTCGAGGATCTGGCCGGAATTCTGATTGTCCTCATCATCCTGTTCAGCGCCATCGTTGCCGGCTACGAGGCGATCGACCGGTTGATCAATCCGCAGCCGATCGCATTTCTCGGCTGGGTCGCCATAGCCGGCATCATCGGTTTCATTGGGAACGAAGCCGTCGCCGTGTTCCGTATCCGGGTCGGCCGCGAGATCAACAGTGCCGCGCTGATCGCCGACGGTTATCATGCGCGCACCGACGGCTTTACCAGTCTGGCGGTTGTCCTGGGCGCTCTCGGCGTATGGCTTGGATTCCCGCTTGCCGATCCGATCATCGGGCTCCTGATCACGCTGGCGATCTTCGCGATCGTCTGGCAGTCGTCGAAAGCCGTGCTGACGCGCATGCTCGACGGTGTGGAGCCCGGCATCGTCGATGAAATCCATCATGCCGCCGAGCACGTGCCCGGTATCGAACGTGTCCAAAGCGTGCAGGCGCGCTGGATCGGCCACCGCCTGCATGCCGACGTCGCCATCAGTGTCGCCGACGCGGCGACGGCCAAGGATGTGCTGGGCGTCACCGAAGCCCTCAAGGAGGAACTGTTCGCCCACTTGCCGGCGTTGGCGGAAGCGAATGTGCGTCTGGAAAGCCCGGCCGGATCTGCCGAAAAGGGCACGGAACCCTCTCACGCTCATGGTCATCATGCGCCGGAGCCGTTCAAGGTCGACTGCGATCTGGCTGCGGGGACACTGGAGATCGTCGACACGCCTGCCGGCGAGCGGATGCGTCTGACGATCGACCGGCACGCCGACGATTTGACGGCGACGGTGATCATCGACCGGCCAGAGGGGCCGGAGACGTTGCACCTCGATCCTGTCGCCGACAATCATCATCGCCTTGAGAGCACGTTGGCCCCTGCCGAGCCGCATGAATTCGAGGCAAGACTGGTCCTGAAGGCCAAGGATCGCGAACAGGTGCTGCCGTTCAAGATGGTCGAACCCGAAGGCCACCATCACTGAGATCCGTGTGCCGGCTCGTACTCCGTCTCTGGCTCGACGAGCCGTCTCGAACTGCAAGAAAACAAAAATATGCTTCAGGTCTTGGCCAATCGCACCTACCGTCATCTCTTCCTGGCCCAGGTCATCGCCCTGATTGGCACTGGCCTTGCCACCGTGGCGCTCGGGCTGCTGGCCTATGACCTTGCCGGCGCCGATGCCGGCGCGGTGCTCGGCACGGCGCTCGCCATCAAGATGATCGCCTATGTCGGCGTGGCACCCGTTGCTGCCGCGTTCGCCGAGCGCCTGCCACGCCGTACCATGCTGGTTTCGCTCGACCTCATCAGGGCAGGGGTCGCCGTGTTCCTGCCCTTCGTCACCGAAGTCTGGCAGATATATCTTCTCATCTTCATCCTGCAGTCGGCGTCAGCAGGCTTCACCCCGACGTTCCAGGCTTCGATCCCTGACGTGCTGCCCAAAGAGAAGGACTACACACGGGCCTTGTCGCTCTCGCGACTGGCCTACGACCTGGAAAGCGTCGTCAGCCCCATCCTCGCGGCAGCGCTGCTTTCAGTCATAAGCTTCCATAGCCTGTTCGCCGGCACGGTTGTCGGGTTCCTGGCGTCAGCGGCTCTGGTCGTCTCTGTGGTTCTGCCCAGCCCGCAGCCCTCGGAGCCGCGCGGCATCTATGAACGCACGACGCGCGGGATCCGCATCTATTTGGCGACGCCGCGTTTGCGCGGCCTGCTGGCCCTTAATCTTGCCGTCGCGGCGGCCAGCGCCATGGTGATCGTCAACACGGTGGTCCTGGTGCAGGCGCAATTTGGCCTCTCCCAAACCGACACGGCGCTGGCGCTCGCAGCCTTTGGCGGTGGATCGATGATTGCAGCTCTTGCCCTGCCGCGGTTGCTTGAGAACGTACCGGACCGGGTTGCGATGCTCTCGGGCGCCGCGATACTGGTCGCCGGGGTGCTGATAGGGCCTCTCGCCAGCAGCTACTATCTGCTGCTGCCGCTCTGGTTCGTGCTCGGGCTCGGCTATTCACTGGCGCAGACGCCAACGGGCAGATTGATCAGGCGTTCCGCCGATGCCGTCGATCGGCCCGCTCTGTTTGCCGCTCAATTCGCACTGTCTCATGCCTGCTGGCTGATCACCTATCCGATTGCCGGCCGCGTCGGGGCGGCAATGGGATTGCCCTTCACATTCATTCTGCTTGGCGTCATGGGCGCCGCCGCCCTGATTGCCGCGATCTGGCTGTGGCCGAAACACGATCCGGACGTGCTTGTGCACACGCATGTCGATCTGCCCAAAGACGACCGGCACATCGGCGACGCGGTATGGTCGGAAGCAGGCTATGAGCATTCGCATGGTTACGTTGTCGATGATCGGCACCCGCAATGGCCAAAAGCAAGTTGAGCGCCCGGCATGCCTGGCGATCTCGCCGTCTATGGCGGTCTTTTTCTGACCGCGTTCGTGGCGGCTACAATCCTGCCGATGCAATCAGAAGCAGCCCTTGCGGGACTGCTTCTGACGGAAAGCTATGCTCCGGCTCTGCTCATCGTCTCCGCAAGCGCAGGCAATGTGCTCGGCTCGATCGTCAATTGGTGGCTTGGCCGGGGCGTCGATCACTTTCGCGACAGCAAATGGTTCCCGGTGAAGCCCTCCGCACTGACGCGCGCGACGCGATGGTACCAGCGCTATGGACGATGGTCACTGCTGTTGAGCTGGCTGCCCCTCGTCGGCGATCCGCTGACGATCGTGGCGGGCGTCCTGCGGGAGCCGTTCTGGAGCTTCCTCGTGATCGTCACGATCGCGAAGGTTGGCCGCTACCTAGCGCTCGCGGCGGTGACACTGAGCTGGATGTAGCGGCTCATGGCAACACATTCGCGACCATCGCTTCCGACCTTTCTCTTGAGCCGACGCAGACCGAATAAGTATAGACATATCGCATATCCGAGTTAGCATGATTCAAAATCAATCAAAAAATGGGGAACTGACATGATCACTCTCGACCGCCGCAATTTCCTTGTTTCCACCGCCGGACTTGCCTTCGCCGCTGCGCTGCCACGCAGCGCCTTTTCCGAAACCACCGACACGCTGAAGATTGCCATCGCCGCGGAGACCGGCAATCTCGATTTGCTGCAGAACGTGTCGACGCTGAGCACCTACACCATCGTCTTCGATGCGCTGATCCACTATGGCCAGAACGGCGTGCTGGAGCCGGGACTTGCAACCAAATGGACCGTCGCGGACGATCAGCTCTCGATCGCCTTCGATCTGCGTGAAGGCGTGACCTTCAGCGACGGCACGGCCTTCGACTCGGCCGCGGCCGAATGGAACCTCAAGCGCTGGATGGGGGTAAGCGATTTTTCCTGGATTGGCGTTTCCGATGCATTCGACAGCATCGTCACGGACGGACCGAACAAGTTGACTGTCAAGCTGAAGCGGCCAGTGCCGGCGGCACTGCTTGAACTCACCATCGTGCGGCCAGTCCGTTTTCTGTCGCCCAAGGCGGTCGACAAGGATGGCAAGCAGACGGCGCCAATCGGCACCGGTCCGTGGATCGTCGAAAAATACGATTCGAGCGGCACCAGCCTCGTTCGCAACGACAAATACTGGGGTGAGAAGCCGCTCTTCAGCCGCATGGAATTGAAGGTGGTTCCCGATGAGCTCGCTCGCGCCAATGGTCTGCGCTCGGGCGACCTCGATGTCATCGGTGGCGACTGGGTGGCGACGCTGTCGCCGCGCCGCGCTCGCGCGCTGGAAAGCGACGGCATGAAGGTCGTGGCCGAGCCGGGCACGGCGACGATGCTGCTCGGCTATTCGCCGAAGTCGAAGATCATCGCCGACAAGGCCGTCCGCGACGCCGTCTACGCATCGGTCGACAGGGCGGCGATCGCCAAGGTGCTGTTCGAGGGCTTTGCCGACCCGGCCGCCGATCTGTTCCCGGCAAACGTGCCGTCGTCGGGCAAGCGGCATGACGTGCCGGTGCGCGACGTGGCGGCGGCCAAGAAGATCCTCGCCGATGGCGGCTGGGTCGACAGCGGCGGCGCCTGGACCAAGGCTGGCTCTACGCTGGCCATCGACTTTCTCGTTTCCGAAGAATCCCTGCCAGGGTCGCGGCGCATCGCCGAAATGATCCAGGGTCAGTTGTCCGAGGTCGGTTTCCAGGTCCAGGTGTCCTCGGTGGACAATGCCACCATGCATGAACGGCGTCCGGCCTTCGACTACGACCTGGCTTTCTTCACCACCTATGGAGCGCCCTATGATCCGCACGGCACACTCGGCAACGCCTTCGTCTCGACCGCCGACAGCGGCCCTGACGGCAAGATCTACGTCTCCGACGCGCTCGACGGCGTCGTCAAGGCTGCGCTCGAGGCGAGCGGCGCCGAACGCGACCTGAAGATGCAGGCCCTCTACGACTGGCTCCACGACAACACCGCCATCTGTCCTCTCGTCGTCAGCCAGAGACTGTGGGCACACAATCCGCGCGCGGAGAATTTCTCGCTCCCGGCGACCGACTATGATCTGCCGTTCAAGGCGATCACGCTGAAGGCCTGAAGACTTCGAGCCCAAGCGAGGCCTGACGATGAAGCGCACGATCCTGCGACGGATGCTGCTTGCCTGCCTATTGATCCTGGCGGCATCCGCGCTGACATTCGCCCTGGTTGCGGCCGCTCCGGGCAATGTTGCGGCGCTGATTGCCGAGCGTGCGGCGGGCCCCGGCGCGGACGCCGAAATGATCGCCAAGATCGGCAACGAGCTTGGCCTTCACGACCCGCTGCCGATCCGCTATGGACGCTGGCTGGCCAGCGCGCTGGCCGGCGATTTCGGCATTTCACTGCGAACGGGAAAGCCGATTTCTCAGGAGTTTGCCGCCCGCATTCCGATGACGACGGCTCTGCTTGCCGGCGGCGGCGTTCTCGCCTTCATCCTGTCGATTATGCTTGGCATCGCTGGCGCCGTCAGCAATGGCGGCGTGATGGACAGGTTCCTGCACGCATTTTCCTTGATCGGCGCGTCGACCCCGAACTTCTTCGTGGCGGCGCTGCTGGTCATCGTGTTTTCGGTGATGCTTGGCTGGGTGCCCACCTTCGGCACCAGCGGCTTCACCTCATGGCTTCTGCCATGGGTGACGATCGCGCTGTTCCCGGCCTGCGTTCTCAGCCGCGTCGCTCGGGTCAACCTCCAGGAAGCGATGTCGCGGCCGTTTGCGACGACGGGCTTCGCCAAGGGCTACACGAGAACCCAGGTGCTGCTGCGCGAGGCGCTGCCCAATATCGCCATTCCGTTCCTGACGACGTTCGGAGCCCAGTTCACGCTGATGATCATCGGATCGATCGTCGTCGAGACGGTGTTTGCATTGCGTGGCGTCGGTGCCTTCTTCATCGAGGCCATACGCTTCCGCGACTACATCGGCATGCAGTCGGTGCTGCTGCTGTTTGTCGTCTTCTTCGTCATGGTCAATTTCATTGTCGACATGATTTGCATCGTTGTGGATCCGCGAATGCGCCGGGCGCGGGGAGCATGAGGCGATGAACATTTCCGCAATCAAGGATATCAAGGGCTGGCCGTGGCTGGTGCTGCTCCCCGTCATCGGCTTTGTGCTCGTCGGCATCTTTGCCCCGGTGATCATGCCTTACGATCCAAGCGCGCAGGATTATTCGGCGACATTGGAGGGCATGAGCTGGAGCCACTGGCTCGGCACCGACTATCTCGGCCGTGATGTCCTCAGCCGCATCGTCGGCGGCGCCCGCATTTCCCTGGTGGCGATGGTGATCGTGCTCGTCGCCGCACTGGCGATCGGCGTGACGATCGGCTCCTTTGCCGGCTACGTCGGGGGACGTGTCGAGCTTGTCCTGATCAGCCTCATCGATATTGCGCTGGCGCTTCCGAGCCTGGTGATCGCGCTGGCGCTGATCGGCATTCTGGGCACCGGCTATTGGTCGATGATCACGGCGCTCACCTTGGCGTGGTGGGCGAACTATGCCCGCATGAGCCGCGCAGTCGTCACGGCCGAGTTGCAGCAGCCTTATATCGAGGCGGCCAGGGTCATGGGCGCTGGCCATCTGTGGATTTTTGTCCGCCATATCCTGCCGCATGTACTTGCCCTGGTCGTCGTCTATGCAAGCGCCGATGCCGGCGCTCTTGTACTGGCCATCGCTACGCTCAGCTTTCTTGGACTTGGCGTCGCGCCGCCAACGCCGGAGTGGGGTCAGATGCTCGTCGACGGCATGAGCTACATCGAGGAGGTTCCACGGCTCGTGGTCCTGCCCGGCCTAGCGCTGACGCTGGTCGTGGTCAGCTTCAATCTTCTGGGCGAAGCTTTCGCATTGCAAAAGGTGCCGCGGCCGGTTCGCGGCGCGACGTTGCGTAAACGCCGAAGGGCGCGCGCTCGCGAAGAAGCCGAGCGCAACGCCGTCGAAACCGGGACGACTTCAGCATGAGTGACAATCAGCCGCTCTATGCGATCGAGAATTTGGTCATCGATCTCTACGCCACCACCGTCTCGGTGCGGGCTGTGGATGGGGTGTCGTTCAACGTCCGTCCTGGAGAAACGGTCGCGGTCGTCGGCGAAAGCGGTTCGGGAAAGACCGTCATGACGCTCGGGCCGCTCGGTCTGCTGCCCGAGGGCGTGACGGTGGATATGAAGGGGTCGGCGCAAGCGGACGGAAGCGAATTGCTCAGCATCGGCTCCCGGCAATTATCGGATCTGCGCGGACGCTATTTCGGCGTGATCTTCCAGGACCCGATGAGCGCGCTCAACCCGATGCTGAAAATCGGCCCGCAACTGGCCCGGCAGGCGCGCCGTTTCGCCGGCCTGTCGCGCGAGGCTGCGCGCAAGCAAGCGGTTTCGCTTCTGGCACGCTCCGGCATTCCGGACCCTGAGGATCGCTACAACCGCTATCCGCACGAGATGTCGGGCGGCATGTTGCAACGCGCGATGATCGCGCTGGCGCTGGCGGCCCGGCCGCGCGTGCTGATTGCCGACGAGCCGACTACAGCGCTGGACGCCACCGTCCAGGCACAAATTCTGGAGCTCATCCGCCAGATTCAGCACGAGGACGGCATCGCGGTCGTGCTGATCACGCACGACATCGGCGTGGTTGCTTCCGTCGCGGACCGCGTCATCGTGCTTTACGCCGGACAGGTGGCGGAGGAGGGGACGGCGATGGATGTGCTGACCCAGCCGGTCCATCCCTATACGCGTGGGCTGCTCGCATCGGTGCCGGATTTTCGTGCTGACGACAATGTGGCTACGCGCGAGATACCGGGCCTGCCGCCAAGCCAGATCAGGCTGGAGCCGGGTTGCCGTTTCGCCGACCGCTGCGAACTGGTCGAAGCCGGTTGCCGAAAACACCGACCTCCGCTTCAGACGATATCGATCTCGGCAAATCCGCATCGCGTGGCCTGCCCGGTCGTGCTTCGGCGAGAAGGGATTGCTGTCCATGTCTGATGTCCCGGCGATCGAGGTCAGGGGATTGAAGGTGCATTTCGCTAACCGCTCGGGCATCGGCGCGGTGCGGGCGGTCGACGGTATAGACCTGTCGGTCGCGCGCGGCGCGTTCCACGGCATTGTCGGCGAGTCCGGCTGCGGCAAGACCACGCTGGCGCGCACCATCGTCGGTTTGCAGAAGGCGAGCGAGGGCACTGTCTTGATTGGAGGAAGGGATCGCGCCGAATGGCTGAAATCGGACAGGAAGTCGTTCAGCCGCGAAGTCCAGTTCGTCTTCCAGGATCCGTTGGGGTCGATGAGCCGTCGGCAGAGCGTCTATCAGACGCTGGAGGAGCCGCTGCAGATCCATCGCCTCGGCTCGTCGGCGGAGCGCCGCCGCCGCATCGCCGAGCTTCTGGATCTGGTTGCGCTGCCCGCGACCGTGCTCGACCGTTTGCCAAGGTCGCTCTCCGGCGGCCAGCGCCAGCGCGTTTCGATTGCGCGCGCACTCGCCCTCAAACCATCCATATTGGTCTGCGACGAACCGCTCAGCGCGCTCGACGTTTCGATCCGAGCGCAGATCGTCAACCTGTTTACGTCGTTGCAGAAGCAGCTTGGTCTGACCATCGTCATTGTCGCGCATGACCTGGCGATCGTGCGCGAAGTCTGCTCGAACGTGACGGTGATGTATCTCGGCCGCATTTCGGAAGCCGGTGTGACCCGGCCGCTGTTTCGCGAGCCGGCCCACCCCTACAGCCAGGCGCTGCTGTCGGCTGTTCCTTCTCCCGATCCTCGCATCGAAGCCGGGCGCCGCCGGATCATTCTAGCCGGCGATCCGCCAAGTCCGAGCGCGCCACCTCCGGGGTGCCGGTTCAACACGCGCTGTCCAGTCGCGATTGATGTCTGCCGGGTCGAGGAACCCCTGTTGCGGATGGTGCCCCACGGCGGCGTTGCCGCCTGTCACCTTGCAGATAGCGCGCGCCGCCCGGTGATCTGAAGGAGGGTCATTGCTGGCTCTCTTGACCAAACTGCCAGAGGGTCCATCTTGATCGTGTGGATTGTTCCGTTCTCCTGACTGAGGCGCGCTGAATGTCGAAGGCATTTTTTGTCCTGGCGTTTGCGGCTGTGTGGCTGACATCGCCGCTGGCGCATGCCGATAATGTCGATCTGGCGTTGGAAGCTTTTCACGCGATTTGTCTTGCCCATGGGCCTGACTTCGAGCGAACCGCCGCTGTAGCCGGGAGACGCGGATGGACACCGCTGTCCGGCGACGCAGCGCTTGCTCCGGTCGATGACGTAGATGCTTTCCAGGGCTGGGAGGCGACTGGCGACGACCTCCCTGCCAGAACCATGATCGCGGTGACAAAAGCCACCTTGAACGGCAAGGCCGTGCAAACCTGCTCAATCAGGCTGTTCGATGTCGACCGTGCGGCTTTCGAGGAGCGTTTCTTCGCCCGGACTGATGCGGAAAAAATCGGCGAGGACAGAAACGGGGCTCACGTCTCCAAACTCTACATATTGATTGCCGGCAATCGCAAGCAGCTTGTCCATTTGACGTCGCCAAGGTCCCGGATCAAGTCGAGCATGATCATTGCAAGCTCGATAGTCGATGATTAATCGGGGTGAACAGGCGGCCGATGGCGACCAAGGGTAGTGATTCCGACGGTGCTACTCGTGGCGCCACACCTTGTAGGCCGAGATGACGAGGATAGCAGCCAACAGAGGCAGCAGCACTTTCTCTGGCACGATGCCCAACAACATGCCGCCGATCCATGTCCCGACAATCGACCCCGCAGCAATCAGGACCACGAACCATTTGTTCCTCGCAATTACGCCAAAGCTTTGGTCCTGCGAATAGCGGGTGAAACCGACCATCATCGTCGGAAGGCTCACCGCAAGCGACATGCTCCCGGCAAGCTTGATGTCGATCCCGAAAAGCAGGACGAGCGTGGGGACAAGCAGTTCCCCACCGGCTACACCAAGCAACGACGCCACGACGCCGATGGCGAAGCCGGCGATGATCCCGGCAATGATCAAGGCCGGCCCGCTGAAAGGCGGCAGGCTTGTTAAGCTCTGATCGTGGCCGAAGACTAGGACGATGGCGATTAGCAGCAGCAGTGCGGAAATCACCTTATAGAGCGTTTCGGATTTGAGCCTTGTTGCCCAACCCGCACCGAACCAGGCACCGGCTAGGCTACCGGCCAGCAGATTGAGAATGACCGGCCAATGAGCTGCGACGGTGGCTAAAGGGACGGTAGCGGCCCGGAAGGGCAGGGCAGACGCAACCACCACCAAACTGGTGGCCTTGTTCAGAATTACCGCTTCAAGAGCGGCAAACCGGAACAGCCCGATGAGGAAGGGAAGGCGGAACTCTGCCCCGCCAAGGCCAATTAGTCCGCCAAGCGAACCGACGACCGCGCCAACCACAAATGCCAGTATTCCGCGCCGTTCGGCCATGTGGACGATATGCAGCAACGGTGTGTGAAATTCCAGTCCGCAATCCTCGATGGCCCGTCACTCGCAAGAGGCGCGGATTTTTTTGCGTTTGCAAGGAACGCGCGGTAGGACCCATCCTCGGCATTGATCCGGACCAGGAAGTTGAGCGATAGGCAAAGGATCATCTGGATGATAGCGCTGGCAATCCTGCCGGCATCGCGTTGATCATGCTCAACCACTGGCTGAAGGGCGACTTTGGGTGGCCGCTCCGGTATAAGTCGCGCTGCATGGATGGCATGCAGAGAGTACGTCCTATTTCGGCCTGCTTGCAATGGCAGACGTCTTGCCTGACCCGGAAACGATGAAGTGCGAGTGAAAATGCGACTGGCAGGCATGGTATCAGGCGCGGCACTGCTGCTAGCTTCCACCGTGATGGTGAACGCCCATCCGCATGTGTTTGCCGAAGCGAAGCTGGATCTGACCGTCAGCCCAGACAAGACGGTCAAGTCGCTTCGGCATCTCTGGCGTTTCGACGATCTCTTTTCCAGCACCGTGCTGATGGAATTCGACAAGAATTCCGACCTTGTCCTTGACGCCAAGGAACTCGATGAAGTCGCTCTCACCATCCATGCGTCGCTGGCCGAGTACAACTACTTCCAGATGGTGACCTTGAACGGCAAGGACGTGACGATGGCGCCGCCGCCAAAATTCAGCGTCAGCTATGAAAACGACCAACTCGTCATCCAGTTCGAAACGCAGCCGAAGGACCCGTTGGCCCTTGCTGGAAAAGTCAGCATCGGCGTCTACGACCCGACCTTCTACACGGCGATCGATTTCACCGACGACGACAAGATTGCTGTGGCTGGCCTGCCTCAAGGCTGCTCGCGCGCCGTCGTGCGTCCGGATCCCGACACGGCGATCGCGCAGAACCAGAAGAGCCTGACAGACGCGTTCTTCACTGACCCGACGGGAACCAATCTCGGCAAGATTTTCGCGACACGCCTAGAATTGACGTGCGGTTGAGGCGGAGCCGGTTCGTCGCGCTGGCTGCCGCTACGCCGGGCCTCTCGCCGATCAGGCTCGCTGCCCCAAGATCAATCGCGGTTCAGGAATCGGAACTCTGCACACATTAGGCGCCGATACCTTTTCCCGCCATCCTCTGGAACAGGTCATCTGCCTGTGTCGGTGAAAGGTTCATGTCGGAAGCGACCCACCAGGCGAGGATCGCGAGAAATGCGCCGGCGATGAACTGAATGGCGAATTCGGCAGGCAAGCCGCGATCGCCGATCCGTTTCTCGACGAGTTCTTCCCGAACGGCTCGCCGGATACGCTCACGCAATTCGTCGTGGATCGTATCGCCGCTGCTTGCAAGCAATGCGTGGTGAAGCGGTCGGAATGCATGGGCGTGCTCGAACATGGGCAGGCTGAACTCGAACAGGCGGCTACCTGTTTCTTGACCTGCCGTCTCGCGCCTGCGGCCTATCGACCGCAGATGCGCCTCGATGGTCGCGCTGCGCAGAGCATCCTTGTCGGCATAGTGGGTATAGAAGGTCGACCTGCCGACATTGGCCCTCTGGCAAATGTCGTCGACGGTGATGGCAGCATATCCCTGCTCCGGGATCAGGGCGATGAGCGCGTCCTGCAGCAGGCCGCGCGTCCGCGCGACGCGTCGATCGATCGTGTTCCGCTCACCCGCACGTTCGATTTTCATGGTCATGGCCCTCTGCAGTGCCCGGTTTCGGACATTCGGCGGTCCGGTGTCCGACAACAGCATTTCCAGACATTGTGTCCATTATGATACGCCAAGTCCAGGAGCTCAAATCGGGTTTGGGCACGCCGCAATGAAGCAGAAGGTCGCCAGACATGCACTCATCTGATCATCACGCCGGTAACGGACCGCATTCGCGCAAGAGGGTGATAACGTTGGCCCTGCTTGCCAAACTGTCGCTGGTCGCCGGCTTCCTCGTCCTCGCCAAATTGGGCATGGGCTATGTTCAGGCCGGCGCCTGGACGGCGGCATTTCACGGCCTTGTCCTTGCGGTGATCGCGGGATTGGCGCTGTGGGGCAGCGTGCGTCACAGGGGGCTCGTTGGCAACGGTGCGCACGGCGCGAGCGACAGGGGCATCGGCATCGTCCTGCACCGGGCGGCGGCCTATGACTTGCTTGCGCGCGCTCTGACCTTCGGGCGCGAGGGCCGCTTTCGCGAGCTCATGCTTCGCCCGGCAAAGCTCCAGCCCGGCGAAGCGATGCTCGATGTCGCCTGCGGAACGGGGACCCTTGCCATTGCCGCGAAGCGGCTGGTCGGTTCGGACGGCAGCGTCACAGGCGTCGATGCGTCGGCCGAAATGATCGAGAGGGCGCTCGCCAAGGCCGAGCGGTCCGGTCTCGATCTGACTTTCGTCAAAGGGACGGCGCAGGAGCTTCCCTTCAAGGACGCGCAATTCGACATCGTCGTCGGCACGCTGATGCTGCATCATCTGTCGAAGCCCGTTCGATCGGCTTTTATCCGCGAGGCGGCACGCGTCTTGAAGCCAGCAGGCCGGTTGTTGCTCATCGATTTCGGCAGGCCGGTGCGCAAGTCCAGATTGCCCAGGCTCCACAAGCATGGTCATGTCGATATGCATTCGGTCGCCTCGTTGTTGACCGAGAGCGGATTCCAGGTCAGCGATATCGGCGCCGTCGGTACCATGAACCTGAACTATATTCGCGCGAACAAGGACCAGCCAGGCCAGGCGTCGCCGGGATCGCTGTGATCATGCTCACGCGCTGGCTGAATGGCGACCTGTTCTGAAGAAACAGCCACGTGTCGCAATTCGGCCTGCTTGCAATGCCAGCTGTCCTGCCTCAACAGCAAACCCGAAGTGAGTCTTCGCCATGCGCTTTGAATTGACCTGCGGATGAGGCCGGTTCCAGCCTGATGTTCCAAACCCTCGTCGAATTCCAGCGTACGATCTATCTGGCGCTAGGCGAGCAGATCAAGCTGCTCTCGGCCGGCGGCGGCTGGCTGGCCTTCACGGCGTTTCTGCCGATGGGCGTTCTGTTCGGCGCGGCGCATGCCCTGACGCCAGGCCATAGCAAAGCCGTGCTTGCCACCTATCTCGCAGGATCGGATGTTAGTGTCCGGCGTGGGCTTCTGGTGTCGCTGACACTTTCCTTCACGCATGTGACGATTGCCGTGCTGATCGCGGCGCTTTCGTTGCCATTGGTGTCCATTGCCCTGGGCAGTGTTGGCCGTGCGCCGCTACTGGAAGACGTCAGTCGCGGCCTGCTTGGCCTGATCGGTGTCTGGATGATCTGGCGTGCCCTCCGCCATGGCCATCATCACCACAAGCACGAAGGCGAGGCGGTGGGGGTCATGGCTGGCTTGATTCCATGCCCGCTCACGCTCTTTGCGATGACCTTCGCGATCTCCAGGGGCGTTCCGGTCGCCGGCATTCTCTTCGCGATCACCATGATGGTCGGGGTGGCGCTGACGCTGTCTTGCGTGGCGGTGTTGTCGATCCTGTTTCGGGAGCGTCTGGTGCATTTTTTCGACAGCCGGCCGCGCCTGTTCGATATCATTTCCCGCTCTATCGAAGGCGCGGCAGGCCTTGTGCTCGCCAGTGTAGCCATCTGGCAAATCTCTGCGCGCTGAAAGACGTTCAAGCAGACAGCTGGACGCAAAGCGTGAACCTTGCCGATGGATGGCGGTCTGGACGGCGCAATAGCGCCATCCGTGCGAACTCAGCGTGACTGTTTGCCCGAGCCGGGTTGCACCCTCGCCAGAGGCCGACCTAGCTCTTCTTGACCGCAACTTTGTCGAGGGCTGCGCGCAGACCTTTCGCCAGCTTCTGCGCATCGTCGTTCGCCCAGAAATGCATGAAGAAGAGCCGGGGCTGCTCATCGAGCATATGGCTATGCAGCGCGGTGATCTCGATGCCGTCGTGCTGCATGGCTTTGATAACCGGATTGACCTCCTTTGCCGTCAGCACAAAATCACCCGTGATCGCGGCCTTGCCGCCACCTGTCGATTGGAAATTGATCGCTATTGCCGAGCCCATCGCCGCCGGCACTTCCATTCCATTTTCCTCGACCGGCTCGGCGCGCGGAATGGTGAACTGGTAGACCGCGCCATTGGCCTTACCCTTGTAACCGATGGTTTGGTCGACACCGGCCGCGTCAAACTCGACCTGCGGAGCGGCTTGCGGCTGGGCGCCGCCTCCCATCGGTGTTTTGCTCAGCGCCAATCCGGCATGAAGTGCTGTTGCGAGCGTGACCGGGTCGCCTTGGCCTAAGACATGCATGTAGAGTGTCATCGGCTCCGCACGCAGCAAGTGGTTGTGCAACCCGGTGATTTCGATGCCGCTTTCTTCAAGCTTCATCATGACCGGGTTCACCTCGTCCTGTGTCAAGACGATGTCACCCATGACCATGGCCTGTTTCCCCATGGGTTCGAACGCGATCCAGCCTCCGAGCGCAAACCCTGGTTTCAGGGCCACGCCATCGAGCGATACCTTCAGGTCGGTTCGTGGCAAGCCCACCCGATAGACACCGCCAGGCATCTCGGCTCCGGATTTGCCAAGCGCCTGTGCGACTGTTTGCCAATCGGGTGCCGCCGATGCCGGTTGGAGCAGCGCCGACATCGCAATCAGGAGTGCTCCGGTCACGAGTTTTGCATGCATGGGATTTCTCCTTGTGATCTGCCCCCATTGCCCAATTTGTTATGCGGCTGCCGGCTTCGAGGCCGGCGGCCAGCTGTGCGTTTCCGCTCTGCGGCCCGAAGCCCACGCGTAGAGCGCGTCATAGATGACGAAGCCGTGCTTCAGCACCTCGTGGTCGTCAGGCGTCAGGTCCCGCAGCCCCATGGAGATCGCCAGCAACCCCGCCGACTGCGGCGTGAGATCGTGCCGATCCGTGTCGGCGCCCCGCACGATCGCGGCAATGGTTACGATGGCCGGGTCGCGCTCAAGGCCGTATTTGGAAACGAAGGTGTCGAAACTGCAGCCATCACCGACATGCGTGAATTCGACGCCGGGCACGTCATAGGGCGTCGCGCCCGTTTCCTGGGCAACACGGATCACCTGATCGGGCGGCACGAAGAGGAACTCAGATTCCTTGTCGATAAAGCGTGCAATCAGCCAAGGGCAAGCGATGCGGTCGATGACCGGACGTTCGCGGGTAACCCATTTCATGACGCAATCCTTTCTTCGCTCATCACCAGAGGGACCGTTGGCGCGCCGATCGCATGCCAGGCGGCAATACCGCCTGAAAGCGCGGTTGCATCGACGCCGCGGCGACGCAGTTCGGCGACGGCGTCGCCGCTGACCTGGAAGCCGTAGACGCAATAGACGATGACGGGTCTGCCCTTCGGCAGATCACCCGCCCAATCGGCGATCTTCTCGGGAGCTCGGAGCTTGGCCCCCGGCAGCATATCGCTGCGCTTTGCCAGATCCTCGGCGAGGCAGACGTCGAGCACCACGAGATCGTCTCCTCGATCGAGGCGCGCCCGCAGTTCCTCTGGTGCGACCGCTGGAACCGTGTCGTCCGATGCAGATCCTGTTGAAGGATCACGCTGCGCAACGGCTCGGCGGTGGCGGGCACCAACCCGCTCCCAATGGATGTTCTTCATAAAGGCATCGACATAGGCGCCGGCCTTGGCGCCGAAATCCATGTGGTAGGCATGTTCGTACATGTCGAGCGCGAGGATCGGGACGCCGCCGGCGAGACAGTTGGTGTGATCCGCTGCCCATTGGATCGTCAGCCGATCGCGGCGCTCCGACCAGGTCAGCAGGGTCCATCCCGAACCGCCGGCCTGTGCCTTCGCACAGGCCATGAACTTGGCGCGCCAGGCGGCCACGCTGCCGAAGTCGCGCTCCAGCGCGGCGGCGAGATCGTCACCGGCGTCGCCGGAGCCACCGAGCCCATCGAAATAGATTTCGTGCAGGATCGCTGAGTTGGCGGCGACCAGTTCCTCGCGCTTCAGACCGTTGATATCGAAGACTGGTGCCGCGCCCCAGTCGAGTCCATCGAGCCGCTGTTCGATGGCATTGAGGCGACGAACGGCACCGCCGTAATTGTTTTCGTAGTGGCTTGCCAACAGCCGCTCGGATAGGCCGACGAGGCGAGGCGGCTTGAACGGCAGCGGCATGATCTGGTGTGGCATCGGTTTCCCCACTCTGCGGCACGGCCCATCCGTGAGGAGGCGAACGCTATGCCTGAATGGAAAATGATACAAGTGTTGCATTTGGATTTGTTAGTGATACGGTTCACTTATGAGCGAGGGGCAATCGCAGGAGCAGCGCTGGCTGCTCCTGATCCATCAACTGCCAAGCAAACCCGCTTACTTCCGGGTGAAGATCTGGCGACGGTTGCAAGGCATCGGCGCGGTCGCAGTCAAAAGCACCGTCTACGCCCTGCCGGCCAATGCCGAGATGCAGGAGGATTTCGAATGGCTTCTCAAGGAGATCGTCGCGGGCGGCGGCGAGGCCATGATGTGCGAGGCGCGCCTTGTCGATGGTTTGTCGGACGCCCAGGTCCGGGCGCTGTTCGACGAGGCGCGTGACGCCGACTACGCCGAGATCGCCAACGACGCACGCGTTCTTGCGGCTGGGATCAAGTCGGACGCGACGTCGGAAAAGCATGCCGAGGCGCGTCCGCAACTCGGCCGCCTGCGAAAGCGGCTCGCCGAAGTCGCCGCGATCGACTTCTTCGGCGCTACCGGCCGCCTGGCGGTCGAAGGGCTGATCGCCGATCTCGAGTCACAGGTAACAGAGGACAAAGGGATGGCCATGGAACCGAAGAAGCCGATCGAGGCAAGCGATCTCAAGGGCCGGGTATGGGTCACGCGCCGGGACGTGCACGTTGACCGCATTGCCTGCAGCTGGCTGATCCGCCGCTTCATCGACCCGGATGCGGTCATCCGCTTCGTGGCGGGCAAGGGTTACGTTCCGAACGAAGGGGAACTGCGTTTCGACATGTTCGAGGGCGAAATCACCCATGAGGGTGACCGTTGCAGCTTTGAGGTGCTGCTTACCCGCGTCGGAATGAACGACTCGGCACTCCAGGCCATCGCCGAGATCGTCCATGACATCGACCTCAAGGACGGCAAGTTCGGCCGCGAGGAGGCGACGGGCATCGCCAGCCTGATCGCTGGCATTGCCATGGCGAACGAGAGCGACGAGCAACGGATCGCGCAGGGCGCTCCTGTCTTCGACAACCTCCATCAGTATTTCCGCAAGAAACGCGGATGACCGTCAGGACTCGAACAATGGCCAATCTAGCGCAGCCCATCGCGACCCAACCGTCGTCGGCCGACACTCACGACCATGGCGTTTCGTTCGCTGCCGCCATGCGCGTATGGGCTCGCGTCGCAATGCTCAGTTTCGGCGGCCCGGCCGGCCAGATCGCCATGATGCACCGGATCATCGTGGAAGAAAAACGCTGGATCGGCGAGACCAGATTCCTGCATGCGCTCAACTACTGCACCCTGCTGCCCGGTCCGGAGGCGCAGCAATTGGCCATCTATATTGGCTGGCTCATGCACAAGACCAAGGGCGGCCTCGTGGCGGGGATCCTGTTCGTGCTGCCCGGGGCGATCGCCATCATGGTGCTGAGCTGGATCTACGCGATTTTCGGCAATGTCGGCGCGGTCCAGGCGCTCTTCTTCGGCCTGAAGGCGGCGGTCTTGGCCATCGTGCTCGAAGCGGTCCTGCGGATCGGCAGGCGGGCACTGAAGAACAATGTCATGGTCGGGCTCGCCGCCGCGGCCTTCATCGCTCTGTTCTTCTTCCAGGCGCCATTCCCGCTGGTTATCCTGGCCGCGGGTGTGATCGGTTTCGTCGGAGGGCGGGCGGGCTGGGCTTCATTTCGCTCTGGTAATGGCCACGGCAAGGTCGGCGGCAAGCAGGTCGCTGATGCCGATACCGCACTTGGGGAAGGGGTGCCGGCCCACGCCCGGCCATCTTTGCGGTGGTCGCTGAAGATCGCCGCTGTATGCCTGCTCCTTTGGTTCGTGCCTGTCCTCGGGCTTCTGGTGCTGCTTGGACAAGGCAACGTTTTCACCGACATAGCCATCTTCTTCTCCAAGATGGCGATGGTCACCTTCGGCGGCGCGTATGCAGTGCTCGCCTATGTCGCTCAGCAAGGTGTCGAGCACTATGGCTGGCTCAAGCCAGGCGAGATGCTGGACGGCCTCGGTATGGCCGAGACCACGCCGGGTCCGCTGATCATGGTCACCCAGTTCGTCGGCTTTATGGGAGCTTACCGGGCGCCGGGAATGCTCAACCCGCTGGTCGCCGGAACGCTCGGCGGTCTTCTCACGACCTGGGTAACCTTCGTCCCCTGTTTCCTGTGGATATTCCTCGGCGCGCCGTTCATGGAGACGATGCGCGGCAACAAAGCCCTTTCAGCAGCACTGTCGGCGATCACGGCGGCGGTGGTGGGTGTGATCCTGAACCTGGCGGTGTGGTTCGCGCTTCATGTGTTGTTCCGCGAACTGCATGCGGTCAGCTGGCTAGGCATGAGGCTGGACGTACCGGCGCTCAGCTCCGTCAACATTCCGTCGTTGGTCCTGACGATCGGTGCTCTTCTCGCGGTGTTCCGTTTCAAGATCGGCATGATCCCGGTGCTGGCGGCATGCTCGGTCCTCGGCCTTTTCTATGGCCTCGCAACAGGATCGATCTGAGCTGTGCGGTCGGCGTAACCATCCTCAGGGCAGGAGACGTCGTTGACAGCCCAAACTC
This sequence comes from Mesorhizobium sp. M0518, assembly GCF_040321125.1. Classification (NCBI taxonomy): domain Bacteria; kingdom Pseudomonadati; phylum Pseudomonadota; class Alphaproteobacteria; order Hyphomicrobiales; family Phyllobacteriaceae; genus Mesorhizobium; species Mesorhizobium sp. M0518. Next base: position 48,501 of record NZ_JAMYQY010000002.1, read on the forward strand.
CGATCAATGTTTCGCGCGAACCAGTCAAGAAACGAAGGTTTGCGCTCCTGCCTACCGGTGCTGGGCCGGCAGCTAAGTACCTGCTGGCTTCCAGAGGACTACGGGCGTTTGGCGATGGACTCGTCAGTCTTCTGCTTCCGGCCTATTTGGCTGCGCTCGGCTTCAACGCTTTCGAGATCGGGGTCCTCGCGACGGCGACGCTCGCGGGTTCGGCGGCGCTCACCCTGGCAGTCGGGTTTGGCGCACACCATTTCTCCCGTCGCTCTCTGCTAATCGCAGCCGCCGTCCTGATGGTCGCCACGGGAGTTGCCTTCGCGCTCGTTCAGGATTTCTGGCCGCTGCTCGTGGTCGCATTCGTCGGGACGTTGAACCCATCCTCCGGCGATGTAAGCGTGTTTCTGCCACTGGAACATGCGCAGCTCGCGCACAGTGTCACGGATCGGGACCGCACCGCGCTGTTTGCCCGCTACAGCGTTGTCGGTTCCCTCATCGGGGCTGTTGGCGCTCTGGCGGCTGGCGCACCCGACCTCCTGCGGCAGCTTGTTGGCCTGGAGATCAAGCAAGCTCTCCAGCTTGCCTTCCTGCTGTATGCATTGCTTGGGGTCGGAGCGCTTTTGCTGTATCGGCGGCTGCCGGACGAATCGATGGACGAAAGTGCGGCGCCGGCGGAGCCCTTGCGCAAGTCTCGAACCATCGTCTTCACGCTTGCTGCACTCTTCTGCATGGACGCATTTGCCGGCGGGCTTGTGGTTCAGTCCCTCCTGGCACTCTGGCTTTTTCAAACCTTTGGCCTGTCCCTCGCCACAACGGGCGCAATCTTCTTCTGCACGGGCGTGCTTTCAGCCGCGTCATATCTGGTGGCTGTTCAAATCTCCAAGCGGATCGGGCTGGTGAACACCATGGTGTTCACGCACCTGCCGTCGAGCCTTTGCCTGTTGCTCATTCCGTTCATGAAGAGCCTCGCTCCGGTGATCGTCCTTCTGCTGATCCGGAGCGCATTGTCGCAGATGGATGTCCCAACCCGCACCTCCTACGTGATGGCGGTGGTCACACCTGGCGAGCGCGCCGCGGCAGCGAGTGTCACCGCCGTCCCGCGCAGCCTCGCGGCAGCGGCCAGCCCGATGCTTGCCGGCTCGCTGCTCGCTGTGTCCGGTTTCGGCTGGCCACTGCTCATCGCGGGCGGCTTGAAGATTGTCTACGACATCCTTCTGCTTGCAATGTTCCGAAAGGTTCGTCCGCCGGAGGAGCGACGGGATGGGCAGTAGCAGGTGCAAAATGCGTGCCTGACCTGGCAACGACCAGGACACAGCAAGGCGGTCCTGGCCCCGTACGTATCTGGCGGGTTCGGACGCAAAGGTTTCTCACGGCCTCCGCGGTTCTGATTGCGGTCCTTTCCTTCCCGCTTGTCTCAATCGCCCTGGAGAGCGTTGGCCGCGCTCCTCTGCTGGAAGACATCAGCCGCGGACTGCTTGGGTTGATCGGCCTATGGATGCTGTGGCGGGCACTCAGCCATGGGCATCATCACAAGCACGAAGGCGAAGCCGTCGGAGTCATGGCCGGACTGATTCCTTGTCCGCTCACGCTGTTCGTCATGACGTTTGCGATCGCGCGCGGCGTGCCGGCGGCCGGCATCCTGTTCGCTGGCCCGATGATGATTGGCGTGCCGATCACGCTATCAGCCGTCGGAATTCTGTCGATCCTACTGCGCGAACGCCTGGTGTGGTTTGTCGAAGGTAGGTCGCACCTGTTCGAAGCGATCACCCAGGGCGTTGCCGGCATTGTGCTTGCCGGCGTGGCGGTTTGGTAGATTTCATCGGCCTGAGGCTGTTTGACCTAAACAACAGCAAGCTTAGACGAGCGCCATCCCAACACGGTCAGGTTGGTGGCATTTCTGACTGGTCCGGGAAACTGATCGTCGGCGGTCCCTCGGCCTATGTACAACTGTGATGGACATATATCCCGCAGTATGCAAGGTTCTTACTGAGTTCGCTGGCGCGCATAAATGCATGGGGTGAATGCAATGCGGGACGAAATCGATGAATTCTTAGAATTATCAGCGTTGCTTACTGGTCAATACAATATTGTCATTGATCCCGAGGATGCAACATTGGCTCGCCCAATCGCTGCGGAATATCGTCGACGCCTTTTGTCAGTGCTTCCCGATGGACTAAGAGTCCTGATCGACGCCTATAAGTCTATTACATCGATCGAACCAAAACCCAAGATAGACGACCTGTTACTATCAGCGTTGAAGGCGACGCAAGGTTACAAAAATAACGAGTTCGTCGCCAAGCAGATCGTGAACATCTGGTACTTCTCGCAGTTCAAGGCTGAGGCGATGGGGGAACTCCTCGACGGCGGTTACTATGAGGAAGGCCTTGTTTGGCCTCTCATCAGGGCGCACCCTATCGGTTTTTCAAACCAGCCGCACGGGTATTGGACCAAGCAGCCTTGAGTATGGATTTGGTGCCGCCTGCCCGCGGCCGGAGATGATCATGGCAAGCGACTACGACATTGTCATCATAGGGTCTGGTGTCGCCGGTGCCCTTTGTGCTTGGAAACTCAGCCGTTCTCGTCGCTATAAGATTTTGATCATCGAGGCTGGGGATAACGGCATCACAGCCGGCCAACGGATCCAATTCCACCACACTATGGATTCTCAGGGCAGCCGCGGTGACATGTATGCGCCATACATGGACCTCGAAAGCCGAATTTTTGCGCCAGCACCAGAAAAGTCCCAGCTCAGTCTCGCAGAGCAGAGGGACCAAGGGAAGGAGAAGTACTACGACTATACGCTAGCTACCACGGATCCGTTCAAAGCCGGTTACAACCGCATGGTCGGCGGAAGCACATGGTCATGGCGAGGGAATTGCCCTCGGTTCATCCCCAGCGATTTCAAACTCAAGACTAATTTTGGCGTAGGCCGCGATTGGCCGCTCGACTACCACGAACTGGAGCCTTGGTATTGCCAAGCTGAGACGGAACTCGGCGTTTCTGGGAATCACGAAGAGTGGGACGGGCTCCACGGTGGATACCGCAGTCAACCGTTTCCCATGCGCGGCATCCCATTTGGATACAGTGATCACCTAGTCAAGAATCGCATCGAGGGAAGAACGGTGCGAGGAAGGACGGTGCAAGTCGTTACCACGCCGCAAGCTCGAAACACCGTCGAATATGATGAACGACCGGCCTGCGAGGGCCATTCAAATTGTATTCCGCTGTGTCCAATCCAAGCCAAGTATGATGCAACGGTTCATTTACGGCGGGTGCTTCAGGATCCGGGTAGTCGGGTCGAACTGAAAAAAGCTGCCGTGGTGACTCGCCTTGGTAAGGAGGAAGATGGGCGAGTGCGCCAAGTCTTTTACAAGAACTGGCGGTCTGACGATCCACAGAAGGAACGGTCCGTCAGTGCGGAGGTCGTGGTGCTCGCGGCTCACGCGATCGAGACTCCGAAGATCCTGCTGATGTCGGGCAATCTCGCTAATCGAAGCGATCAGGTGGGGCGAAATCTAATGGATCACATCCAATTTGAGGTAACCGCCCTGTTTCCCGAGCCGCTCTATCCGTTTCGAGGGCCCCAAACGATCTCCAGTATTGAAGCATTTCGGGACGGCGCCTTCCGCAGCAACCGCAGTGCCTTCCGCATGACGATCGGCAACGACGGCTGGGGACGCGCCGGTTCGCCTGCCACCGTGATCGACAAACTTCTAAGTGGCGGAAAGTTCGGTTCTGCTTTGCCGAGTGAGATTGCAAGCCAGATACCGAAGATGTTACGGTTAAGCTTTTCCACTGAGATGCTTCCAGAAAGTAAAAATCAGATTGATCTTTCATCAAAGCTTGATGCATTGGGGATTCCGAGACCTCGATTTACCTTCGATGTTGGTGATTATGTGCGATCAGCTTTGAATGAAGGCTTCGACACAGCGAAGGATCTGTTTGGTGTAATGGGCGCAACGATCGAGAACGAACAGGAAATGCCCCCGGGAAAATGGAACACCGCTGCGCACATAATGGGAACGTGCATCATGGGCGACGAGCCGACAAATTCCGTCGTCGATCGTTGGGGCCGGTCACATGACGTTCCAAACCTTTGGATCGTCGGTTCGAGCGTTTTCTCAAGTAGTGGCACAGCGAACCCAACCTTGACGCTCGCCGCGCTGAGCCTTCGTACGGCGGCGGCGATCGAGCGGCAGATGCACAGTCAGACTAGCTAGCGATCTCGAGTCACCTGACGGCGATTCCATCCACTTACTTGCCTGATCCAGATCTGATCAATCGCCTTCCGGGCGGTTAAAAGCGTACTCGGCGCTCGTGATGTTCTTGCAATATTTCAAGGCCGAACTCATCCTGTTTTAAACTAAACGAGAGGGCATGAAATGGGCGTCGTTGATATCCAAGGCAAAGTCGACGTCTTTCAATATTGGCCTCACGGTTCGTCAGACGTCGACACCTTGAAATTCATTCCCGACCTTGCGTCAGCGCAGTATGTCGGGGACGGGGCCTCGACGAATGTTGGAGCGTTTTTTGAAAGAGGTGGCACGTTTCAACCCGACGACAACAATCCAGGAGAGGAGAAATTCAAGTCAATCCTCCGCAAAGCCGGAGGAGTGTCGCTTTCCGTCCGGCTGCAGGGCATTGATGCGCCGGAAACGCACTATTCGCCCAACTATCGCGAAGGCATGTTCGACGGCGACTATGCCAAATGGATCGCCAAGCACATTGCCCGGCAGAAGTCCTATCGCCAGCCCTATGGCAAACTCTGCACCGATCTTTTCGCCAACGGCCTAAGGACGCAGCTCGGCATCGGCTCGTTCAATTCGGCCACTCCGGAAGTTCTGGTCGACGCGAAGGTCAGAATCCTGGCGGATGGGATCGGTGGAGCGGTTGATGTCTTTGGCAGAGTGCTCGGATATGTCACGCTGATCGGCAACGGCCTGGAAATCGTCTTGAACGACCATGCCCTGACGCAGGGTTTCGCCTTCTGCTCATTCTACGGCAGCATGGCCATCGACGAGATGAAGAGACTCTCCGACCTCTTTGCCACGCACGGGGAAGGCGGAGCTCAAAAGTCGCAGCTGAGAAGCAATGTCTCGGGTCAGCTTCGGGATTTCGAGTCCGAGCTGTGGACGACAAAGTCGATGCGCGACACCGATCGCGACGACAACGGCGCTGACTCCTTCCGCTCAAAATGTTTCGATCCGAAGTTGTTTCGGCGATGTATCGACTGGGTCGGACGCAAGGAAGCACTTGGGGAGTCTACCGCGCTGCTCGACTACATGCGGTCCAACGACGAGGACATCGTGTTGCTCAGTGACTTCGTCGCAGCAAAAGGCGATTGGAACAAATCCCGCAAATTCGCCCTCGGCTCTCTGATCGCAAAGGACGGTGCGTTCTCATACAAGACTGGTGAAGTGGTTTTCGAGTCGCGCCCTGTGGAGATCGTCAACGATCAGCACCAGCCGTTGCCAAAGAGCTTCCTCACGCCCTATCCGTGAGACGGTACCGGCGGAGCCATTGCGCAAGTCTCGAGCCATCGTCCTCACGCTCGCTGCGCTCTTGAGCCTCGATGCCTTTGCGGGAGGCTTCGTGGTCCAGTCATTGTTGGCTCTTTGGCTTTTCCAACAGTTCGGCCTATCGCTCGCTTTTACGGGTGCGATCTTCTTCTTGACGGCATCCTGTCGGCCGGGTCGTATCTGGTGGCAGTGCAAATCTCCAAACGGATCGGGCTCGTAAACACCATGGTGTTTACGCACCTGCCGTCCAGTCTTTGCCTTTTGCTCATTCCCTTCATGCCGAGCCTCGGTCCGGTCATCGTACTTCTGCTTATCAGGAGCGCCTTGTCGCAGATGGATGTACCGACCCGCACCTCCTACGTCATGGCGGTGGTGACGCCGGGTGAGCGAGCGGCGGCGGCGAGTGTCACTGCCGTGCCTCGCAGCCTCGCGGCGGCCGCCAGTCCGATGCTTGCCGGCTCGCTGCTGGCAATTTCCGGTTTCGGTTGGCCACTGCTCATCGCGGGCGCCCTGAAAATTGTCTACGACATCCTTCTGCTTGCAATGTTCCGTAAGGTTCGTCCGCCAGAGGAACGTCGGGATGGTTAGTGGCCGCCGCAAATGCCTTGCCTGACTTGGCAACGACAAGCGAAATGATGACAGTGCGCTGCCCGTGAGGATGTCGGCCTCCGTCGAGAATTAGGCCTGCCACGGCCACTTTGCACATTCCTTCCGAACCTGCGCAGGGCTCAGACCCAAGTCTGCCAGCTGATGGTCTTCAAGTTCGGCCAGCTGTTCCCGTTGGCGATGGATTTCGATCCAGCGCGCCACCGATGCCGTCGAGCGCACTAAATTTTCCATGACGCGTTGGGCACTTGTCCGTGGCGATGAACGCCTCGGCGTCTCAATCAGAAGGGGGTTCAACATTTCTCATCCTTCCGCAGTGCGCTGGTTGACGTGTGGTGCGGAAATGCTCCAATCTGCCCACGGGCGCAAAGCATGGTTTCTCGTGCTTGGCCCAATTTTTCTCATGACTTGGTGCGAAATTGGCCCGCCGACTGCCATCACTCAACGCCCTCAAAGCCTTCGAGGCGGCGGCACGCCACGAGAGCTTCACCAGGGCGGCGGACGAACTTTCCGTGACGCAGGGTGCGGTGAGCCATCAGGTGAAGGCGCTCGAACTCGAACTGGGCATCAGGCTGTTCGATCGCGAACGTCAAAAGCTGAGCATCACACGGGCCGGCCTCTCCTATCTGGAGGTGGTGCGCGATGCCTTCGATCGTATAGCTCTCGGCACGCAACGCATCCAGCATCTATCTCGGGCCGGAGCGCTCACGGTCAGCACGTCGCCCGACTTTGCCGCCAAGTGGTTGGTAAACCGCCTTGGCAGGTTTGCCGAGACGCATCCGGACATCGATCTCAGGATTTCCGCAACCATGCATCACGTCGACTTCGCCAGAGAGGACGTCGATCTTGCCGTGCGGCATGGCGATGGCAACTGGGCGGGGCATGATGTTGTCCGCCTGTGCTCCGAGCAACTGTTCGCGGTCTGCAGTCCCAAACTTCACCAGCGGATGCGCGAGCCGTCCGATGTGCTGAAATTTCCGTTGCTGCATCTTGATGACCGAAAGGACTGGTCGGAATGGCTCGAGGCCGCCGGCGTGGTCCATGCCGAACTCTCCCACGGACCGGTCTTGAACCGCGCCAGCATGGTCATAGACGCCGCTGTCGACGGCCAGGGTGTCGCACTCGCCCGCACCACGCTTGCGGCTTGGGACCTCATCAACGGGCGCCTCGTAAGACCATTCGCCACGGCTCTGCGATTGTCCAAGACCTACTGGATCGTCTGTCCCAAGGCCACGTCGACGCTGCCCAAAATCACGACGTTCCGCGACTGGCTGTTGGCAGAGGCCGCTGATGACGTACGTCGCCTCAAGACGCTCGTTCCATAGGCCTAAGACCGAATCGTGAAGGTCGAGCTGTCGCAAAAGTTACTCGCCAATGGCTCAATTGTTCAACGCGCCTCTGCGAAGGGCGAACGTCCGGTTGCCGGCCGCGAGAAGTAATTCGGACGAACGCCGACAAACGCAGATAAGAGTCCGCTAGCGCGCCAGCGCGACCTTCAGCATGGTGAGCCGCGATGTCCGGGGTGGCTATTCATTCTGCGTACAACGGCAGTCGGCGAGACCGGATGCTGGCTCGCATCAGGCTTCTGGTGCGCCTCGGGAGATGATGAGATGACCGATCTTCAGAAGATCATTTGGATGATAGTGCTGGCGATCCTCGCCGGGATCGCGGTGATTTTGATAAATCACTGGATCAAAGGCGACCTGTCCGCAGCGCTGCCATTGACGTTGATCACCGAGAAGCCAGTTTGAGTTCGGTCGGCAAGACCGGTTGATTTTTCTGTCCGATGTCGCCCGCCGGTTACGCCGACGGGCTTTTTGATAGAACAGGTCTCCAAAGAGGAGTTGGTCATTCTGCCTCTCATTGACCGGCAGTCAGCGACGCTACCGTGATAGCTCCGCATGATGCTCAAGGCCGAACGGCGGTTGCGCGATAGCGTCAAATACGCTTCAGAGATGACCGTAGCTTTTTCATACAGAGGATATCATGCCGGCGGACGATGGTAGTCTACGCGACATTCTTGGAATTTTGTTGGTTCTCGTACTCGTGGGCGCAAACGGCTTCTTTGTCGCCGCTGAGTTTGCCCTGGTAGCGGTTAGACGCAGCCGCGTCGACGAACTGGCTGCAACCGGGCGCTTGAACGCCGGACGGCTTCAAAGAGCTTTGGTCAATCTCGACGCCAATCTTGCCGCGACCCAGCTCGGCATCACCATTTCATCGCTGGCGCTCGGCTGGATTGGCGAACCCGCACTTGCCCATCTGATCGAACCACTCCTCTTAGGACTAATGGGGTCGCTCGCCACGGCAGCTTCGCACACGATCGCCGTCGCAATCGCCTTCATCATCATCACCGCTCTTCACATTGTCCTGGGCGAATTGGCGCCGAAAAGCCTGGCGCTCCAGCGCAGCGAGGGCACGGCACTGTGGGTCGTACGCCCGCTCGGCCTGTTTCTGTTTCTGCTGAGGCCGGCGATTTTGGCTTTGAATGGGCTCGGCAATTTGGTGCTGCGTCTCTGCGGTCTGCGCCCAGGCACAGGCGAAGAGTCCTTGCATTCGCCCGAAGAGCTGAAGCTGCTCGTCGCGGCAAGCCAGGAGGCAGGGTTGCTCCACCAGACCCAACAGGAACTTGTCGAGCGTGTCTTCAATATCGGCGATCGGCGCATTGCCGACATCATGACACCGCGACGCGATATCGACTGGATCGACGCTGACGACAGTCCAGACGAGATTCTGCGCACTATCCGCGAATGTCGCCATGAGCAGCTTCTGGTCGGCCGTGGCGGGATCGACGAACCGCTCGGCATGATCCTGAAGAAGGATCTCCTTGACCAGGTGCTTGACGGGAAAACGCTCGATCCGATGGCGGTCATCCGCGAACCCGTAATCGTTCACGAGGGAACGCCAATCTTCCGCGTGCTCGATCAGTTCAAGAGGGCGCCGGTGCGCCTGGCGATCGTCATCGACGAGTATGGCGCTCTTGAAGGGATCGTCACACAGACAGACCTGCTGGAAGCTATCGCAGGTGACCTTCCCGACATGGAGGGCGAGGACCCTGACATCGTTGAGCGTGACGATGGTGCCCTGCTGATCGACGGAATGATGCTGGCGCACGACGCATTCACTCGCCTCGGGTTTCGATCAGGGTCTGCGGAAGGTGATTTTCACACGATCGCGGGTTTCGCCCTATCTCGGCTCGGCCACCTCCCGGAAGCCGGTGAACACTTTGACTATGAGGGCTGGCGCTTCGAAATCCTCGATATGGACGGACGGCGGATCGACAAGCTTCTGGCGCGCCGCGATACCGCTACAGCCAAGCCTGCAGCCATTTGAGACCGAAAGCGCCGGTGGCCAGTATGGCGGCGGCCTTTTGCGCGCGAAATATTTCGGCCTCCCGAAACCACGGCTGGCACCAATTTGCCCCCTATCCACAAACGCCCGCCAGCCTAGGACGCGTCTCCGCTAAAGCCACAGCGGCTAATGGAACGCCCGCTGGCTAGGCTCTACGCGCCGCGCTATATCGTCGATAGAACCGTGAATTGAGGGTTGAGAATGGACGCCAAGGGTGCCTTCTTGTTGATTATTGGGGTCCTGGTGGTGCTAGTGGTGGCCTTCCTCACTGCAATGGCATTCGGGCTGATCTACACATCCTATAGGCTGGCAGTTCGAGATCGTTGACATGGGCGGGAAGCGGATCGACAAGATGCCCGCTCGCCGGGCGTCAGTCACGTCCACTGCTGCAGCCATTTGAGGCCGAAAGCGCCTGGGGCCAGTATGCCTGTCGCCCATAGGATCGCCGAGGCGACGTTGACGATCTGGAAGGTCAGGACGGGCATCTCGCAGATGCCCGCGACCAATGGCACGGATGCGCGCAGGGGGCCGAAGAAGCGCCCGAAGAACACGCCGGCCACGCCCCATCGCTCGAAGAAGAGGTGACCGCGCGGAATGAGGTTCGGATAGCGCGACAGAGGCCAGTAGTGCGAAACCCTGTTTCCCAAACGCGTACCGATCCAGAAAGACAGCCAGTCTCCCAAAGCCGCCCCGGCAGCGGCAGCAAGCCAAAGTGGCCAGAACGCGATACCGCTTTCGCCGATGAGAAAGCCGACGCCGATCAGGATCACGGTCGCAGGCAATAACAAAGAGATGAACGCAAGCGATTCCCCGAAAGCCAGCACAAGGACTAGCGGAACGCCCCACGCTTCATGCGCCCGGATAAATGCGACGGTCGCTTGAGTGATCTCGTCGAGGCTCATTCATCAATTCCGAGTTCGTCCGTGGCCGACCATAAACGCTCTCCCGCTTGAGTCTTCGTCCTTCAAAACTGCTTTGATCGCTTGGGGCAAGCACTCGGCGGCGTTCGACAAGCCGATGGCCAGGGGAACGCATCCTGATATTTAGAACCAACCCCGCCACTTGAACCACGCGGGTGGGGGTCCCGACGAGCGCGCTATCGCTCTCCTTCGGCACCGGTGCGTCGAATAGCGTATCAGCATCTTCGAGCACCATGCCCGGAAAACGATCGTTTGTAAGACACGCTGCGAATGTGACGGCGCCCGAGCATAAGCTGGAAGGTTCGGCGCGTCCCGGGTCTAGAACTCCTCGAAGTCTCCGTCAGTATACTCCACGTAGCGTGTGCAAATTGTTGCCTTCACGCCCGCAGCCTGGAGCTCGGTGTTCATCCGAGGATCGAGTATCACATCGTCCTCGGCGCCTTCGACACCCGCGACAATCTTCAGGCCAGGGCTGAGCGGTAACTCAGCCAACTTATTGCCGCGAGCGTCGTCGAAAACGAGCGTCGCACTGATTGATCGCACAGCCTTTTGAAGATTGCTTTTCAGCCGGAACGTTATGGTCGGCCCCTTTTTTGTGGGTTGGGCGGACCAGTCGAGCAAGATTAGCTTGTCCGACCTTCCGACTGCGCAACCAGCGGAAGCGGCCGGCGCCGACATCGCCGGAAGGAGCACCAGGGCCACAATCGAACATGGGATGAGCGTTCGGGCTATCATTGGCTCAGTCTTCCGGCATTTGAGCGGGCAACAGTTCGTATTATGCGGGACGGCTAGCCGTAGTGGGTTTCTTCAGCAAGAACCAACAATATCACTATCTGCTAAGGATTTTCGAACACCGAACGGTCTTCCAATTGCACTTCCACGGCAAGCGGCCGTGCCGGCCTTTGGCTGTCTCTCGCCCGGCGAGATGGTCGACGGGCTCGGCTTCGCGGAGACCAACGCCGAGGGCGTTGATCCTGGTGCTGCAGTTCGTCGGCTATATTGCGGCCTTCCGCGCGCACCAGGCGCGCTCAATCCGCTCGACGGCTTACCCGCAGTCGGGGCACGAATAGGTTGGTCAGGCGTACGGCGACTGAGCGACGGCGTTGGAACCCACCGGTTTTGGTGGACCAAGATTAGCTAATAGTCATCCCTTTTCGAACAATTGCCCCGTGCGAATGGATCCGAGGAAAGCTCCTCAGATGCGAAGCGGCACCAGGACAGACCAGAGAATGGCCACGCGTAATTCTATTTGCCGCCGGCCTTGCTAAACACAACCTTGCCGTCCGCTTTGCGAACTTCGACGGCGACGATACCGTCATTATGCTGCCGCTCGTCGAAGCTGGCTAGCGCAAAGTCCCGCGCCTCTTTCTCGGCATCGAAAGGCGTCTGTTCAACGATGCCGTGTTTCCCGTACCAGATCACCGTGTAGGCCACTCCGGCGGCGCTCCTCTAGCTGACGGATGGACGCGGGCCAAAACGGGCAGCAACTCTGCGGGTGCATCGAGCCCGCTTAGGATGGAGTGTAGTGTCGTGGTCACCGCGGCGAGGTGATCCTCTGATTTCCCATTGTCGTTTGCGGCACCGGGTTCGGGCGGCTGTTCCATGGGGCGAACTATGCGCCCTATGGCTGCGACCGTCTACAATCGTACGAACTCGCGTAGTTCAGGAGAATCCGCTGGCCTTCTGCGAACGCTAGGGCGCAGGCTTCCAACTCAAGTGACCGGCTATCTTTGTTGCTGTCTTCGACCACGCGAACAAACCATTCGCCTCAGGCTTCGATCACTTCCATAAGGGTTGGATTCTGGTTGAGCTGAACTGAGCCGTCCATCGCAATTGCCTCACACGCTACATGGGCAATGGGGGATTTGTAAGACCACCAAAAGCAGCTTTTCAAGAGCAAAATTCGCTGCATTCGCGTGCTTGGTTGCGAATGAAAAAGCCCGCTGCCGGGAGGAGGTGGCAGCGGGCTCGATTTCGATCACGGCGCGGGAGGAGGTGCACCGCTTTCGGGTTGTCGGGTCTCATCTGGGAGGAGTTAGACGGCCGACCAGCTCAAACTATCTGGTTCCGCATATGCTGCAACGCACAATCGGACATGGCTCGCATGCAGAAGTGTCTACTCGATGTGTTTTGCACCCGTGCGCCCTGCGACGAAAAGGTGCGGTGGCCGCAGCGACGGCAGACTACAGCCACCTGCCAAACCCAGGCAGCCCGCCGTCGGCCACAACTAGTGCATGCTTGAACCAAGAGGTACAACCCCACATAGAGAAGGCGGAGTCGCTGATAGGTTGCCTGCATGGCCGCGGAATGGGGCGTCTAGCAATCGCATTTGCGCTTTCACATTCCAGATGGGTACGAGGTGCCAGTGGCTTCTACTCAGACTTGAGTAAGGCTCCAGGGGGCGTCCTCTGCGATCGAAATGCACCGCAAGCCCCTGATCGACTGCGCACAACACGATGTACCGTTCGATCTGATCGTCTGATAGCTCGCAATCCGGAGCTTTGTCCCGCACCGACTGAGCTGCTGAATAAGTGGAAATGATGCGTCCGGGAGCGCAGCGGTCGAGATACCCATGCACAGCGTCTATGACGTTGTCCGGAACAGGAAAATTAAAGTGCCGCAAGTTGGTTGTGGTTGAAGCTATGATCCGGTCTAGCATTTCGCCTACAGAAAGCCCCGGCGCACGCTATCAGGTAGGCGGATACATCTGCAAGGACTGATCGAGACCGAATTCTAATATACGTTCTGGCAAGGGATTGGTGGAAGCGTCCCCTCGCCAATAAGAGGTTACGGCACTCGTGACGTGGCTTGGCTACGGAATGACTCGCTAAGCGACGGCTTAGAGCGCATCATTGAGCCGTCGCTGGCCACTGTACGGGCGCTGGCGCTTGAGAGTGTCAGCGTACTCCCCCCTTGCCGGGAGTTATGAGATGAAAGACGCTACCCCCTTCGATCCCGTGTCAGCACTCGATTTCCATGGGCTGCGAAGCGCTTTCAAGGCATCAGTCGCCGAACTGCTGATACCAGAAGCGCGATGGGCTGAACACGCCACGGCGATGGTGCGCGAACTCACGAACGACGCCCACGTTGACACCGGCATGATCCAATGGATCATTCGCAAATGAAGCCGCCACTTCTGGCAGCTGTCACCTAAATTGTAAGCGTGTAGTAGAAGAAGCGGCACACAATGGCTGGATCGTCGCCGGTGTGGCCAGTCGCGGTCGATCACCGATGACGTAGGTGAGCCCCGACTGCGCTTGACCACTATTCGAAATGCATTGACTGGCCCCGCATCATTGCCAGCGTCAGCGCGATTGCAGGATTTGCCGGCGGCTTCTCCATATGCAAGGAGCCGTCGAAATCACGCCATGCCGCCATGCGCAATTCATCACCGTCATCACTGGCCGCCGGGTCGAAAACGTGGGCATCATAGGGATCTCGGTCGATTTCGATTGTCCAGTCCTTGAGCGCCTTGCGAGCCATCTCTTCGACCTGGGCAAGGTCGCTGGTGAAGAAGGGGATACGGTCTCCATCTTCCGAAAGCGGCTCGACCCGATCCAGCGTAGGCCGCTCGGGAACCCAGCCGAGAACGAAGGCAATATCGAAATCGATCTGGCGGTCCGGGCCGGTCGTGATCTCCAGCCGCTTGACGACGTCAGGATAGAGCTGCTTCCGCTCCGGCCAGGTGTCTGGACTCGCCTCGGCTTGCAGCTTCGTGCGGGGGACATTGATCAGTTCCATGACCTGATGGTGCGGAACTTTTTCCGCCGGCCAGCCCGCGCAACATGCCGCCGTCGCAGCCTCATCCGCTTCCAACCAAACCGTGGCGGCTCGGTCCTCGTCCTCGGTCGGCTTGTCGTCTTCTGGAAAGCCTTTGATATCCCAGCCTTCCAACGCAAAAAGGCCTTCCGCGCCTTGCAAAGCCGTGATGTCGGCGCGTGCAAACACTGCTTCGGCTGCCGCGATGCCGCGTGCGAGCTCCTGGGGTGTTGCGTCCTTAATGTCCAAGCGAAGTTCCATGGTTCGCCTCCTATGGCTAATTCTGCAATAGTGAACAAAAAGAGAACACAGAGTCAAGAGCGCCCTTGACGAGAGAGGAATATGTTCCTTATTTCAGCGTGATCTGGAGCAGCAAAGGACCATGGCTCGGCGTCAATCGCGCTGGCCGGCGAAGCTATGGGAAAAACCGCGGAAGACAATTTTCGGATCGAGGTCTGGGATCGCGACGAGCAGACCCTATCCGAAACCATTTCGCGTTCCCCCGATTCAACGGTGAGTCAGGCCGCATGGCAAGCTGCCATCCGGCGCCGGCCGGGCATGTTGCTGATCCACTACAACAGCCGGCATGTGATGGAGAAAATCCTGACACCAGGCGAGGTGAAGATCCCGCCGCAGACCATCATTGATGGCAGCGTTCACGCCGGCCTGGATGTGGCGCTCGGCGATCTTCGCGAGTGGCATGTGTTGCGAGCCTGGTGCAGATCTTGTTCGCACCATGCAACGGTAAAACCTGCCGGCCTCGTCCAGCGCTATGGAAAAGGCGCTCTGTTCAGTTCGATCGAGCGAGCGCTTTTCTGCACGAGTTGTGACAGGGGAGGGCCTGTCAGGCTGGAAATTCACATGCTGCCACGCAATTGAGGAGGGTTGAAGGGATGCAAACCTGATCGATTTCTTGCAGATCAATTCGGCGCTGGTGCTGGCAAATCCAAGCGCTTTTGCGACGATCAGCAGCCGACTGTCGGGAACCGGAAATGCGCCCGATCTCAGCCGGTAGGCTTCGACGCAAACATGCGGACCGCCGCGGACGGGGACAGTCGGTCCCGCGTCCCGTCCTGCGGCCGGCGCTATGCTGACGCTCCTACGGCTGTCCCGTTCACCGCCCGCGGCGGGGGCGAATTTCCTCCGTCCTGCGCGCGACAATCGTCCGCTGTTGCGGACGCGCGCAGGACTGCGGCTTATACGCCGTTCTTTCCTTTGAGCGCCGACGGTCGCCGGCGCGGAGATGCTTGGGCGGAACCGAATCCCAGGCAGGGTATTGAATCGGACTATGTATCCGAGTTCCGCATGTCGGCTGTAGATGGCACCCTTAGCAAAAGGCGCACACGGCGCAGAGACTCAGAATCTATCCCTACATATCCGCTGCCGGAGTTTCGGTCCTTCCAGCTCTGCACGTTGACAGACGAAATACCGGTGGGCGGAGATTGGCTCTTCGAGATGAAGTTCGACGGCTATCGTGCCCAAGTCGCCATCTCCGGCTCGAACGTCGTCGTCTATACCCGCAATGGCCACGACTGGACACGACAGTTCAAGGTCATCTTGCCGCCGCTTCAGAGACTGACCAAAGGCGCGGTGCTGATCGATGGAGAGATCGTCGCCATCGACAGCCAGGGCCGTACGAACTTCTCCATGCTGAAAACCGGCATTGCCGCGGGGATGCCCCTCAAGTTCTACGCCTTCGATCTGCTTGAATTCGATGGCGAAGATCTGTCGGACCAGCCGCTCCTCGAGCGCAAGGCGCGACTTGAGTCCCTGCTGGGCGCTCGTCGCCCCGACGACAGCCTGCAATTCTCCAGCCACATCGTCGACCAGGGCAGAAGGGTGTTCGACGCCATGTGCGAGGGCGGCCACGAAGGCGTCATCGCCAAGTGCGCCGACAGCTCCTACGTCGGCGGCCGCACCTGGAGTTGGCTCAAGATCAAGTGCACGAAGCGACAGGAATTCGTCGTCGGAGGCTACCGCCCAAGTGACACAGGACGTGGCATGGCCTCGTTGATCCTCGGCACTTACGACAATGGCCAGCTCATTTATCGCGGCCGCGTCGGCACGGGGTTCACCGCGGCGATGCGCAAGGACATCCTCGCGAAGCTCGAGACGCTCCGTGTTGAGAAGCCGGCTTTCGTCTCCGTTCCGAGAGACATTGCCCGCCGTGCCCGGTGGCTGAAGCCCAAGCTTGTTGCCGATGTTACCTATGCCGAAGTGACACCGGACGGCAGCTTGCGGCATCCAAGCTTTGAGGGCATGCGCGAAGACAAGCGAGCCGACCAGGTGGTGATGGAAATGCCGAAGACGCCGGCAACTCTTGGCTCCGCCAATCTCGATCCGGCAATCGGCAAAGAGATCGCCGCAGCTGTCGGCGTCAAGCTGACGCATCCAGACAAGGTCATGTATCCCGGGACCAAGGTGACCAAGGCCACGCTCGCCGCGTACTACGCCGTGGTCGCCGAGAAGATGCTGCCGCACATCCAGGATCGGCCGCTTTCGCTGGTGCGCGATACCGATGGCGAGCTGCAGCAGACCTTTTTTCAGAAGCACAGACTGCCGGGCATGCCCAAGGCCATCCATGACGGCCAGTTGGAGAAGATGTCCGGGAAGGAAAGCCGCATCTTGTGGGTCGATGACCTGGCTGGGCTGATCGCAGGCGTCCAGATGAACGTGCTCGAATTCCACATCTGGGGAAGCCTGCGCCAACAGCCGGATCTGCCGCATCGCATGATCTTCGACATCGACCCCGACGAGGGCTTGGGCTTTGCTGCCGTCAAGCAGGCAGCCCTCGACATTCGGGGCATTCTGGAAGCGCTTGGACTGCAGTCGTGGCCGTTGCTGTCCGGCGGCAAGGGCGTTCATGTGGTCGTGCCACTCGTCCCGGAGGCAGACTGGGACGAGGTAAAGGGCTTCTGCCAAGACTTCGCCGAACTACTGGCCCGTACAGATCCGTCGCGCTTCGTCGCCAATATGAGCAAGGCGAAGCGCAAGGGCCGAATGTTTCTCGATTACCTGCGCAACGGCCAGGGCTCTACTGCAATCTGTCCCTGGTCGACTCGGGCACGCGCGGGGGCGTCGTGCGCGGTGCCCGTCAGCTGGGAGGAGTTGCCCAGCTGCGAAAGCGCCAACGGTTTCGATGTTTTCGCCGCCGCCGCGCGGGCTCAGCTGCCCGAGGCCTGGGAGGGCTATTTCGACGTCGAACAAACGCTTACCGACCGCATCCGCCACGCAGTCCGGTAGCGATAACCATACTAAATTGGTTAGCGACATTTGCCGATTTGGCGCGGACCGCCTTTGCCCAAATTCGAGAGCGTCCCTCCTTCTGCGGGAGGCCCGGCAACGCCGTCTAGAGTGAGAGTGCGGACCGGTTTGCCGTGACGGGTTGAGAGTTTGGAGGAGAGGCCTCCGCCGCCCGTCGCGGAGAACCGCGATGTCCAGAAATCACCGCAACGCTCGCGCCGGCGCGGACCGGACGAACCTTTATGACGATATCACCAGCAAGATCATCGCCGAACTGGAAGCAGGCCGCTTCCCCTGGGTTCAGCCCTGGGGCACCGTAGCAGCGAAGGCGCCGCTGGCCGTGCCGAAAAATGCCGCCACGGGCCGAGCCTACACCGGCATCAACGTGCTCCTTCTCTGGGGCGCCGTGGTCGAGCATGGCTTTCCAAGCCAGGGCTGGATCACCTTCCGGCAGGCTCTGTCGCTTGGCGGCAACGTCATGAAAGGCGAGCACGGCACGACCATCGTCTATGCTGATCGTTTTGTCCCCGACGACGAAAAGAAGCGCGCTGTGGAGGCCGGCGAGGAAGCGGCGGCAATCCCGTTCCTCAAGCGCTACACCGTCTTCAATGCCGCCCAGTGCGAGGGTTTGCCGAGGGACGTAGAGGTCCCCGCGCCACCGCCGCCGCCCGGCCAGATCGAGCCCCAGGTGGAGGCCCTCATCAAGGCGACCGGCATCGCCTTCCGCATCGGTGGCGACCGGGCGTTTTATGATCCGGCACAGGACTATGTGCGGCTGCCGCCGCCGGCCGCCTATTTCGAGCCTATCAATTGGCACCGCACGGCGCTGCACGAGATGGGGCACGCCACCGGTCATGCCTCGCGGCTCGGCCGGAATCTCGGCGGTTCGTTCGGCACCAAGAAATATGCGTTCGAGGAACTGGTCGCAGAGATGAACGCGGCCTTCTGCTGCGCCTCGCTTGGCATCGTGCCGACGGTGCGCCATGCCGACTATCTCGGCTCCTGGCTCGAGGTGCTGCGCGAGGACAACCGCGCCATCGTGCGGGCCGCCAGCCAGGCGAGCAAGGCCGCCGACTGGCTGCTTGCCTTGCTACCGCAACCTGACCGTGCAGCTAGAGCGGTTCACGGCTTGATGGAATCGAAGGGGATTCCCGATTTGTCTGTTTTGTGATTCAAGATGCTGGCTGGAGTGGAGGCCAGCATCTGATGACCCGACCTCTTTCCAATGACCTTCGCGAGCGGGTTGTGGCGGCGGTTTTGAGTGGTGAAAGCCGCCGGTCTGCCGCCAAACGGTTCGGCATTTCGGTTTCGGCCGCGGTAAAGCTGTTGCAGCGCCATGAGACGACCGGCTCGGTGGCACCGGGCAAGATGGGTGGACACCGCAAGAGAGTGCTGGAGCCGCACCGTGCCTTCATCGAGGCGCGTATACGTGAGACGCCGCATCTGACGCTGTACGGTCTGAAGGATGAGTTGGCCGGGCGCGGGGTCAAAGTCTCGCACAATGCGGTGTGGCTGTTCCTGCGCCGCGAGGGGCCTGAGCTTCAAAAAAAACGCTGTTCGCCCTTGAGCAGGCGCGCGCTGATATCGCCCGCAGGCGCCAGCGATGGCGATCCTGGCAGACCGGCCTCGATCCGCAGCGCCTGGTCTTCATCGATGAGACCTGGATCAAGACCAACATGGCTCCGCTGCGAGGTTGGGGGCCGAAGGGCAAACGGCTGCGCGGCCTGGCTCCGCACGGCCACTGGCGCACGTTGACCTTCCTTGGCGCGCTGCGCTGGGATCGGCTCGCGGCTCCTTGCGTCTTCGACGGCCCGATCAACGGCCAATGCTTCCGTGCCTATGTCGAGCAGCAGCTCGTCACCGTTCTGAAGCCTGGCGACATCGTCGTCATGGATAATCTGGGAAGTCATAAGTCGGCAGCCATCAGGCAGATGATCAAGGCTGCCGGCGCCAGGCTTTGGTATCTGCCGCCCTACTCTCCAGACCTCAATCCGATCGAGCAGGCCTTCGCCAAGATCAAACACTGGATGCGCCAGGCTCAGAAACGAACCGTCGAGGATACGTGGCGCCACATCGGCCACCTCGTCGAAACAATCGAGGCAGCCGAATGCAAGAACTACTTCGAAAACGCCGGATACGCTTCCGTCAAAACGTGAAAGGCTCTAGGGCAGGCCTGGCCGACGCCGATGAGGCCGAGATCGACAGGAGGGCGGCATGATCTCACCGAAGAACTGCGCGAGCGCCTGCTGGGCCCTGTCCCCCTCCGGATCTTCGGTGTGCGGCGCAGTCTTCAGAGTGAGAGGGCTGCGCCCGTCTTTTTTGACGGGTTTGGAGGTCGAGAGAGTCTCGGCTGCCCGTCGCGGAGATAATCCCAATGGCTACCGTCAAGCAGAAGATCACCCTCAACGCTTCGCGCGACATCCCCTTCAACAAGCTGATGCTGAGCCAGTCCAATGTCCGGCGTATCAAGCGCGGGGAAAC
Organism: Mesorhizobium sp. M0518; assembly: GCF_040321125.1. Classification (NCBI taxonomy): domain Bacteria; kingdom Pseudomonadati; phylum Pseudomonadota; class Alphaproteobacteria; order Hyphomicrobiales; family Phyllobacteriaceae; genus Mesorhizobium; species Mesorhizobium sp. M0518. Next base: position 68,371 of record NZ_JAMYQY010000002.1, read on the forward strand.
GATAGAGGACCTCGCCGCCTCGATCGCACGGCGCGGCCTGCTCCAGAGCCTCAACGTCCGGCCAGTGCTGGATGGCGAGGGTAATGAGACCGGCATGTTTGAGGTGCCGGCTGGCGGGCGCCGCTATCGCGCGCTGGAACTGCTGGTCAAGCAGAAGCGCATGATCAAGACCGAGCCAGTTCCCTGCGTCGTCAGCGACGCCCACAGCGCGGTCCCGATCGAGGAGGATTCGCTGGCCGAGAATTTTCAGCGCGAAGATTTACATCCGCTCGATATGTTTCGCGCCTTCCAAACCCTGCATGACCAGGGCGCCAGCCATGAGGAGATTGCGGCACGCTTCTTCGTCTCCGCAGCGTTCGTGCAGCAGCGCCTGAGGCTGGCCAGGGTTTCGGCCAAGCTACAGGAGGTTTACGAGCAGGATGGCATGAAGCTCGAGCAACTCATGGCCTTTACCGTGACCGACGATCACGCCCGTCAGGAGGAGGTCTGGGAGGCACTCGAAAACTCCTGGTCGAAGGAGCCGCAGCAGATCCGGCGCCTGCTGACGGAGACCACTGTGCGGGCAAGCGATCGCCGGGCGCTGTTCGTCGGTGTCGACGCGTATGTCGCTGCCGGCGGCGTGGTGCTGCGTGACCTGTTCGAGGCCGACAATGGCGGATGGCTGCAGGACCCCGCTCTGCTCGACCGCTTGGTTCGCGACAGGCTGAAGTCGATCGCCGACGAGATCGCGGCGGAGGGCTGGAAGTGGATCGTGGTCGATGCCGATCTGCCTTATGGCCATAATCACGGTCTGCGGGCACTGGCCGGCACCCCCGTCGATCTGACCGACGCGGAGCGGGCGGAACGCGAAGCCCTGCGGGCGGAGTACGATCGGCTGGAAGCCGAGTATGGCGAATCCGACGAACTCCCCGACGATGTCGATCAGCGCCTCGGTCAGATCGAGACTGCGCTTGAGGCCTTCGAGAGCCGGCCGATGAACTACGATCGGGCCGAGATCGCCCGCGCCGGTGCCTTCATCAGCATCGATCGTGATGGCGATCTCGTCGTCGATCGGGGCCATGTGCGCCCCGATGACGAAGCCATGCAGGCGGTCGACCGCGACTCCGCCGAGCCAGGCAACGCAACCGAGAGCGAGGATGGCAGGGACGATCCTTCGGTTCGCCGCGCCACCATCACCATCGGCGCGCAAACGTCCGAGCCCGATGAGGACGAGGGTGACGGCATCAAGCCGCTGCCCGAGCGCCTGATGGTCGAGCTCACCGCGCATCGAACGCTGGCGTTGCGCAATGCCGTGGCCGAGAACCCGCATGTGGCCATCACGGCGCTGCTGCATCGGCTGGTCCTAGACACCTTCGGTCATAGGTCTTCGACCGGCTGCGTCGAGGCGTTCGTCCGGCATATCCACCTGCCAGTTCAGGACGCCGGCCTCAAGGACAGCCCTGCGGCCAAGGCGGTCGACGATCGCCACGAGGCATGGAAGGGCGGCATTCCACTGGGTGATGACGCGACCCTATGGGCTTGGCTCGATGGTCTCGATGAAGCCGGCCGGCAGGCGGTGCTGGCGCATTGCGTCAGCTATGGGATCAACGCGCTGTTCGAGCGGCCTAACCCCTACGGCAGCGGCGTTTCCCAGCACGGGCTGGAGCAGCGCTTGCGCGAAGCCGACCGGCTCTCCCACGCCACCGGGCTCGACATGGTGGGTGCGGGTTGGCGTCCGACGGTCGAGAACTATCTCGGCCGGGTCACCAAGTCCCGCATCCTCGAAGCCATACGTGAGGGCGTCGGCGAGCAGGCTGCTCAACTAATTGACCACCTCAAGAAGGGCGACATGGCCAAGGAGGCCGAACGCCTCCTTGCCGATAGTGGCTGGCTACCCGAACCGCTCCGTCTGATCGATCAGGACGCACCGCCCGCGCAGCCGGGCGAGGGCGAAGAACCTGACCTGCCCGAATTCCTCGCCGGCGATGACGAAGACGACTCCTCTGCAGCCGATGAGGTCATCGCTCACGCGGTCGCTGCCGAATAGCACCCATCGACGGGGCGGCTCCGGTCGCCCCTTTCCCCTTCACCTCACGGCCCGGCTCCCCGCCGGGCCTTTTTCATTTCAGGAGACATCGATGTCCGCCCACATCGTCTATGACAACGCCCCGCTCGGTTCGCTGATCCGCTATTCCGACGGCACGCCCAAACCGCCGGCGCGCTTTACCCGCAAGCTCGCGGACTGGGAGCGTCGCAACGGCCTCGGCCGCCTGGTCCGCAAGGCACCTCCGCGCGACCGTCCGACCTATAGCGCACCGGCCGCGATCACGCTCAACGAAGGGAACTTCTCCTCCGGCGGCATCATCCTCGTGACCGTTATGCGCACCCACTCGGTCGACAGCGACCTCTGCTTCAAGATCGTCGAGCAGCCCAGTATCGGCATGGTTCGGGTCTTGCAGCAGATCGGCGACGATGACGAGTTGCTGTACCTCGCCGAGAGCCGGGAGGCGGCGGCACTCTGGTTGGCCAAGACCGGATATTGCAATGCGCGTCTTGAAGACGTCACCGCCGACGAGGTCGGCGCCGATGTCGTCGAGGGGAGGGCGGCAGCGTGAGCCGCATAGCGTCACACCCGCGCGCATAGAGCAAACCCTCAAAACACCAAGGTCCCGGCTCGGAGGCGAGTGCCGGGCCATTGTTTTTCAGGAGCGGCACGATGCCCGAATTTACCATCGAGACCACCTACCATCTGCCGGTCTTCCGGCAATCAACCTATTCGGCCGACACGCCTGAGGCCGCCTGCCGGCTCGCCATCGAGGACAATGACTGGTCCGGTCAGAAGGAGGACTACGAGTCCTCCGGCGAATCCCATGTCACCGGCATCTGGGAAGGAGCCGAGGCCGCCTATCGCGGACAGGCCATTCCGGTTCCTGCACATTTTGGGGAAGCGGTGCAGCGCAAGGCCGCACAATTCGAACTCATGCTGGGCTTGCTCAAGATCATTGTCGGCGATGCTAAGGCCCGCCGACCGACGCCGCTGGGGTGGCTCGGCAAGGCAGAATGGGCGATCGCGCGCGGCGAAGCGATCCTCGCGGGCGCCCGCGATCCAGTTGAACCCGGAGATGCGAAGGACTTGCCATGAGCATTCCCGACCATGCCCGCAGCAACTTCCAGACGCTGCTTCGTGCCGCCAGCGACGGCAACCTCGCGTTGATGGAATGCGCCGACGCGGCGACCGGGCAGCGGCGTTATGTAATCTGCGCGGTCGGGCGGGAGGGCGCGGACTACGTGTTCACGCCGTTCGGTCATCTTGCCGACGGCAATCCCTATGATGCCTACCTACCGCCCGATCCCGACGACGCCAAAGGTTTCCTACAGAAGTCGGAGCCTGACGGCGGAATATGATCGAGATCGGTTGATACCGGCAAGCGCTCCACCTCATGGCGGGGCGCTTGTTTCATTTTAGCTTCGGCGGGACCTGAGAGGGAGAGGCGGGCCGGGATGGGTTTGAATCCGTGCGGTCCAGAGAGAGCGCCGCGCCGCTCCCGCTCGCCCAAACCCGTGCAGCCGGCGCTATCTTCGCCGCCGCCGGCCTGCTGCTTCCCCGTCTCGAACGCGGCGGGTGCATCGACGCGACAAAGCTGCGCTCGGCGATGGAAGCCGCATTCGGCGCCTCCGACGCCGCCGGCGCCTGGGACTGGAAGCAGGCCTACGATGCCTGCGAGGCCGCAACGGTCCTTTTCCTCCGCAAGTACGGAAAGGCGCTCTTCCGCAAAGCCGAATCTCCGGCTGCACGGCTGTCCGCTTTGTCGAAGATCGCAGGGCTCATGCCGACGCATACGCGCCGGTCCGAAGAAGCACAGACCTTCCAGCAGTTCTCGACGCCGATTCCGCTCGGCCTGGTCGCCGCAACGGCCGCCGCCATCACGCCCGGCGACCGTGTGCTGGAGCCTTCCGCCGGCACCGGGCTGCTCGCCATCCTGGCCGAGATAGCCGGCGCCTCGCTCATCCTCAACGAGCTTGCCGAGACGCGCGCGGCACTTCTCTCGTGTCTCTTTCCGGGCGTCTCCGCCAGCCGCTTCGACGCCGCCCAAATCGACGACCATCTCGATCCCGGCGCCGTGCCGAGCGTGGTGCTGATGAACCCGCCCTTTTCGGTCCTGGCCAAAGTCGAGGGCCGCATGGCCGACGCGGCCTTGCGGCACATCGCCTCGGCGCTGGCGCGCCTTGCGCCCGGTGGGCGGCTGGTGACGATCACTGGGGCGAGCTTCGCGGCCGACAGTCCGGCCTGGACCCCGGCCTTCACTCGCCTGCAGGAACGTGGCCGCGTCGTCTTCTCCGCCGCCATCGACGGCTCGGCCTACGCCAAGCATGGCACGACCTTTCCGACACGCCTCACCGTCATCGACAAGCTGCCGGCGGACGATCCCACCGTCTTCCCGGATGCTCCCGGCATCGCTCCGGATGCGGCAACGCTCCTCACGTGGATTGAGGAGCGCCTTCCCGCGCGGCCGCCGGTCGTGATGGCCGCCGTTTCGAGCGCGGCATCGGCGGTCGCCGCTCCCCGCACCGTGCACGGCTATCTCAAACGCTCGGCGAGAACCACGCCACGCATGTCGATCGCCGAACCGGAAGCCATCGACCTCGCCTATGAGGCTGTCGACTGGCAGGCGGCCGAGGGGGGTCAGATCAGCGACGCCATCTATGAGGCCTACCAGCTTCAGGCGATCCGCATCCCCGGCTCGCGGGCTCACCCCACCCAGCTCGTTCAATCGGCGGCCATGGCCTCGGTGGCGCCACCCAAGCCGAGCTACCGGCCGCGCCTGCCGAAGAACGTCCTTGACCTGCTCTCCGACGCGCAGCTCGAGACCGTCATCTATGCCGGCGAGGCTCATGCCGAGTATCTCGCCGGCGCCTGGACGTTCGACGATACCTTTGACGTGGTTAGCGCCGCGGCCGATGACACCGCGGGTGCCGTGCGCTTCCGGCAAGGCTTCATGATCGGCGACGGTACGGGGGTAGGCAAGGGCCGCGAATCCGCCGCCGTAATCCTAGACAATTGGATGCAGGGCCGTCGTAAGGCGGTCTGGATCTCCAAGTCCGACAAGCTCATCGAGGATGCGCAGCGTGACTGGTCCGCGCTCGGCATGGAGCGCTTGCTGGTCACCCCGCTCTCCCGCTTCCCGCAAGGCAGGCCGGTCACGCTGGCGGAAGGCATCCTATTCACCACCTATGCCACGCTACGCTCAGACGATCGCGGCGAGAAGGTTTCGCGGGTCAAACAAATCGTCGAATGGTTGGGTCCGCATTTCGATGGGGTCATCATTTTCGACGAGGCGCACGCCATGCAAAACGCCGGTGGCGGCAAGGGCGAACGCGGCGACGCCGCTCCCTCCCATCAAGGCCGTGCCGGCCTGAGGCTACAGCACGCCCTGCCGAATGCCCGCATCGTCTATGTGTCGGCGACTGGCGCCACCACCGTGCACAATCTCGCCTATGCCCAGCGGCTCGGCCTCTGGGGCGGCGAGCATTTTCCATTCTCGACCCGCGCCGAGTTCGTCGAGGCGATCGAGGCCGGCGGCGTGGCGGCGATGGAAGTGCTGGCACGCGACCTCAGGGCACTCGGCCTCTATACGGCCCGCTCGCTCTCTTTCAACGGCGTCGAATACGAACTGCTCGAGCATGAGCTGACGCCCGAACAGGTCCGCATCTATGACGCGTACGCTGGGGCCTTCGGCGTCATCCACAACAATCTCGATGCGGCGATGCAGGCGGCCAACATCACTGGCAGCACCGGCACGCTCAATGCCCAGGCCAAGTCGGCCGCGCGCAGCGCTTTTGAAAGCGCCAAGCAGCGCTTCTTCGGTCATTTGTTGACCAGCATGAAGACGCCGACCCTGATCCGCTCCATCACCCGCGATCTGGAGGAGGGCCATGCGGCCGTTGTCCAGATCGTCTCGACGGGCGAGGCGCTCATGGAACGGCGGCTGGCCGAGCTGCCGACTGAGGAATGGAACGACGTCCGAGTCGACATCACGCCGCGCGAATACGTCCTCGACTATCTCGCCCATTCCTTCCCGGTGCAGCTCTATGAGCCCTTCACCGACTCCGAAGGCAATCTGTCGTCGCGCCCGGTCTACTGCGATGGCCAGCCCGTCGAGAGCCGCGAGGCGGTCGCCCGGCGCGACGAGCTGATCGCCAAACTCGCCAGCTTGACGCCTGTCCCCGGCGCGCTCGACCAGATCGTCCAGTATTTCGGCACGGACATCGTGGCCGAAGTCACAGGCCGCTCGCGGCGCATTGTCCGCAAGGGCGAGCGCCTGATCGTAGAGAACCGCGCCGGCTCGGCCAACCTAGCCGAGGCACAGGCCCTCATGGACGATCACAAGCGCGTTCTGGTCTTCTCCGATGCCGGTGGCACCGGCAGGTCGTACCATGCCGACCTCTCGGCCCGGAACAGGCGCCTGCGCGTGCACTACCTGCTCGAAGCCGGCTGGAAGGCCGACACCGCCATTCAGGGCCTGGGCCGCTCGCACCGCACCAATCAGGCGCAGCCGCCGCTATTCCGGCCGATCTCAACCAATGTGAAGGCGGAAAAGCGCTTCCTCTCGACGATCGCGCGGAGGCTCGATACGCTCGGCGCAATCACGCGCGGCCAGCGCCAGGCGGGCGGCCAGGGCCTGTTCCGACCAGAGGACAATCTGGAAAGCCACTATGCCCGCGATGCGCTACGGCAACTCTATCTGCTGATCGTACGCGGCAAGGTCGAGGGCTGCTCGCTCGAGCGTTTCGAAGCGGCGACGGGTCTCAAGCTGATGGATGCCAATGGCATCAAGGACGAGTTGCCGCCGATCACCACCTTCCTCAATCGCCTGCTCGCACTGACCATCGAGTTGCAGGGCGTGCTGTTCGGTGCCTTCGAGCAACTGCTGGCGGCGCGCATCGAGGGCGCGATCGCGTCAGGCACCTACGATGCCGGGCTGGAGACCCTGCAGGCCGAAAACTTCGTCGTCACCGATCGGCAGGTGATCTACACCCATCCGCGCACCGGCGCCGAAACGCGCCTTCTCACGATCACCGAACGCAAGCGCAATCGGCCAGTCACAATCGATGCGGCGCTCCATCACCTTCGCGATCCGCGTGCCTTACTGCTCATCAACGAGCAATCGGGCCGCGCCGCCGTGCAGATCCCGACCCCCAGCGTCATGCTCGACGATGGCGAGGTTGAGCGACGTGTCCGCCTGATCCGGCCGATGGAAGGCCAGAACATGCCGCTTAAGGCCATGGCCGAAACACGCTGGGTAGAGGCCGACCGCGAGGCGTTCATAACTGCCTGGACGGCCGAAATCGCCGGGGTGCCGGAGTTTTCGGACTCGGTCTTGCACATGGTCACCGGCCTGCTGCTGCCGATCTGGAAGCGCCTGCCCAGCGAGTCGACCCGCGTTTATCGACTTCAGACCGACGAGGGCGAGCGCCTCATCGGCCGCCGCGTCTCGCCGGCATGGGCCGCCAACGCCTCTGCGACGAACGTGGTTGCGCTATCGCCGGAGCAGGCGTTTGCGGCTCTGATGGACGGCTCGACCATCCTCGATCTTGCCGAGGATCTCCAGCTTCGCCGCAGCCGCGTCATGGGCGCATGGCGCATCGAATTGTCCGGCTTCACCGACATGATGCGCGAACGCCTCACCGGCTACGGTCTCTTCCACGAGATCATTTCGTGGAAGCTCAGGATGTTCGTGCCGATCGACGCCAACGGGCTCGCCGTGCTGGAGCGCGTGCTCGACCGCTTCCCAATCGAGCGGGTCAGTGAGCGGGAGGCTGCATGATTCCGCGTCATGCTGCATCCGACCTCGCACACCGCCTCGGCGAATATGCCGAGGCGGTGTGCCGCCACTACCTCTCCAATGGCCGTCGCCAGGGCAACTATTGGACCGTCGGCGACGTCCGCAATGCGCCGGGCCGCTCGATGTTCGTGCGTCTGCAGCCATCCCCGAAGGGACCGCCAGGCAAATGGACCGACGCCGCTACCGGCGAGCATGGCGACCTGCTCGATGTCATCCGTGAATCCTTGGCTCTCGTCGACTTCAAGGACGTGGTCGGCGAGGCGCGGGCCTTCCTCGCCATACCGCCTTCTGAGCCACTACGGCCTAAAGAGGCGACGACGCGCCTGCCAACTCCGATCGGATCTCCGGAAGCAGCTCGCCGACTGCTCGCCATGTCGAAGCCCATTATCGGAACCCTCGTAGAAACGTATTTGCTGGGACGTGGCATTACGACTTTGCACGGAACCGCAGCCTTGCAGTTCCATCCACACTGCTACTACCGGCCAGACGATCGTGGACCGACCGAGACCATGCCGGCGATGATCGCCGCTGTCACCGACCTCGATGGACATCTGACCGGCGCGCACCGCACCTGGCTCGCACCGGACGGCACGGGCAAGGCACTCGTCGACACACCGCGTCGGGCAATGGGCGACCTTCTCGGTCATGCCGTCCGCTTCGGCGTACCCGGCAGCGTTATGGCGGCAGGCGAAGGCATCGAGACGACGCTATCTCTCAGATGCGCCTTGCCCGACATGGCGATGGCGGCAGCACTCTCGGCAGCCCATCTTGCTGCCATCCTGTTCCCTCCGAACCTGCAGCGGCTCTATGTCATCCGCGACAACGATCCGGCCGGTGACGGTGCCCGAGACAACCTGCTCGAGCGCGCGACGGACGCCGGAATCGAGGCAATCGTGCTGTCGCCGGAGACGGAGGACTTCAACGAAGACCTCCGCCATTTCGGACTTGCCGACTTCCGGGCCTCGATTGCGGACCAGCTCATGCGCAAAGATCGTATCCGCTATCTGACACAGGCGGCATGAGCCGTGAGGGGAAGCGCGCGGCGCACGGTGCCGGTGCGGCGCATGGATGCGTAGCCCGCCGGCAGAGAACCGCGACCCGGCCTTCGAGAGGGCGATCGGGCCCACGAACTGGCCGGCCAGGCAATGGCGGCGGCCGACTATTTTCCGGCGGCGCACGACTACTCGCGAATGGCAGCGATTGGGCGCGACGCCTTTCCATCGCGATGCAAAATAGCCGGCCGCCGCCATCCTCCGCTGCGCTCCGGCCCTCCGCTTCGCTTCGGGTGTCGGGCCAACCCGCCCGTGGGCTCTCGTCGCCATGAAGGCCGCGAGGGTCGCGGTCAAACCGACGGGAGCATCCCCATGAGCGAGCACGACGACATTGAACCGCACCACGCCGCTTCTCCGACCGATCACATCCTCACCGAGCTCCAGCTCTATGGCTGGCGCCCATTTGCGGACGAGCCCGATCCGCGACCGCTCCCCGGTGGCGACCACGTGGCCGGAGCCGTGGCCGACATCTTTGACGCCCTCATCGGCACCCTGGCCGACACGCGCCTCGAACCCGACCTTGATGACCTGCTCTGGTCCGTCACCAATGTCTTCCACCGAGCTGCACAACGGATCGAGCGGCAACTGGACGACAATGAGCAGGCCCAGCGCCGCCTGCAGCGCGAACAGGACGGCAGCGAGATCAAGGCGGTTGAACTCGAGACACTCACCGCCCAGGGCCAGACCATGATCGAACGGCGCGATGCCTTCGAGCTGATGCGTGACCAGGCCGCCGACCACTACGATCAGTACACCGGCTCGGCCTGGCGACCGCGCACGGGATCGATGATCAACCACCACCATCTCACCGCCGCAATGATCGATAGCCGCGACTTCCTCGCGGCCAGGCGGCGCGCGGAAACCGAGGTCATGTTACCCGCCGGCCCCAAGATCGCCTTCTCCGGCGGCGATACCGCCGATCACGAGTTGATCTGGGCAAAGCTCGACCAAATCCGCGCCAAGCACCCCGACATGGTGCTGATGCACGGCGGATCACCGAAAGGCGCCGAAAAGATCGCCGCCCGCTGGGCCGATCATCGCAGGGTGCCGCAGGTCGCCTTCAAGCCCGACTGGAGCAAACATGCTAAGGCCGCTCCCTTTAAGCGCAACGACCAGATGCTGGCGGTCATGCCGATCGGTGTCATCATCTTTCCGGGCACCGGCATTCAGGAGAACCTCGCGGACAAGGCCCGCAAGCTCGGCATCCCGGTCTATCGGCTCGGCAACTCGTGAGTGCCGCCTTTTTGACCCACGCAAACGCCAAGCAGGTTTGGCCCGCCCTATTTGCAATGTCTTCTTTCTCGCTCAAGAGGAAATACATCTTTCACGACGCAAACGGCAAGTTTACGCGATTGCCATGGCGCCCCGCGTGCAATAGGCCTTTGCCGGAAAAGCGCAGGGGAGGATTGCCGTGACAGGAACAGCCCAGACATGGCGCGTCGGCATCCTTTTTTCGCGCAGCGGCATCACTTCGGTCACCGAAAGCGAGCATTTCTACGGGACTGCGCTTGCCATCGAGGAGATCAATGCCGGCGGTGGCGTGCTGGGGCGGCAGATCGAGCCCATAGCCTACGACCCGGGTAGCGACCCCGAGGCGTTTCGGTCGCTGGCCCGCAAGCTTTTGACCGAGGACGACGTCAACGTCATTTTTGGCTGTTCGATGTCGGGCAGCCGCAAGGCGGTGCTGCCGATCGTCGAGCGCTACAACGGCTTGCTCTGGTATCCCTCGATCTACGAGGGTTTCGAATATTCCGAAAACGTCCTCTACACCGGCGCCACGCTCAACCAGAACACCTTCGCGCTGGCCGACTTCATCCTGCAACGCTACGGGCCGCGCGTGTTCATGGCCGGGTCCGACTACATTTACCCGCATGAATCCAACCGGGTGATGCGCGACCTGCTGGAATGCAAGGGCGGCACCATTGTCGAGGAACAATATGTGCCGCTCGATGCCGACGAAGGCCGGATCCACCGGCTGATGGCCGACATCGAGAAGGCCGCGCCGGACGCCGTCTTCTCGACGGTGATCGGGCGCAGTGCGCAAATCCTCTACAGGCTCTATGCCGAGGCCGGTATCGACCGGACAAAGCGGCCGATCGCCAGCCTGACCTTGGCCGAAGGGGAGATCCGGGTGATCGGCGCCGAGCACTGCACCGGTCATGTGCTGGCGGCGCCTTATCTGGCGAGTGTCGACAGCGACGAGAACCAGCGCTTTGTCGGTGACCTGGCCCGCCGCTTTGGCGACCGCACAACCGCGACCATGTGGTCGCAAACCGCGTATACGCAAGTGCATCTGTTTGCCCGCGCGCTGGCGAAGGCCGGAACCCTCGACACCTTCCGCCTCAGCCAGGCAGCACTTGAAGTCGACTATGCGTCGCCGGAGGGACGGATGATGTTCGACCAGGAAAACCGCCACGTCTGGTCGACGCCGCGTATCGGCATCGCCAACGCTGCCGGCCAGTTCGACATCGCCTGGCAGTCGCAGGTCGCGATCCGGCCTGACCCCTATCTCGCCTCGACCCATTTCGAAGAGCCGTGGCTGTAAAACCATGACGGCAACGCTCAAACGCATCCTCAACGATCTCAGGCAAGCGAAGATCCTCGTCATCCATCCCAAGGACGAGGACGGCGCGGCACTTGTCGATCACTTGCGGCGCCTCGGCTGCGAGGTCCGGGCGGCATGGCCGCCGCCGGCGTCGATCCCGGGCGATATCGACACGGTGTTCGTGCAGGTGGGCGAAGCGCCGACCGATGCGATGGTGTCACTGATCGAAGGCGTCAGTGCAGCCGTCGTCGCCATCGTCACCTACGAAAGCCCGACTTCGATCAAGGCGATCATCGACCTCAACGCCCATGGCGTCATCACCAAGCCGCTCCGGCAGCTGGGCGTACTGACGCAATTTGCGCTGGCCCGCTATCGCTACGGCTATGAAGGGCGGCTGGCCAACAAGGTGCGCAAGCTGGAGGATACACTGAAAGGTCGACGGACGATCGAGAAGGCGGTCAAGGTGCTGGTCGAGATGAACGGCGTCGACGAGGAGACTGCCTACAAATTGATCCGCGACCAGGCGACATCGAAGCGCATCGCGCTGGTTTCCGTGGCCGATGGCATCCTCGCCGCGCAGGAAGCGATGCGGGCTTTCGGCTTCGGGATTTCCGCACAGGGCAATCAGAAGCAGCCGAACGATCGATAGGATGCCGGCGGCAAGTCGCAGCAGAAACTTTTCATAACCAGCTGATTTAACTTATATAAATTGAACTCTTCACCGTCGTTTGGTGCCGGAATCTTAGGCTCTTGACGCAGTCTCGCGTCCGTGCAACTTCTTAAAGCACGAGCAGGTTTGCTCTTCGGCAGGAATGCCGTTTCACATTGATGGCTATGTAGCCCTTGGCTCGCGGATGACTTCCGCGCCCAGGGGTTTTTTGCGTTTGGAGACAGGCTTTGGCACTATTGGCGACAGCATCCACGGACCTCCGTCTGGCCTGCATCCAGTTCCAACCGGCGATCGGCCGGCTGGACAGGAATCTCAGATCGATGGAGCGGCTGATCCGCCAGGCTGCCGGTCTCGGCGCCTCGGTGGTGGTGCTGCCGGAACTCGCCGACAGCGGCTATGTCTTCGACAGCCGGGAAGAGCTCGCCGAACTCGCAGCGCCCATTCCGGAGGGACGCAGTGCAGCGCTGCTGTGCTCGCTGGCCAGCGAACTCGGCCTCCACATCGTCAGCGGTCTTGCCGAGCGCGATGGCGACCGGTTCTTCAACGCCGCCATGCTGTGCGGGCCATCGGGTCCTATCGGCACCTATCGCAAGCTGCATCTGTGGAACCGCGAAAAACTCTACTTCCAGCCGGGCAATCTCGGCCTGCCGGTGTTCGAGACCGCGATCGGCAGGATCGGCGTGGCGATCTGCTATGACGGCTGGTTCCCGGAAACCTACCGGCAGCTGGCGCTGAAGGGTGCTGAGCTGGTCTGCGTGCCGACCAACTGGGTGCCGATGCCCGCTCAGGGCGATCACCCGGAGCCGATGGCCAACATCCTGCACAAGGCGGCCGCCCACAGCAACGGCATCTACATCGCCTGCGCCGACCGTGTCGGCATCGAGCGCGGCCAGCCCTTTGTCGGCAGAAGCCTGATCGTCGGCCCGACCGGCTGGCCGATCGCCGGGCCGGCCAGCGAAGCCGACGAGGAAATCCTAATCGCCACGATCAACCTCGGCGAGGTCGCCAGGGCCCGCGCGCTGAGCGAGCGCAACGACGCTATCGGCGACCGCCGCGCAGACGTCTACGGATAACCAAGAAGAAGCCGGCACTACCCGGTACGATCAACCAGAGAAAGGGGAATACCATGAAGAACAGAGCAGTGATCCTTGCCTTCGCCGGCGCCGCCCTGACCAGCGCCGCCTTCGCCGCGGACGGCCCGATCAAGATCGGCATCCCGGTCGGTCTCTCCGGCGCCAACAGCGTCGTCGCACCGTCGGTCGTCCAATCGGCCGAACTCGCGGTCGCCGAGATCAATGCCGCCGGCGGCGTGCTCGGACGCCAGCTTGCGCTGGAGATCGCCGACGATGCCTCGGGTGCGGCCGGCGCGCAAAAAGCCTTCGATTCGCTGGTCTTCCAGAAGGAGGTCAACGCCGTCATCACCATGGAGACCAGTGCTGCCCGCAATGCCGGCCTGCCGATCATCTCCAAGGGCGACATCCCCTACATCTACACCTCGTTCTACGAGGGCAAATCCTGCAACGCCAACCTGTTCGTCAATGCCTGGGTGCCGGAGCAGCAGGTGCCGCCGATCGTCGACAATTTCATCAAGACGCAAGGCGCCAAGAAGTTCTTCCTGATCGGCTCGGATTATTCATTCGGCCGCGGCATGCTGGAATTCGCCAAGGCCTATATCGAGAAGTCGGGCGCCAGCGTCGTCGGCGAGGAGTATCTGCCGATGGAAGGGAGTGACTGGACGGCGATCATCTCCAATCTGAAGAGCTCGGGCGCCGATGCGGTGATCACCTCGACGGCGGGCGGCGCGCCGAACGTCACCTTGACCAAGCAGCTGCGCGGCGCCGGTGTTACCATCCCCTATGGCAACCTCGCGGTCGACGAGGGGACCGCAAAGAGCATGGGCGCGGACGCGGCTGGCATCTTCATTTCAGCTTCCTACGTCACCAGCATCGACAGCGACGCCAACAAGAGCTTCCTTACAGCGATCGAGAAGAAGTTCGGTGCGGATCTGCGCACCCCCAACGACCTCTCGGTGCCTGAATATGAAGGCATCTACCTCTACAAGGCCGCGGTCGAGAAAGCCGGGTCGACCGACACTGCAGCTGTGCTTGCGGCACTCGCCGAGGTATCCTTCACCGGCCCGCGTGGCACGGTCTCGATGAACAAGCAGCACCACGCTCCGCTGACCATGTATCTCGGCCAGGTAAAGGCGGACGGTTCGGTTTCCGTCGTCGACACCTTCAAGGATGTCGACCCCGGCGAGCAGTGCCCGAAGCTGTAGTCGCGTCTGTATCAGCAATGGGGCGGCGGTTCCGCGCCGCCCCGTTCCACACGAACGGGAACTTGCCATGACGCTTCTGCTGGACATGGTGACGACGGCGGCGATCCTGTTCATCGTCGCTGCCGGCCTGCTGGCGATCTTCGGCGTGCTGAAGATCATCAATTTCGCCCACGGCGCATGGCTGACCATCGGCGCCTATTGCGCGGTGGCGACGGCCGGCCTCGGGCTCAATCCCTGGGCAGCGCTGCCGATCGCCTTTGCCGTCGGCGCAATCCTTGGCGGCATCACCGAACTGGTGATCGTGCGGCCACTCTATCGCCGGCCGCTCGACGCCATTCTGGCGACCTGGGGTCTCGGCATCGTCATCGGCCAGTTGATCACGCTGTGGTTCGGGCGCGACGTGCAATTCACCCCCAATCTCCTCTCGGGAACGGTCGATGTCTTTGGCGTCGGCTATTCGCTCTACCGGCTGTTCGCGGTCGCTGCCGCGCTGGTCATCGGGCTTGCCTTCACCTTCCTGCTCGAAGGCACGCGGCTCGGCCTGTCGGCGCAAGCGGTGATTATGAACGAGATGCTGGCCCGTGCGCTCGGCATCGACACGGCGCGCGTGCGTCTGGCCACCTTCATGGTCGGCACCGGACTGGCGGCACTCGCCGGCGTGCTTCTGACGCCGCTGACCAGCGTCGATCCGAATATGGGCGTCGCCTGGCTGATCGGCTCGTTCATGCTGGTCATGGTCGCCGGCTCGTCCTTCTCGACGCTGGCCATCGCCTGCCTCGTCTTCGGTGGCGCCCAGGTTCTGGTCAGCACCTTCGTCAGCCCCATTCTTGGCGGCATCACGGTGGCGGTCCTGTGCGCCCTGGTGCTGCGCATCAGCCCGAAGGGATTTGCCCGTGCCTGAAAGCCGTTCCATCCCGCCGCGGGCCTGGCTGTTTGCAGCCCTTGCGCTTGCAACGGCGGTCGTCGTCATCATCGGCCCTGCGCTGTTCGACCGCTTCACGCTCAACGTGCTGACCCGCTCGATGATCTACGCCATGCTGGCGGTGACCGTCGACATTCTGTGGGGCTACACCGGCATCCTGACTTTTGGCCAGGCGGCGTTCTTCGGCACCGGCGCCTATGCCAGCGCCATGGTGCTCAGCCATCTCGGCTCGACGCCCGCCTTTCTGGCACTGGCGCTGGCCCTGGCGATCCTCGTGCCGGTGCTGCTCGGCGCCTTCGTCGGCTGGCTGTCGTTCGGCCATGGCTCGACACCGCTCTATGCGACCGTGATCTCGCTGGTTGTGCCGATCGTGGTGACGCAGCTGGTGTTTTCCGGCGGCGTGTGGACAGGATCGAGCAGCGGGCTGGTCGGCTATTCCGGCCTGCCGCTCGGCCTGCCGGGCTATTTCCGGCTGACCGGCATCTGCCTGATTGTCACCACTGTCGTCGCCCTGGTCTTCACCCGCTCCGATGCCGGCAAGCTGCTCGTCGCCATTCGCGACAATGAAGCGCGCTGCGCCTATCTCGGCCTCGATCCGCAACGGCTGAAGATCGTGCTGACAACGATCCTCGCCGGCGTCGCCGGCATTGCCGGCTTCCTCTACGCCAATGCGTCGGGCGTGGTGGCGCCGGAAAACACCGGCTTCGTCTTCGGCACCGAGATCGTCATCTGGACGGCCCTTGGCGGCCGCGGCACCATCATCGGACCGGTGATGGGTGCGATCGGCATCGACTACCTCAGCGCCCAGCTGTCGGGCGATTTGCCCTTCCTGTGGAACCTGGTCGTCGGAACCCTGTTTGTGGTCATGATTATCCTGTTGCCGAACGGGCTGGCGCAATTGTTCGCAATGTTGCTACCGCGCCGCAATGCGGCTCAAACCAACACCGCCGGGAGCCCGGCCATCGCCGTCGCGCAGGCTGGCAACGGCAGCGCTGGCGACAACCGCGTGCTCTCCGTCAGCGGCCTCGGCAAATCCTTCGGTAGCCTGCAGGTGCTGCAAGGCATCGACCTCGACGTGCGCCCTGGCGAACTGGTCAGCCTCGTCGGCCCGAATGGCGCCGGCAAGACGACGCTGATGCGGTGTCTCAGTGACGGCACCGAAGCCACCACCGGAAGCGTCAGCATCGCCGGCCAGGACATCATCGGCATGACGCCGGACGAAATCGTGGCGCTTGGCGTCGGGCGAAAATTCCAGGTGGCGAGCGTCTTCGACAGCCTGACCGTCGCCGACTGCCTGCGCATGGCACGCGCCTCGCACCAGGCGCCAAGCCCGCTGCGCCGCTCCGCCACGCTTGGATTGCCCGCAACTGCCGCCGACATCTTGCGCTCCACCGGTCTCGACCAGATGCTCGGCCGGCCGGTGTCGCTGCTGTCGCATGGGCAGAAGCAGAGCCTCGAGCTTGCCATGGTCGTCGCGCTCGAGCCAAAACTCATCCTGCTCGACGAACCGACGGCAGGGCTGACCAAGGTAGAGCGCACCACCATCGGCGCCACGCTGCAGAAGCTGACCGGCGAGCTCGGCTTCGCCGCCATCCTGGTCGAGCACGATCTCGATTTCGTCCGCGACATCTCGACCAGGATCGTCGTTCTCCACCAGGGCAGGCTTGTGCTCGACGGCAGCGTCGCCGAGGTCGTCAATTCCGAGGTGGTCAGGACGATCTACTCGGGAGCCGCTCATGCTTGAGACCAGAGAGGCCAAAACCACCGTGCCGAAACTCTCACTGTCGAACGTTTCGAGTGGCTATGGGCCGGTTGCCATCATCGAGGCGCTGTCGCTCGCCATCGCGCCCGGGCAGATTTTTGCGCTGATGGGCAAGAACGGCATGGGCAAGACCACGGTGCTCAAAACCATTCTCGGTTTCGTCGCGCTGCGTTCGGGCGATATCCGCCTTGACGGTATGTCGATGTCAGGCGTTTCCCAGGCTTCGCTGATTGCATCGGGCGTCGGCTATGCGCCGCAGGAACAGGCCCTGTTCCAGGATCTCAGCGTCCGCGACAATCTGCGGCTCGCTCTGCGTTCGGATCGCGGTTTTGCGCAAGCCGTCGAGCGGGTCTACGGGCATTTTCCGTTCCTCAGGGAGCGGCTGTCGCAACGCGCCGGAACGCTGTCCGGCGGCGAGCAGAAGATGCTGATCCTCGGCCGCGCGCTGATGCTGCAGCCAAAGCTGCTTTTGATCGACGAGATTTCCGAGGGCCTGCAGCCCTCCGTCGTCGAACGCATCGCCACAGCTCTTAGGGAAGAACGCCGGGCCAACGGCACGACGATCCTGATCGTCGAACAGAACCTGCCCTTCGCGCTTGGCATAGCTGACAGCTGGGCGGTGCTGAAGCTCGGCCGCATCGACGATGCGGGCGAGGTTGGGGAGGGAACTGCGGACAAGGTTCTTCAGCACCTGAAGATCTAAGAGGCACGTATCCGGCATAATGGCGCCAACCACATCGCGCGGCAGCTCGTTCAGAATCTCCTGGAGCTAGTGGGTCGCGCCAACGGCACCACTCCTGACTTGAAGATGCCCGCACCCCGCGATCCATTGCGCTGATCCTTGGTCCAGCCGACGGCCTGAGGCCATCAACCCGCAAGGGGTCGGACTACGCGAAGCGTGCCGCCGCTCCGGCTTCGCCTTCGCGGTGATTGCGGCCATCGGCCGAACACATCGGGCGCCTGTCAGCGGGGGAGGGTCCTCCGCTTCAAACAGGAGCCGGATCGATGTCCCTCGCCGACGCGCATGCCTTCGCCTTCAGCCTCGCCGCCACCCTCATGGTAGCCATCGTCATCTTTCGTGCCGGCGACGGCACTCTCTCGGTCGTGCCCGCGAACGAGTATGACGGCGACGACACCGCCATCATCGGCGAAATCGACCCGTTCACCCCATGACGGGGCGAACATTGCCGCTGGCGAAACAGAGCTTTGGCAGTTTTCGCCTGCGGTTTTCGTTGCTATGCTCTGCGCTGCGCCGAGGTGGTGGTGGAAGGCGCAATCGCCAGAGCTATTCTCTCGGAGACACCACCATGATCATCCTCGGCATGTTCGTTTGTATCGCGGCCATCGGTATCCTGTGCTGGTTGCTCTTCACGCTTGCTATCTTCGCCCTTCCGTTGTTCGTCGGGGTCAGCGCAGGCACGTGGGCATTCAACACCGGTGCCGGCTGGCTTGGCGCGATCCTCGTTGGTAGCCTCGCAGCCGGGTTGACGCTCGGCGTCGGCCAAATCCTCCTCAGCGTTATCAGCCCCATGTGGGCCAAGCTGGCGATCACGCTGGTCTTCATCGCGCCTGCGATCGTTGCCGGCTACCATGCCTCCCATGGCATCGCGAAGCACATGATGCCTTCGGAAACCTGGCAGATCGTCTTTTCCATCATTGGCGCGACCGCCGTCGGCGTCACGGCATATCTCCGGGTCGCGGGCATGACAGCCGCCGACCAATCCGGCAGGGACGTGGTTCGAGGCTAGACCCGCGCGGGCGAGGCGGATGGACCAGACCGACGAAGGCCTAGCCTCCTCACTATCGGTGGTTGGAGCAATCGGGCTACATGCCAAGGATCGAGCAACGGCCACGTGCCGGCGCGGCCCCGTCTGTGGACCTGGACTTTCTTCGGTCGATGTCGCAAGGCAGGCCGACCAGTCGGTGGCAGGACGGCAGCGCGACCGGTCGCCGCGTCGTTGGAGGTGCGCGGGATCCGATGCCTGGAATGTGTACGCGATGCCAGTGAAGCTCGTAGCGATCCGCTGGCTGCGCGTTGGGTACCAGTGTCTCCGTTGCCAATCCGTCCCAAGAGCGCTCCAAACGGCCTCTTCAATGGGCTGATCTGCCCGAAGGACGGCTGAAGCCTCGACCGCCTGAGCCGCAACGGCGCGTCTCGACTTTCTTCCCCTGCCGGCTCCCACCCCATGCCGCAAGCGCATGGGGACCCCGAGCGCCGCCATTCCTCGCGAGACAAGAAAGCCGTTCCTGCGCCGTCCTCCGCGTTGCTCCGGTCGCAAGCGATGCGTCGTCGGTCGCCTCCGGCCAAGTGATCGCCATCGAGGCCGCATGGTGCGGGCTCGGGAACAGAAAACGGAGACTTACAATGGCTACCATCGGCACCTTCAAGAAGACCACCGCGAACGAATTCACCGGCGAAATCGTCACCCTCAGCGTCCAGGCCAAGAACGTGCGCATCGTTCCAGACACACGCGCCACTGGCGAGAACGCTCCCAGCCACCGGGTGCTGGTCGGCCGCGCCGAGATCGGCGCCGCATGGTCGAAGACCTCCAACGAAGGCCGCGACTACCTGGGTCTCAAGCTCGACGATCCGAGCTTCAACGCCCCGATCTACGCCAACCTCTTCGACGACGAGGAAGGTGAGGGTTTCTCGCTCATCTGGTCCCGCCCGAACGCGCGGCGGGGTGACTAGGGACCCGCGCAGGCCCCGGCCGGAAGGCCGGGGCCTTCTTTCGCGGACGTCCGGTTCGGTTCACTCAAGCCGAGAGCGATGCCGAAACCGCATCGCCTGATGCTGATCAACCATCCTCCGCTGGCAAAATTGTTTCTATAAAATGCAGGCTCACTCTGTGAAGACGAGGCAAGCGATGATCGAGCCGTTTGACGAAACCGCGCCGACCAGTGACGAACTCACCGAATACGATCGGGAACACGTCAAGCTCTATGTGCGCCTGCTTGACGCCGCCGACGACGGCGCGGACTGGCGCGAGGTGGTCGAAATCCTCTTCGGCATTGATCTGAGGAAGGAGCCACAACGCGCCCGGCGCATCCACGACAGCCATCTGGCGCGAGCGCGCTGGATGGCGCGTGCAGGCTACCGTCATCTCTTGCGTCGACCCGGCAACTAGCACCACAGCGCCCGTGGTTCGCGGGTGATGCCGAAGTGGCATCACCCGATGCCCGGCAAGGGTCTTCCGCCAATCGCTACAACCCGGAATCGTTTGGAGGCGGGGTCTACGCGTTGTTTGCGAGGAGCTCTTGGATGAGGCCGGATACGTCGCATTGGCGAGACAATGACAGCTACGACTATTTCGATACTTTACCAATCGAAGGGCTCGCCTGGGAGTGCCTGCGACGTCACGAACCCTATCAACGGCACTACCGAGCGCTCCTGACCACAAGAGCCGAGAAAGCACCATTCCGGCCTGAGGCACAGCGGCTGTGGGGGTTACGATTTCCCGGCTAGGCCGGATTTGTCCGCCTTGGCGCAAGACGTTCTGTGGTCGCCTGACGTCGATCCAGCTGTGGTTTCTCTCGTGCCGGCGCCGGAATTCCTGTCGTCCTTGCGATCGGCGCCGTTGACCGGCCTGGGCGTGGTCCACGACAGCCCGGAAGGACGTCACAGTGTCCATAGTGCAGGTGTCGCGACCCAACTTCTCCTTCTGCCCGGCAGTGACCCGCACGGCCACCTGGCGGCGCTGATCCCCTTGGATGCAGAAACGTTGGGACGCATCGAAGCACTCACCCGTTTCTGGCGTTCCTGGCAAAAGCGCCCAACAGCTTCGGACACGCGGATGACACCACAGCAGCGACGCCGCTTTCGTCTGATGATGCAGGCCGCTGACGGCCACTCGAATGGCGCGAGCTACCGCGACATTGCCGTCGCCATTTATGGGTCTAAGCGCGTCGCTGCCGATCCCTGGAAGACCTCCGCGCTGCGCGACGCGGTGATCGGCCTCGTCGAAGGCGCCACCGCCATGATTGGCGGTGGCTATTTGCAGATCCTGCGTCATCGCCGTCGATCATAGCGGTTCTGGCCCCGGACAAGGGGTGGGATTTTAGCCCCCCTCAACTTCCCCATCCCTTGCGAAGCCCATTCTCCGCCACCGTGGTCGCCGTCCACCGCTGAACGCCAGCGGCTGCCCAAAAACCCCACGGAGGTTCGACCCATGCGACCCGATATCGCCGTTTTGCCGCCGCGCTTCCTGCGCACCAAGGAAGCCGCGGATTTCCTCAGCCTGTCCGCCCGCACGCTCGAAAAGCACCGTACCTATGGCACTGGTCCTTCCTATCGCAAGCTCGGCGGCCGTGTCGTCTATGCCGTCGACGATCTTCAGGCTTGGGCCGAACGCGGCGCTGTCACCTCTACATCCGATCCGCGTGGGTCGGTCCTGCCGGCCAAGCGTCACACGCCGACGCCGCCGACGCACGGCGGACGATACGCACGCTGACCGCGCGCGGATTTCCAAATGGCGGCACGAAACCAATCCCTTTCGGAGCGCGGGCAGCTCGACCTGTTCAGGGCGCTGCCTGGCGACTTCGCCCCACGAGATGCGCAGGATCTCATGGCCTATCCGTTCTTCTCCCTCTCCAAGACCCATCGCGTCGCGCCAATCAACTTCACGGCCGGCAACGTCACGATCCGGGTCGAAGCCGTACCCGATCATGGCATGGCGACCATCTGGGACGCCGACATCCTGATCTGGGCCGCGAGCCAGATCGTCGAGGCGCGCGATGCCGGCCTTCGCACCTCGCGCCTGATGGCCGCCACGCCCTATGAGATTCTGACCTTCGTCGGCCGCGGCAAGAGCCTGCGCGACTATCAGCGCCTGAAGGCGGGGCTTGACCGGCTGCAGTCGACCACCGTCTCGACGACGATTCGTCAGCCCGCCGAAGGCCGGCGTCACCGCTTCTCATGGATCAATGAGTGGCAGGAGCGCATCGATCGCCATGGCAAACCCGCGGGGATCGAGTTGATCGTCCCCGACTGGTTCTACCAGGCAGTCCTCGATGACGCGCTCGTGCTCACGATCGATCGCGCCTATTTCGACCTGACTGGCGGGCTGGAGCGCTGGCTCTATCGGCTGGTGCGCAAGCATGGCGGACGCCAGCCCGACGGCTGGCGCTTCGACTTCCGTCACCTTCACCAGAAATCCGGCAGCCTGTCGCCCCACAAGCGCTTTGCCTTCGAGCTGCGCGAAATCATCCGCCGCCAGCCGCTGCCCGGCTACACGCTCTTCCTCGAAGTGGAGATGGGCGGCCGGACGCTGCTCGCTTTCGAGCGGATCGCCTCCTGTGGAAAGCCTGTGGACGGCATCGTGCTATCGGGAACCGGACCTATCGTGCCATCGGGAACCGCAGGCTCGTGCTATCAGGAACCCAAACTGGGCCTAACCCTAGGAAAGCAAAGCCGAAATCGCGCCCTTAACTTAGACTCTAACCCAGAATCTAACCTTGAAGTGCGTACGCGCGATGTGCAGAGGCTCGTCCGGCGAGCCAGCCACGCACTCAGCGTAACCACCAACAAGACCCCGAACACGTCGACGGTTTCTGGCGGTCGCAACACGGCAACCAGCGTCTCCGAAGCCCCGAATCCGCCTCTTGATCCGCGCTCGGGAGCCACCCGATGATCGCCGCACTCCTCAATCAAAAGAGCCGTGTCGGCAAGGCAACTTTGACGCTGCCTCTCGCCGGTGAATTGACCTGCAAGGGAAATCAGTTCGCGACCCTCGTCGTGCGCCCGACCACCGACATGACGACTCAGGAGCGCGACCGCATCGCCGCTTTCCGCGACGGCGTCATCGTCGCCAACACGCTGCGCGAGATGCTCGCGCGCAAATTCCCAGCAACATCAGGAGAACCTTCATGACCGGCATCGCGGCTCCCCGCATGCGCGGCGCGTTCCCGGCCACGCACCACGCTACCGACAATCTCATCCATGTCGAACTGACCTGGGTCGAGAAGAGGATCGAGAACTGGATACGGTTCGGCACGCACGCCCACGAACAGATTGTTGATCGTCGCCGGCGCATCCTGTTCTATCGCCCCGGCACGGTCTTTGCGTTCGTGCGCTGGGCCGCGAACGATTTTGGAACGATCATCTCGCGCATCGATATCGTGCGTGCGGTAGCACCTGGCGACGCCTATCAGACACTGCCCTTCGTGCGCCCCGGCGGCGATATCCTGCTGAAGGTCGAGAGCTGGCCCAATGTCGAACGCGTGCTGCAGGCGATCGACGCCATCCAGCGCCTCGACATCGAGCCCGAGTTGGTGTCGCCCGATCATTGGCGGCACATCCACAACCGGATAACCGCCGGCCACACGCCGCGCAGCTACACACTCGACCAACATCGCGCCTTCCTGCTGCGCAAGAGGACCGAGCCGTGACGCGCGCCGGGATCATCCTCGCTAGCGTTCTCGCAACCATGGGGGTCGGCTATCCCGGCCTCACTTCGATGCCCACGAAGCTCATCTGGAATGCGTCAGCCAGCGCACCGATCGGCTTCTACACGATCGACTTCGACGGACCCTTCGAGGTCACCGATCTTGTCGCCGTCGACGCCCCCGAGCCAATCGCGGCGTTCCTCGCTGATCGCGGCTATCTGCCGAGGGGCGTGCCACTCTTGAAGCGCATCCGTGGCGTTTCCGGGCAACGTGTCTGTCGCTCGAACCTCACCATCACTGTCGATGGTATCGAGGCGGGCGCGGCGCTCGAGCGTGATCGGGCCGGCCGAGACCTGCCGGTCTGGAAGGGCTGCCGCCGCGTCTCGACCGGGGAAGTCTTCCTGATGAACTGGCAGGTCCGCGACAGCCTCGACGGACGTTACTTCGGCCTCCTCTCCACCAGCCAGATCATCGGCCGCGCCGTCCCACTGTGGACAGACGAGGACGGCAACGGCCGCTTCGAATGGCGCGCGCCAACGCGGTGAGCGCGCGACCGGCGGCGCGCGTCGTGCCGCCAGCCTTCATCACCGCACTACTGAAAACAGGAGCCTGACATGCAACAGATCGGGGAATTCACGCGCCAGAAGACTGGCTATAGCGGGCGCATCCACACGCTCAGCCTCAACCTGGATATCGCCATTGTGGCGGCAGAGGCGAGCGAAACGGAGAATGCGCCTGACTACCGCGTTCACGCCGGAAGCGAGGACGGCCCCGAGATTGGTGCCGGCTGGAAACGCTCCAGCGAAAAGGCCGGCGACTATGTCTCGATCCAGCTCGACGACCCGACCTTCGCGCAGCCGATACGCGCGAACCTCTTTCGCAATGGCGACGACAAAACGTCCTGGTCGCTGCACTGGGCGCGCCCGCGCGACCGTAGCGAGAAGGATTGAACGATGCGCGCTCGCCGTCCGTCGACGAGCCATCGCGGTGCGCCCGGGCCGTTTCGTGCTGCCCGGCGCATGGCTCTGCTCCTCCTTTGCGGCCTGTCCATCGCGACCGTCATGCCGGCGGCTACAGTGGCGCAGGACTTGGCCGTCCCACGGTCGTCCAAACGCGATCCGTTCGGCGCGCATATCGCAGAAGCCTCGCACCGCTTCGGCGTTCCGACCGCGTTGATACGCGCCGTCATGGGCAAGGAGAGCGCGGGCGATGTGCGCGCCGTCTCCAGCGCAGGCGCCCGCGGCTTGATGCAGATCATGCCCGGTACATGGGACTATCTGCGCGCCCGATGGTCGCTTGGCCGCGATCCATTCGATCCCCGGGACAACATCCTGGCCGGAACGGCGTACCTGCGCGAACTGCACGACCGCTTTGGTTCGCCGGGATTTCTGGCCGCCTACAATGCGGGACCATCGCGTTACGAAGCCTATCTTGCCGGGCGTCCGCTGCCGGCGGAGACCCGCGCCTACGTAGCGGCGCTAGCCACCGTGATCGGCGAATGCGAGGGCAAGCGCCCTTTCGCCGTCACGTCTGTCGAGGCTATTCCCTGGACAAAGGCTCCGCTGTTCGAAAGCAAGCCAGATCGCAAACAAACTGCCGCCCTCCAGCCGGTCGGGCGCCTGCCAAATGACACTACCTCTGCATCCCCGGTGCACGACGTCGGTGCCATCGTGCCACTGTCCACGGGCCTCTTCGTGACCCGGCAAGAGGCGGGAATCCAGCCATGAAGGCAAATTGGCTTTATCGTACAATCGGCCGCCCCAGCGCATCGCTGCGTATGCGGAGACGGTGGGTCTGCAAAACAACCGGGCGATGGCGAGATAAAAGGCCGCGAGGTGCGGAGTCGTTCGGTCGTGTTGTTTCAAAGGCTTATGCATCATTTTCGCGAGGTGCGAGGCGTTCACGCACCTCGCCAGAACGCCATTTTACCCGCAGTTTCCGTGACTTGACGCGATGTGTGAGGTCTTCGCCATGATCGGCGACGATGATTTCCACATCCGCCCAGGCCGCATCCGCCCGTCTGGCGCCCAGCGCGCCAGGCCCTTCATCGCGCAGGCGCTTGCCGCCGCCCAGAAAGCCGGCGCCCGTATCTCTCGCTCTGGCCGGATCGGTCCGGGCAATCGCTCGACCTTCGGGCGTGGCCGTTCGGCGAGCGTCCGCGCCAATCGTCTCCTCACTGGCCGCTCGCGCTCCGTGATCATCAAGACACGGCTGGTGCGCCATCACGCGCGCGCCGCGCTGCTTGCGGCCCATCTCACCTATCTGCGCCGCGAGGGCGTCACCCGTGACGGGGAGAAGGCAAGGCTGTTCGGGCCGCAGGCCGATGCGGTGGACGGCGGTGCTTTTGCTGAGCGGTGCAACGATGATCGGCACCACTTCCGCTTCATCGTCTCGCCGGAAGATGCCGTCGACTTGGCGGACCTCAAATCCTTCGCCCGCGATCTGATGGGGCAGATGGAAAAGGACCTTGGCACGAAGCTCGATTGGGCGGGCGTCGATCACTGGAACACCGACAATCCGCACCTTCATATCATTTTGCGCGGTCACACTGATGACGGGCAGGATCTCGTGATCTCCCGCGATTACATCAAGGAGGGGATGCGCGCCCGCGCCGCCGATCTCGTTACCCAGGAACTCGGCCCGCGCACCGATCTCGACATCCGCCGCAATCTGCAGCGTCAGGTCGAGGCCGAACGCTGGACCCAGCTTGACCGCCAACTTGTTCGCGACGGCCGCGACACAGGTGTCATCGACCTTGCCTGCTCCGAAAACGCTCAGCCCGATGAGTATCACGTGCTGAAGGTCGGGCGGGTGCGCAAGCTCGAAACCCTTGGCCTTGCCGAACAGGTCGGCCCGGGGCAATGGATGATCGACGACAAGGCCGAGGCGACGCTGCGCGAGCTTGGCGAACGCGGTGACATCATCAAGCGGATGCACCGCGCCTTGACAGAACAGGGCATCGAGCGCGGCACGGCGAATTATGTGCTGGCGGCGGAGCGCCTCGACACGCCGATCGTCGGTCGGCTGGTCGACCGCGGTCTCGATGATGAGCTGAAGGGCAGCGCTTACGCCGTGGTCGATGGCATCGACGGCCGCACCCATCACATCAAGCTGTCCGATCTCGATGCCGCCGGCGACAGCGCTCCGGGTTCCATCGTTGAGCTGCGCAAGTTCCATGACGCGCAGGGACATGGGCGCGCAGCACTCGCTGTCCGTTCCGATCTCGATATTGAGCGGCAGGTTACCGCCGCCGGCGCGACTTGGCTTGACCGCCAGAATATTGCCCGCGAACCGATTGCGCTGTCGGAAGGGGGCTTTGGCGCCGAGGTACGGCAGGCGATGGAGCGCCGTGCCGACCACCTCGTACAACAGGGCCTGGGCGAGCGGCATGGCCAACGCATAAGCTTCACGCGCAACCTGATCGACACGCTGCGTCGCCGCGAACTGGAGGCGCTCGGCGAAAAGCTCTCGGCCGAAACCGGCCAGCCTTTCAACCGCGCCCGCGGCGGCGACTATGTCACCGGTTCCTACCGGCAGCGCTTCACGCTCGCGTCGGGCCGCTTCGCCATGATCGATGACGGCCTCGGTTTCCAACTGGTGCCCTGGACGCCGTCTCTCGAAAAGCATCTTGGCCGCCACGTCTCGGGCGTCGCTCGCGATGACGGCGGCATCGACTGGAGCTTCGCCCGCAAGCGGACCCTCGGTCTCTAACCTCATTGTGAAGAAAGGACCGCTTCTATGTCCGCCACCAAAATACTCTGGGGCCAGATCCTCGCGGTCTTGATGATCGTGCTGATCACCACCTGGAGCGCGACGCAATGGGTGGCCTGGCGCCTGGCGTTCCAGCCCCAGCTCGGCAGGCCATGGTTCCATGTCCTGGGCTTTCCGTTTTACCTTCCGCCGTCCTTCTTCTGGTGGTGGTATGGCTTCGATGCCTACGCGCCGTCGATCTTCGTGGAGGGAGCCTTTATCGCGGCTTCCGGCGGTTTCGCCTGCGTCGCCGTCGCCATAGGCATGTCGGTCTGGCGGGCACGCGAGGCCAAGAAGGTCGAGACCTACGGCTCCGCCCGCTGGGCCGACAAGCAGGAGATCAAGGCAACGGGCCTTCTCGGCTCCGATGGAGTGGTGCTTGGGCGGTTTGACGGCGCCTATCTGCGCCACGATGGACCGGAGCATGTGCTGTGCTTCGCGCCCACACGTTCGGGCAAGGGTGTCGGCCTCGTCGTCCCGTCATTGCTGACCTGGCCGAGCTCAGCCGTCGTTCACGATATCAAGGGCGAGAATTGGCAGCTCACCGCAGGCTTCCGCGCCAGGCATGGCCGTGTCCTGCTGTTCGATCCAACCAATCCGAAATCCTCATCCTACAACCCGCTGCTTGAGGTGCGTCGCGGCGAATGGGAAGTCCGCGACGTTCAAAACATCGCCGACATCCTGGTCGATCCCGAAGGCTCGCTCGAGCGGCGAAACCATTGGGAGAAAACCAGCCATGCCCTGCTGGTCGGCGCGATCTTGCATGTCCTTTACGCCGAGCAGGACAAGACGCTTGCCGGCGTTGCTGGTTTCCTCTCTGATCCAAGGCGTCCGATCGAATCGACGCTGTCCGCGATGATGAAAACGGCGCATTTGGGTGAAGCGGGTCCGCACCCGGTCATCGCCAGCGCCGCGCGAGAGCTCTTGAACAAATCCGACAACGAGCGCTCTGGCGTGCTGTCCACCGCCATGTCGTTTCTTGGCCTCTATCGCGATCCTGTCGTGGCCGAGGTCACGCGCCGCTGCGACTGGCGCATCACCGATCTTGTCGACGACAAGCATCCGACGACACTCTACCTTGTCGTGCCGCCGTCCGACATCAACCGGACCAAGCCGCTCATTCGCCTGATCCTCAATCAGATCGGTCGCCGGCTGACCGAAGATCTGCAGGTGAGGGCGCAAGGGCACCGGCTGCTCCTGATGCTCGACGAGTTCCCGGCGCTTGGCCGTCTCGACTTCTTCGAGTCGGCGCTCGCCTTCATGGCCGGCTACGGCCTGAAAAGCTTCCTGATCGCTCAATCCCTCAATCAGATCGAGAGGGCGTACGGCGCCAACAACTCGATCCTCGACAACTGCCACGTCCGGGTAAGCTTTGCCACCAATGATGAGCGCACCGCCAAGCGCGTGTCCGACGCGCTGGGAACAGCGACCGAGATGAGGGCCATGAGGAACTATGCCGGCCACCGGCTTTCGCCGTGGCTCGGTCATCTCATGGTCTCCCGCTCGGAGACGGCTCGCCCTCTGCTCACGCCGGGTGAAGTGATGCAACTGCCGTCAACCGACGAGATTGTCATGGTCTCGGGTGCGCCGCCGATCCGCGCCAAAAAGGCGCGCTATCATGAAGATGCTCGCTTCCGGGAGCGTATCCTGCCGCCGCCGGTGCTGGCGGCGGCGGCGGAGGAGGGGAGGCCCGACGACTGGACGAAACTACCTGTGCCTTCCAGTCCCCAGATTGCTGAAGCCATGTCGGCGCCGTCGGCCACGGATGACGACACGACTGATTCCGAGCGTCGTCGGCAACCCGAGCTCAGTCGCGTCGAGCTGGTCGTGAAGCCTTCGACCGAGAACGAATTCGAGATCGATCACCTGGACGACGTGGAGGACGAGGTTGCCCGCAACCGTCGACTGACGCGCCTCATGCAGGGCATTGCGCGGCAGGCGTCGCTCGACCCCGGTGACGGCGTGGATATGTGAGGCTCCCATGGTAAAGCCACCCCGCAAACAACGCCTGTCCGTCTATCTCGATCCGAAGGTCATGAGCAGGCTGGCCGAACATGCGGCGCGCCGTGATTTTTCACGGTCGCTCGTCGCGGAGGCGGCCATCGAATCGTTCCTCTCACCCGATGCCGCCGAGCGGCAGGAGGCGGCGATCACCAAGCGGCTAGACCAGCTAGATCGCCGTATGACGCGCCAGGAGCGCGATGTCGCGATTGCCGTGGAGACGCTCGCTGTTTTCGTCCGCTTCTGGCTGGCGACAACACCAGCGTTGCCCGAGCCTGCGGTGCAGGCAGCCCACGCCAAGGCTGGCGAGCGCTATGATGCCTTCGTCACCGCGCTCGGCCGGCGCCTGGCGAAAGGTCCAAAGCTCCGACAGGAAATCTCCGAGGACATCGATGGCGGTCTGGACACACACCAGCCCGGCATACCCGTGCGCTAAATGGACTGGCGGACTGAGATTTTGTAAGCATCGATATGTCAAAACATATCAAAGCGTTGGAACGATATGTTGTCCTAAAACGCGCTTTGCCAACCTGTCGAGTTTGGCAGAAGAGAACTAGACAGCCGCAGGGTGGGGTCGCTGATACGGGAACCATGTTGGGCGCGAAATCCGCAATTTAAGATCCGTGATTGCATGAGGGACCACGCCTTTATGAGCTTCTATGATCACCTGGAAAAAACAGCCGTCTGAGCCGAACCAGTTATTTTCAGTGGCTAGGCGGTGTCAGGATTTTTCGTTGAAAATTATAGTCTGTATGCTATAAGGCAAAGGGCGAATGAGAAACCAAAAGCCCACGGTATGGATGGGGTCGTCGAAGGACGACCTGCGCGAGTTTCCGGTCGATGTTCGCCGGTTGATGGGTGTCGCAATCAACGACGCCCAGAATGGTGAGGAGCACCCGGCTGTCAAAGCCCTGAAAGGGTTTGGGGGCCGCAGCATCCTCGAGGTGGTCGACGACTTCGACGGAGATACCTACCGGGCCGTCTATGCGGTGCGCTTTGCCGGGGTGATCTACGTGCTTCATTGCTTCCAGAAGAAGTCGAAGAAGGGCAGGGAGACACCCAGGCACGAAATCGATGTCGTGACAGTGCGATTGAAGGCGGCCGAGGCGCACTACCGCGAAAACTATGCGAAAGGAACAAAGTCATGACAGAAGACATCACCGCCGAAGTGAGCAGCGGTAACGTGTTTGCGGACCTCGGCTTTGACAATCCCGAAGAGGAATTGCTCAAGGCCAAGCTGGCCCGCGAGATCCGCGCCATTATCAAGCGCCGGCGCCTGACCCAGGCGAAGTCGGCTGAACTGCTCGGAATGAAACAGCCCGACGTCTCCGCGATCGCCACCGGGCGCACGGGTAAGTTTTCAATAGACAGGCTGGTTCGCTGTCTGGACCGGCTCGACTACAAGGTCGACGTGGTGGTTCGCCACAAGCCTCGACGGTCAACTCGTGCTGAAGCCGCTTGATCAGACGGCTTGCCGACGAGCGTACAATTGACGGCGAGCGCCGCCCTTGCCTGAAGATCGCCGCCTTGATTACAGGTCGGCACCGCCAATCTCCTGTATTTGCACGCTACGCCACTACGCCTCGAAATAGGTGTTGAAACCTCTCGAGATGCGGCTCTCTTAATCATCCCCGTCCAGGGGCCGTCCATGTTCCCCCGGATCGAAACGGGGACCGGATGGCAGCTTCGCATCACAATTCAGAAGGTCTCGCGCGCGGCGCACGCATGCTGCGCACGGCGCTCGGACCCGCGATCGCGAGCTATCTCGACGACGCCGGCATCGTCGAAGTGATGCTCAATCCCGATGGGCGTTTGTGGATCGATCGCCTGTCCGAGGGGTTGTCCGACACAGGAGAGCGCCTGTCGGCGGCGGATGGCGAACGCATCGTTCGCCTCGTCGCTCATCATGTGGGCGCCGAAGTCCATGCCGGCGCCCCACGTGTCTCGGCCGAGCTGCCCGAGACCGGGGAGAGGTTCGAGGGACTTCTTCCTCCCGTCGTCGCGGCGCCCGCCTTCGCGATCCGCAAGCCCGCCGTCGCCATCTTCACCCTTGAAGACTATGTCGCGACCGGGATCATGTCGGCGTGCCAGGCGGACGCACTTCGGTTGGGCGTTGCCGGCCGCGCGAACATTCTCGTCGCTGGCGGCACATCCACGGGCAAGACCACGCTGATCAACGCGCTGCTCGCTGAAGTGTCCAAGACCGCCGATCGCGTCGTCATCATCGAGGATACGCGCGAACTGCAATGCGCCGCGCCCAATCTCGTGGCGATGCGCACGAAAGACGGTGTCGCGTCGCTATCCGATCTTGTTCGCTCATCGCTGCGCCTGCGACCCGACCGCATTCCGGTCGGCGAGGTGCGCGGGGCCGAGGCGCTCGAACTGCTCAAAGCCTGGGGCACCGGCCACCCCGGCGGCCTCGGCACGATCCACGCCGGCAGCGCCATCGGCGCGCTCCGGCGGATGGAGCAACTCATCCAGGAAGCCGTCGTTACCGTCCCGCGCGCTCTGATCGCCGAGACGATCGACCTGGTTGCCGTCCTTTCCGGCCGCGGCTCCGCGCGCCGGCTGTCCGAACTCGCCCGTGTCGATGGCCTTCGCCCGGACGGTGATTACCGGGTCGCGCCAGCCGTCCTCGCGAGCGGCGACAGCTCGACCTTGCTCATCCAAAGCCCTGAAGGAGAAAACCCGTGATCCAACGCCTGCGCCTCGCGCGCCATCGTCTCGCCATGACAGTTTCGGTTGCCACGCTTTCGCTCGTGATGGCCGCGCCCGCTTTTGCCTCCGGCTCGTCAATGCCATGGGAACAGCCGCTGCAACAGATCCTGCAGTCGATCGAAGGCCCGGTCGCCAAGATCATGGCGGTGATCATTATCATCGTAACCGGCCTGACGCTCGCCTTCGGCGACACGTCGGGCGGATTCCGCCGGCTCATCCAGATCGTGTTCGGCCTGTCCATCGCTTTCGCGGCGTCGAGCTTTTTCCTGTCGTTCTTCTCGTTCGGCGGCGGGGCGCTGGTCTGATGGCGGGTTCGGTCGAACAGAGCGGGTCAATGCGGGACTACGCAGTGCCGGGTTATGCGGTCCTCGTGCACCGGGCGCTGACCGAGCCGATCCTGCTCGGTGGCGCCCCGCGCGCCATTGCCATCATGAACGGGACGCTCGCCGGCGCCGTGGGGCTGGGACTGCGTCTGTGGCTCGTCGGCCTCGCAATCTGGGCGATCGGACATGTTGCCGCCGTCTGGGCCGCCAAGCGTGATCCGCTCTTCGTCGACGTTGTTCGCCGGCATCTGCGCATCCCCGCGCATCTCACGGTCTAAGCGAGGTCGCGCCAATGATGAACCTTGCAGAATATCGCAACCGGAGCAGCCGGCTCGCCGACTTCCTGCCCTGGGTGGCATTGGTCGGCGCCGGCGTCGTCCTCAACAAGGACGGCAGCTTCCAGCGCACCGCGCGCTTTCGCGGTCCCGATCTCGACAGCGCCGTTCCGGCCGAACTGGTCGCCGTCGCAGGCCGGCTCAACAATGCCTTCCGCCGCCTCGGCTCCGGCTGGGCGATCTTCGTCGAGGCGCAGCGCCATCCCTCGACCCGCTATCCCGACAGCAGCTTTCCGGATACGGCCTCCACGCTGGTCGATGCGGAACGAAAAGCGGGCTTCGAGGAGGCCGGCGCGCATTTCGAGTCCAGCTACTTTCTGACGCTCACCTACCTTGCGCCCGCCGAAGACACTGCGCGCGCGGAAAGCTGGCTCTATGAAGGGCGCGCGAAGAACGGCCTGGACCCCAATGAGGTGCTCACCGGGTTCACTGACCGCAGCGACCGCGTGCTGCGCCTTGTCGAAGCCTTCATGCCGGAGTGCCGCTGGCTCGACGACGCCGAGACGCTGACCTATCTGCATGGCTGCGTCTCGACCAATCGCCACCGTGTCCGCGTTCCCGAAACGCCGATGTATCTCGACGCCATGCTGGCCGACCAGCCGCTGACCGGCGGGCTTGAGCCGCGGCTTGGCGCGTCGCATCTGCGCATTCTAACGGTCACGGGGTTCCCGACCGCGACCACGCCGGGTCTGCTCGACGAACTGAACCGGCTGGCCTTCCCGTATCGCTGGTCGACACGCGCGATCCTGCTCGACAAGACCGATGCCACCAGGCTGCTGACAAAGATCCGGCGTCAATGGTTCGCGAAGCGAAAATCGGTCGCCGCGATCCTCAAGGAGGTGATGACCAACGAGGCGTCCGTCCTCGTGGACACCGACGCCGCAAACAAGGCCGCCGATGCCGACTTGGCGCTGCAGGAGCTCGGCGCCGACTATGCCGGCATGGCTTATGTCACTGCGACGGTGACGGTTTGGGACGATGATCCCGGCATCGCCGACGAGAAACTGCGCCTGGTCGAAAAGGTCATCCAGGGCCGCGATTTCACAGCAATCATCGAAACCATCAACGCCGTCGACGCCTGGCTCGGCAGCCTGCCGGGGCACGTTTACGCCAACGTCCGTCAACCTCCCATCTCCACCCTCAATCTCGCCCACATCATCCCGCTTTCCGCGGTGTGGGCGGGGCCGGAACGGGACGAGCATTTTGCAGCGCCCCCTCTGCTCTTCGGCAAGACCGAAGGCTCGACCCCGTTCCGGCTTTCGCTTCACGTCGGTGACGTCGGCCATACGCTGATCGTCGGCCCGACCGGAGCCGGCAAGTCCGTGCTGCTGGCACTGATGGCGCTCCAGTTCCGCCGCTATCCAGGGTCACAGGTTTTCGCCTTTGATTTCGG
This sequence comes from Mesorhizobium sp. M0518, assembly GCF_040321125.1. NCBI lineage: Bacteria > Pseudomonadati > Pseudomonadota > Alphaproteobacteria > Hyphomicrobiales > Phyllobacteriaceae > Mesorhizobium > Mesorhizobium sp. M0518. The sequence continues at coordinate 102,327 of NZ_JAMYQY010000002.1, forward strand.
CGGCTCGATCCGCGCGGCGGCACTCGCCATGGGCGGCGACTGGCATGATCTCGGCGGCGATCTCAGCGATGGGGCGTCCGATAGCGTCAGCCTTCAGCCGTTCGCGCGTATTCATGATGTCCCCGAGCGCGCCTGGGCCGCCGACTGGATCGTCGCGATCCTGATCCGCGAGGGGATGACGATCACGCCTGAGATCAAGGAGCATATCTGGACGGCGTTGAGTTCTCTGGCGTCCGCGCCTGTCGAGGAGCGCACCATCACCGGCCTGATCGTGCTGCTGCAATCAAACGATCTCAAGCAGGCATTGCGCCCCTATTGCGTCGGAGGTCCCTATGGCCGCCTGCTCGATGCCGAGCACGAGCATCTCGGATCGGCGTCGGTCCTGGCATTCGAAACCGAGGGGCTGATCGGAACGGGTGCTGCGCCCGCGGTGCTATCCTATCTCTTCCATCGCATCGAGGACCGGCTCGATGGCTCGCCAACGCTTCTCATCATCGACGAAGGCTGGCTTGCGCTGGACGATGACGGTTTTGCCGGCCAGCTCCGCGAATGGCTGAAGACGCTGCGCAAGAAGAACGCCAGCGTCATCTTCGCCACGCAGTCGCTCAGCGACATTGACGGCTCGGCGATCGCGCCCGCGATCATCGAGAGTTGCCAGACCCGGCTTCTGCTGCCCAACGAGCGCGCCATCGAGCCACAGATCACGGCGATCTATCGTCGCTTCGGCCTCAACGACCGGCAGATCGAGATCATCGCGCGGGCGATGCCGAAGCGCGACTACTACTGCCAGTCCCGTCGCGGCAACCGGCTGTTCGAGCTCGGTCTGTCGGATGTGGCACTCGCGCTTTGCGCTGTATCCGCGAAGACCGACCAGACGGCGATCGCCCGCATCTTCGTCGAGCACGGCCGCGACGGTTTCCTCGCTGCCTGGCTGACCCACCGCAATTTGAGTTGGGCCGCTAAACTCGTTCCCACCCTAACCAGCAAGGAGAAGTCCCCATGAAACTGCGCCGCTCCCTTGGCATGCGGTTGGCCGCCGCAGTGCTTGTCGCGCCCGTCGCGCTCTCGCCCATCCTGGCGACGCCGGCACACGCCTTCATCGTTTTCGATCCGTCGAACTATTCGCAAAACGTCCTGACCGCAGCGCGCTCGCTCGAGCAGATAACCAACCAGATCACCTCGCTTCAGAACGAAGCGCAGATGCTCATCAACCAGGCCCGCAATCTCGCGAGCCTGCCGTTCTCCTCGCTGCAACAGCTCCAGCAGTCCGTGCAGCGTACGCAGCAACTGCTCGGTCAGGCGCAGAACGTTGCCTATGACGTCCAGCAGATCGATCAGGCTTTCCAGCAGAAATACGGCAACGTCTCGCTGTCGGCTTCGGATCAGCAACTCGTCGCCGACGCGCGCTCGCGCTGGGGCAACACGGTTGGTGGCCTTCAGGACGCTATGCGTGTGCAGGCGGGCGTCGTCGGCAACATCGACACCAATCGCAGTGAGATGTCGGCGTTGGTCGGCCAGAGCCAGGGTGCGACCGGCGCGCTTCAGGCAGCACAGGCCGGCAACCAGCTCCTCGCGCTTCAGGCCCAGCAGCTTGCCGATCTCACCGCTGTCGTCGCCGCGAACGGGCGGGCGCAGGCGTTGCAATCGGCCGAACAGGCCACCGCCGCCGACCAGGGCCGCGAGCAGCGCCGGCGCTTCCTGACGCAGGGCTCGGGCTACCAGCCCGGCAGTGCGCAGATGTTCTATGGCAAGAACTGAGGTCGGCGCGATGGAAGGCAAGCTCCTCGCTCGCATCGGCGCGGTCATCTTCATCGCGGTCGCCTTGACAGTGACCGCAATCGAGATGAGCAGCAAGGACGATGAGCCTGACGCCCTTGCGACGCGGGACCGTCCCATCGCGCCACAAGACCCACTCGCGGCCGAATTGCGTCGCTGTTCCGGGATCGGCGAGGCCGGTCCTCGCGATTCCGGTTGTCTGAAAGCGTGGGCAGCCAGCCGGCGCCGGTTTCTCGCTCCACGTGACTCGGCAACGGCGCCTGCTGCCGTTGCCCCGAAAACGTTATTCCCTGATGTGCCGGCATCAGCCAACCGGAGAGAAGGAGAGCGGCCGGATGTGACCGCTCCCGCGATGCAGGTCGAGCCGCCCCGGCCGGAGATTCGCTGACATGGGCGGCATGGGCGTCATCGACCATTTCCTCGAAGTCTTCACGCGCTACATCGACGGCGGCTTCGGCCTGCTCGGCGGCGAGGTCGGCTTCATCGCCACAACCCTGATCGTTATTGACGTGACGTTGGCTGCGCTCTTCTGGTCCTGGGGTGCGGACGACGACATCATGGCGCGCCTCGTCAAGAAAACGCTGTTCGTCGGCGTCTTCGCCTATCTCATCTCCAACTGGAACAATCTCGCCCGCATCGTCTTCGAAAGCTTCGCCGGGCTTGGCCTGAAGGCCTCGGGTACCGGTTTTGCCGTCAACGATCTCATGCGCCCGGGCAAGGTGGCGCAGACCGGGCTCGACGCCGGCCGGCCGTTGCTGGACTCGATCTCGAACCTGATGGGCTATTGGTCCTTCTTCGAGAACTTCATCCAGATCGCCTGCATGTTCTTCGCCTGGGCGCTGGTGCTGCTGGCCTTCTTCATCCTCGCGATCCAGCTCTTCGTCACCCTGATCGAGTTCAAGCTGACGACGCTCGCCGGTTTCGTGCTGATCCCCTTCGGTCTGTTCGGCAAATCCGCCTTCATGGCCGAGCGCGTGCTTGGCAACGTCATCTCGTCCGGCATCAAGGTGCTGGTGCTCGCCGTCGTCATCGGTATCGGTTCGACTCTTTTCTCCGAGTTCACCGCAGGCTTCAGCGGCAACACGCCGTCGATCGACGACGCCATGGCGATCGTGCTGGCCGCGCTGTCGTTGCTCGGCCTTGGCATATTTGGACCTGGCATTGCCAACGGTCTCGTCTCCGGCGGCCCGCAACTCGGCGCGGGCGCGGCGGTCGGCACCGGGCTCGCCGCCGGCGGCATGGCAGCAGTGGGCGCCGCGGCCGCCGGCACCGTCGTGTCCGGCGGCGCGGCTGTCAGCGGCGGTGCAGCAGCGGCCGCCCGTGGCGGTGCCGCCACCGCGGGCAGGGCATCCACAGCCTACAATCTCGGCGCGGCCGGAGAGTCTGGCTTTTCCGGCGTCGCATCCGGGCTCGGCGGTGTCATCAGCGCCGGCGCCCAGGGTGCCGTCTCACCGCTCAAGCGCGCGGCCAATAATGCGGCAGGCAGCATGAAGCATAGCTACCAGTCCGGCGCTCGCGCTGCCTTCGAGACGACGGGCGGATCGTCCACCGCTGGCACAATCGGCGCGAACGCCCCCGAAGCCGGCTCCGCTCCCGTCGCGTCCTCCGCAACCGAAAGTCAGCCTGCCTGGGCGAAGCGCATGAAGCGCTCGCAACAGATGACCCATGGCGTCCAGGCCGCCGCTCACGCCGTTCGCAGTGGCGACAGCCATGGCGGCGGCTCCTCGATCAACCTCTCTGAAAGTGACTGAGCATGTTCAAACGACCGTCCACACACTACGGCAGATCCCCACAACCCGAGACGCCCTACCAGCGTGCTGCCCAGGTCTGGGACGAGCGCATCGGTTCGGCTCGCGTGCAGGCGCGCAATTGGCGGTACATGGCCTTCAGTTCCCTGGCGCTCGCCGCGGGCTTCTCCGCAGCACTCGTCTGGCAATCCGCCAACGGCTCGATCGTGCCTTGGGTGGTGCAGGTCGATCGTCTCGGCCAGGCCCAGGCCGTCGCCCCTGCGGTCGGCGACTACCAGCCGAACGATCCGCAGATTGCCTTCTACCTGGCGCACTTCATCGAACAGGTGAGGTCGATCCCCGCTGATCCGGTCATCGTGCGGCAGAATTGGCTGCGCGCCTATGACTTCGCGACGCAGGGCGGGGCGCTGGCGCTCAACGACTATGCGCGCGCCAATGACCCGTTCACCAAGGTCGGCAAACAGCAGGTTGCCGTCGACGTGTCTTCGGTCATCCGCGCATCGCCGGCGAGCTTCCGCATCGCCTGGGTCGAACGCCGCTATCAGGATGGCTCACTCGCTTCCACGGAGCGCTGGTCCGCCATTCTCACCATTGTCGTCCAGCCCCCTCGCGACGCCGACACGCTGAGGAAGAACCCGCTTGGCATCTACATCAACGCCGTCAACTGGTCGAAGGAGCTTGGACAATGACGCCCGCATCCTGCAAAGCCGCCCCCTGGGGGCGCCCGGTTTTCCTCATCCACGCAATGCCGGTCTTCCGCAAAATGGCCTTTCCAGCACTTCTGCTTTGCGCTTCGGCGCTTGCGGGCTGTGCCACCAGGCAGAAGCCGCCGGAGATATCCTATGACGATCCGGTCGCGGCCGTGCATGCCGTCGATCCGCCCGCGCCCGTCAAGGTGGTGGAGCTGTCAAAGCCGCTGCCGCTTCCCGGCCAGCTGAAGCCGCTCGGCAAGGACACAAAGCTTGAGCCGGAACCGACCGATCCGACCGCGCGCGTGAACCTGGCCAATGCCGCCGCGCGCGTCCAGCCTGTGCGCAACGGTTTCATCAACTCGATGCAGGTCTATCCGTTCGTCGATGGCGCGCTCTATCAGGTCTATGCCTCGCCGGGGCAGATCACCGACATCGCGCTCCAGCCCGGCGAGCAACTCGTCGGCTCCGGCCCTGTCGCCGCCGGCGACACCGTGCGCTGGATCATCGGCGATACCGAGAGCGGTACAGGCGGGGCCAAGCAAGTCCACATCCTCGTCAAGCCGACGCGCGCCGACCTTCTCACCAATCTCGTCATCAATACCGATCGGCGTACCTATCACATGGAACTGCGCTCGACGCCGTCTACCTATATGGCGTCGGTTTCCTGGCAATACCCGCAGGACCAACTCATCGCCTTGCGCCGGCAGAACCAGCAGGCCGAGGCTGCACAGCCGGTCTCGACAGGCATCGATCTTTCTCGCGTCAATTTCCGCTACGACGTGACTGGCGATCGCGCACCATGGCGGCCGCTGCGCGCCTTCGACGATGGCAAGCAGGTGTTCATCGAGTTCCCGCGAGGCATCGGCCAGGGCGAGATGCCGCCACTCTTCGTGGTCGGGCCGGAAGGCGACACGTCCGAGCTGGTCAACTATCGCGTGCACGGCAACTACATGATCGTCGACCGGCTGTTTGCCGCCGCCGAGTTGCGCTTCGGGGCCGGCAAGAACCAGAGGCGCGTCCGCGTCTCCCGCACCGATGGGGTAAGGAGCAGTCGATTTTCATGGATGCGTGGCCCTCGTGAGACCCCGCCAGCGACGTACCTCCGAACAGACAGGGGAGGGTCGTCATCATGAGCGACAAAATGGATCCCGGGACGGAAGAAGGCCGGGGGCCGATAAATGACGCAGAAAGGGTGGAGCCAGCCGAAGATCACGCCCGTCCGTTGACAGGCGAGCCGGCCGCGGCCATGCGGCTACGCGCCGAGCCGCCGCGCGTAACACGTCTGTCCCGCAAGGCGCTGGCCGCATTGGGGCTCACCGCAAGCCTCACTGTAGGCGGGGCGCTGATTTATGCGCTGCAGAACCGTCAGCAAGGCCAGGGTCAGGAGCTCTATTCAACCGATAATCGTTCGACGCCCGACGGGCTCGCCGGCCTGCCAAAGGACTATGCGGGCGTTCCAAAGCTTGGCCCACCGCTTCCCGGCGATCTTGGCCGCCCGATCCTGAACGCGCAGAATGGCGGCACCGCGCCATTGTCAGGCCCTGTTGGACCGGACGCTGAGGAGCAGCGCCGGGAGCAGGAACTGGAGGCAGCGAGGACCGCGCGTCTGTTTGCATCGACGCAAACGCGGCCCGCAAGTGAGGCGACTGTCTCGACGACAGACGCCACGCCACAGGCTGATCTTGCCAGCCTTGGCCTCGCACCGCAGCCAGCGACGCCCTCGGCGCAGGACCGCCAACTCGCGTTCCTCAATCAGCCGCCGGACAAGCGCACCGTCTCGTCGGATCGTGTTGCGGCACCAGCGTCGACGAACGTTCTGCAGGCCGGCGCGGTCATCGCAGCCGCCCTCATCACTGGCATTCGCTCAGACCTGCCCGGTCAGATTACCGCGCAGGTAACGGAAAATGTCTATGACAGCCCCACCGGCCACATCCTTCTCGTTCCGCAGGGGACGCGCCTCATCGGCCAGTATGACAATGGCGTCGGCTTCGGCCAGCGCCGCGTGTTGCTGGTCTGGACCAGGCTGATTTTTCCAGACGGCCGCTCCATCGTTCTGGAACGTGAGCCTGGCGCAGACGCCGAGGGCTATGTCGGCCTCGAGGACGGCGTCGACTATCATTGGGGCGAGCTCTTCAAGGCTGCAGCACTTTCCACGGTTCTGAGCATCGGGGCGCAAGCCGGCTCATCGGGCCAGGAGAGCGACATCATGCGCGCTCTTCGCCAGGGCGCCTCGGACAGCATCAGCCAGACAGGCCAGCAGATTGTCCAGCGGCAGCTCAACATAGCGCCGACGCTCACCATCCGACCGGGATTCCCGGTGCGCGTGATCGTCACACGCGATCTCGTGCTCGAACCTTACGGAGGCTGAAATGGCCAAGCTGAAACTGGGGCCGATCGCCGACGACAAACCCGTCAAGGTCATGGTGGAACTCCCAGCGGCACTGCACCGCGATCTGAGCGCTTATGCCGAGATCCTCGGCCGCGAAGCGGGGCAACGGCCCGCCGATGCGCCGCGCCTCATCGTTGCGATGTTGGAGCGGTTCATTGCGACGGATCGGGGCTTTGCCAGGGCAAAGCGCTCGGAGGGTGGTTAAAAGCCGGACGACTGAAGTCAAACCGGGTCAGTCGCGCCTCCCATTCATGACGTGATTTGAGAAATCGCGCTGCGGCGTTCCGTACTTCCTGCATTGTCAGGAGTGGGCCCTGGTCGCGTTGCGGCCACCAGGTTACTTGCGGTCCCAACCAGCCGCAGAAGCGCACGCTTTGGGTTCGATTCCAGCCACACCGCCTTGATCGAACTGATGCTGTTCTGACCGTCGATGGGTTTCCACACCGTAGCGTCGATGGCGACGGTCCTGGCAAAACCTTCGCCCGCCAGAGTAACGCCTTGACCGAGTTGCACCTTGAGGATGACCGTCGCTTCGCTCGCGCGACATATTTGAATAGCGGGGCCACCATCCGCGGCAATCTTTTCCAGCAAAAGCGGATCCTGCGGCGATCCGACCGAAACCAGCAGGCAGGTATCTGCAAGATCTGCCCATCTGACCGCAGGCCTTTCAGCAAGCGGATGGCCACCGGGCAGGAGAACGAACAAGCGCTCGTGCCCAAATAGCTCGCTGCGGCATAAGGCGCCGTTCTCGAGCCCGTGCGTGAAGACGATGTCAAGGCGCCGGCGACGTATTGCCGCCAGACACTGTTCATGGGGAACGTCCTCGATGGCGATGCTCACGTCCGGATGTAAGCTGCGAAATCGATCGACAAGGCGCGCCACGAACGCCCGGCCTATCTGGCCGCACAACCCAATCTTGACGGTCTTGGCATCCTCCTGGTCGCCGCGACCACCTTCGGCCAGGGCATCGTGCAAGCCTTCATAGTGAGCCCGGACGAGGTTAGTCCAGGCCCGGCCTGCTTCGGTCAGCCGAACGCCATGGACGTCGCGGTCAAACAACTGCATGTCCAGCAATTGCTCAAGAGCAACGATGTTGCGGCTGACACAGGATTCCCTCACTCTGAGAACTCTTGCGGCCTGCCTGAGGCTGCCATGGTCGACAGCTGCGAAGACATGGTCCAGACGGCGCAACGTGTTGTTGACCTGTCTCAAGGCTCAGGAGCCTATTCCTGCGCGGCGACGCTAACCGGCAGGGTCGGATACAAGCTGGTTTCGTAGACATACTCGTGCGGAATGGCTGGAGTGGCCATCTCGGAAAGGTACCGGTTCAGGTTTTCCTCGCTATTGCTCGCCGCGAGGCTACAGAAATTTCCGCTGTTCCACGTCAGGGCGCAGTAGTTGAAATGCGCGCGTATTGCGTCGGCCATCTGTGCCAAAGTCACCTCATTGCCAAACATTGTATTCAGAACGAGGGTTTGCTTTTTCTCGATTTCGTCTGGGGGGAAATAGCGCGCCTTGAACCCGAAATCCTTCTGGTATTCGCGACGCCTGTAGTCCGGCTCCTCTGTAGCCCGGAACTTCTCGACGAAGACGAAGATTCCGTCCGGCTTGAGGTGCTGGGTCACGAACTCGATCTGGCTTGCTCTGTTTGGCGAGTACATCTGAAAGGTCGTATCTTCCAGAATAATATCGAAACCGGGGGCGAAACTTGCCAGTCGCGGATCCGAGCTCAGGACGTCCTTGGTCAACTTATGGAAGGGGCCGATGAAGAAGTCGGCGTGCGGCGGTTCGCCATAGGCCATGAAGCATTTGTAATTCTCCGCGTTCGGGCTGCACGACAGTGAGCGTACCTGTCCATCGGACAGTTCCGACAGTGTTCTCGCCATCGTGCCTTCCGCTGTTCCAAGGCTGTATAGCGCAAGCGGAGCGCCACGCTGCCGTGCGTATTTCAGCACTGCGTAGGCCATCCGGCACTCTTCCTCCAATCTGTAGGGAATGCTGCCGTGATAGTGCTGGTCAAAAAAGCCTTGGCGAGTGGCGTGCAGGGCAACCAGATCGCATAGAAGGTCATCGCTCGGCAGAAGGCGGGCGTCGGCGACGGGCTTGCGGATTGGCATCCCGCTCTTTCCAGCGGCGGTCGCGGCGAAAAAGCCGGCTAGTCCGTTGATCCGTGGGCCATGGTCGCACTCAGCCAGGAAGTCGTCGAGTCCACGCATCGCAGTATGCCTCCAGCACCGTTCCGTTGTTGAGATGCCGATACGTCGATGGGGGAAATTCCACTAAGATAAGTGGGGTCTAATATTTCGCCGGGCTCAAGTATTGGCTGAGCCAACTCGTAGGCCTGCCGGATACAGGCGGCTTTCACTCGTTTGCCATTTTTTCGCTAAAGTCACATCTTCTACCAATCCAGAGTTATTTGCGTGTTGTTCAGCAACCCATGGTTCGCCACATCATGCGACGACTGGCCACTCGCCAGTAAGGAGGCTGTGGATACGTGAATACTCTTGTCCTCGACCCGACCGAGAATCGCCGTTCACGGCACCAATCGCTTGCCCACAAGTTTGAGAGTTGGGGGAGCGTGCGGGCGGACGTAATCAAAAGAACCGGGCTTGAGCGTCAGGAGACAAGACTCCTCCAGCCAAACCATGTGTTCTTGATGAACCTGAAGGGCACGGCGGCCCGCGGAGAAGACATTGTGGATGGGCGCCGGATTGCCTTTTTGCCGCGCCGGGCCGGTTCAATCATCTTCATGCCCGCAGGCAGTGATTGGAACGGGTGGGACGAGGGGGACGCGACCGCTTCCTACCTCCTGGTCTCGATTGAAAAAGGGTTCGCCGACGATGTGTTTGCGGGAATGGCTCGCCATCGCCCGGCGGTGCTGCCGCCTTCGATCGGATTTCGGGACGGCACTGTAGAGTTGGCGTTGCAGAGGATTGCCTTGGAGCTCAAGCAGCCTGACCCCATCAGCGCAACGATGGTGGAGTGCCAGGCCACGCAATTGCTCGGGCAAATGTTAAGGTTGAACGGCGTCCACCAGGAACCGGCAAAAGGCGGTTTGTCATCGTTCGATCTCAAGCGGGCGGTGGGAATGATCGAGGCGTTGGCGGACGGCAGACCTACGCTCGCCGATCTGGCAAAGGAGGTTGGGGTTAGCCGGTTCCATTTCTGGAGGGCCTTCAAGCAGTCGACAGGCATGACGCCGCATGCATTCATTGCGCAGCGACGGTTGGAGCAATCCGCGGACATGCTGCGATCGACCAATCTGTCGGCGACGGAAATCGCGATGGAATGTGGTTTCGGCAGTTCGAGCCATTTCACGACCGCCTTTAAGCGGGCCTTCGGCGCGGTCCCCACGGAATTTCGTCGTAACTGCAGAATCTAGGCCGCCGCTTGTCGGTTCTCAGCAAGTATCGGAAAACCCCAACATCACAGTAAAGCAGGCTTGGCGGAAGAAGGTATCCATCGGCGGTCAGCCGGATACGCCGCTCATGTCAAACCTGGTTCGAATTTATCATGGCAAAGGACGGCCCAGCCGGGCCAAACCCTGCCTCGGATTTCTGGCCAGCACGCTATCGGCGGCTGTTGCCCGAAACGGCTACTACATCGCATCCGCCTGGATTCTCGTCGAGCGAGGGTACGGAGCCGCCGGCGTGGCGACGTTCCTTGCGATCGCAAGCATTGTCGAATTCATCGCGAGCCCTCTGGCCGGCGTAGCGGCGGATCGATTTGACAGGCGATGCTTGAACGTTGCGGCAGACCTCAGCCGCTTCGTCGTTATGCTGGCTACCGCTTGCGCGCTTCTCTACATGGAAGTGTTTCTGATTATCTGTCTGTCAGCAGCCCTCTTTTCGTTTTGCGACCGTGTCGCGCTTACGAGCTCTCAATCAATGATCCCCGTGATAGCTGACGGCCGCGATCTTGTAGCCTCGAATTCCGCCGTCTTCTTCGTCATGCAGATCGGCAATCTCGGCGCAGCTCTGCTTGCAGGTCCTTTGCTGCACGAGCGCTCCCCAGCCCTGCCATTCACCGTTCTTGCTACCTTCTTTTTGTTTTCAGCGGGCTGCCTAGCCTTGATGCGGCTGGAACCCGTTTCGCGTGATGTCAACATCGCCAAAATCTTTGCGGCACAAATCGATCTGAGCCTGCGTCGTCTCATTGTCGTCTACGCGCTTCTCTACACAAGCGCGGTGCTTGTCAGCGTCATGGGATCGAGCTTCGTCTTCCAGGAGCAGAAAGGTACTGCCGTGGATTTCGGCTACCTTGAGGCTGCATGGTCGACGGGCTCACTGATCGGCGCGGTCTCTCTGTTCCGGATTGAAAGAGCGATGAGTACCCACGCGCGGCATCTCATGCTTTTGGGCATAACGGCGCTGGTACTCATGGCGTTGGCATATCTAAGGACGCCTTGGACAGTGGTTCTTTTTGCCGCGCTCGGATTTATATACAATCTTGGACGCGTCAGCGTTGAAGTCACATTGCAGTCGCGAGTGTCGGTCTATCTGTTGGGCCGGGCAAAAGGCATTATGCACAGTGTGGCCGTGGCGCTCGGATTACTCGTCTTCGGCATCGCCGCCGCTGTAGGAGATCGAGCATTTCCTTCGACGATTTTCTTCAGCTTTGGCGTGGCGCTCCTCGTCAGTATTTTTGTGTTTGAGCGTTGGTGTAATTCAGACACAAGAAAAAGGTGAATCGTGAGGTGGAAGAGCTAACAGCAGGCGTTGATGCGAAACAGGCAGTCCTGGGGTCGCTGACGGCACTCTACCCCTGGATGAGCCCATACCATTCCCGGCCGATCCGCGATTATGCGTTTCGCCTGTTTACGGCGCCGGCTTCGGTTCCCATGCCAGAAATCCGGCTCCGAGCCTTCACCAAACTGCTCGACGTCATCAGGAAGGCAGCGACCCGAAACGGGTTGTCTGCCGATACCGCCTTGGAAATCTGCAGGGATTTCGAAAGGCGGCGCGTGTTGCAGACAGGCCCCCATTTGTTTCTCCTCATGGAGCCAGAAGCCTATTACACGCATATCTTCAGCCTCCTTGGTCTCTCGGCGCACGGATGTTCAACCTACGTTTCCTACGCCGTTTCGACGGTGAATCTCGTTGAAAGGGCACGCAAGGGGCCAGGCTGGCTCACCGTTGGCGGCAAGCCGGTCAATCTCTTCGGCCTCAGCCGCAGCCGGATGATCGGATACAGCCTGCTAGCCGGGCGGGGACCCTATAGGTTCGAGTTGTTGCCGACGGAACCAAATACTGGGGGCGACGCGCTCACGCTGCTTCGTGCCCTTCTGCCGAAGACGCAATTCGAGCGGCCCGCGCATGCCATCAAGGCAGCCAATCTTACGCTTTGGCCAAAGATGTTCGGAGGCCGCTTTGCCTTCCTGCAGATCGACGACGAGGATATTGCCGACTTGGTGGCGGACCATCTATCGGACGAAAATTCCTGGCTGCGCATGAGACTGCTGGAAGACCCGAAGTTCGCTCCCAACATCCTTGCCGGCCTCGACGGACTCGCGTCCGGCCCCTGGAGTGGCTGGCTCGCGCGCGGTACTGATTTCTTCTGGCTGTATGAAAATGGCAAACGCCGTCCGCTGCGTCTGGTCGCCGGCGAACTCATCGATCCTGCGACCGGGATGAAGGTGGCGTGCTTCACAGCCCCCGACATCCTCGAGCGGCTGGCAAACCGCAGCCTTGTCCCGAATCTCCTGCTGATGTTTCTGGTTTTGTCGATCCTGCCCGGCGTGCGCGCGCTTGGAGGCAGCTATCAGCCGATCTACTACCCCCTGATGCGCTATGTCGTCTGCCGGGCGCTCGAGGCCGCAGGCGTGGATGGAGATCTTCGGCAGGCTCTCGCAACCGACGACCTACCGGGTGCCTGGGGGCATCGGGTAATCGAGTGTGATGATGATCCGCTCGAACTGTTCCTAAATGGCAGGAATGGCGGGGGGAGTGATCTTATCGACCGTTTGGGCGACATTTCCTTCGCCGAGGCATGTGGAAGCATGAAAGGCTTCGTGACAGACCCGTCGTGGCATGAACTTCACAGCCGGCTGCGGCACGGGCTGATTGCGCCGACCGACGAGGAATGGGCTTTTTCCTGAAATGTTTTTGTGCGACCCAGAACCTGGCATGTATGCGCCGAAACGGCAGCGTCTTTGCTAGATCGCGCTTCGTCGTAGACGCGTAATTCCCCGCTCTCTTGCATCGTCGCGATCCCCGAGCCTGCATATGTTCTCGCCCGGGTCCATTCGGAAACAGCTTCGCGGCTATCCAGCAATACAGCAATATAGAAAGCCCTCGTGAGATACCGTCTCGGATGCGACGCGACCGCGATCTTCCACCGAGTGGTAAACGGGTCGCGGACCGAATTTATGGACATATTGGCTGCTCACGGCAAGTAATGTCCGAGTAGTATTGCGCGACGTCAGGTTTGGTTTAAGTTGTGCCTCGGTTGGGGGAGATTGTCGGAATGTTGAGGTTGTCGAAGGAAAATGCCGGGGCGAATCTTCGAGGTTGCCTCAGCTTCTCGAGAGGGATTCAGTCGGCACCTACCATCTTACAACTGCGACTCGCGCTGCGCTGCCCCGCCGAGGCGTGGAGCTGACGGGTGCTGGGGTTCCTCCGTTCGGCCCGCCGTTTCGCTGAGAGGCTGCTCCGTCGCACGCTAAATATGTTCGGCGGCCGGAAAACTGAGCCGTTCGCGCCAGTTTCAGCCCGTGAGGGCAGGGCGGCGGCGGTAGCGAAACGGGGAGGACCTTCTCTCCCGGCTCACGTCGAGGCATCGGCGGTGGGTTTGACGCGGGGCGAACTGAGCAGCAAGGACGATGTCGCCGAGATGGCTGACATGTCCGTCATCGCGGACTCCGATATGGAAGACATAGCATCGGTCGGCATCACTTCGGCCGACGCAGGGCCATTGGACGCGGCCGGGTCTCACGACTCGCCCGGGGAGGAGCAGGTTCAGGCTGAGGAAGTCGAAACTGGAGGGCGGCGGGGTGATGAGGCAGTGTATGATGTCGCCGCCGTTGCGGCACCCCAGGTGCTGCCGGAGTCGGAGTGGCTCACGCCCGTGACTGATGCTCGCCGCCCTCTAGATGAGTTGGTAAGCGTCGCACGGGCTGAATGCATCGGAGGCGGGGGGCCGCCTTTTGCAGCAGCCGAGATCGCAAGCTCGGAGGTTGCCTGCCGCGCGCCGATGGAAGTCGCCTTGACCGCTCCGCCTTTCATTGGCGTAACGGAAGAGTTATTTGAGGACGCAGCCGATGCTCCCCAGTGTGCTAGGGTCGAGCCGGCGATCGCTCCTGCGTGCTGCGCCGATTTGCCAGATAAATCCGATGAGGACGACCACATTATCCCACGCCAGCCGGCGACCGGGGATGTTGGGCGGCTCGCCATCGCCGGAACGGAAACGACCGAAGTGCCTCAAGTGGCCGATGTACCCACTGGCACGCCCGAGCCTGCCCTGTTGGGACCCGGCGCGTCGCCGGATGGCGGTTTCCCGGACGTGACGGTATTCGATGCCGAGTCTAATGCAATCGAGGTCCCCCATCCGGAGATAGCTCCAGACATCATCGATCCAGCGTCCTCAGGACCCGAGCGGTCCACCCCCCAAGGCGGGGTGGTGCCCGGCGAGAATGAAGCCGGCCGAGAGCCGGGGCCTGGCCGGCCGCCGACCTACCGCCCAAGACTCGAACGGTCGCGGACTAAGCGCGAACCCGGGCTTCCCGCTGCCAACGCGGAACGTGAGTATCAGGATCTGGAAGCGGACCTTCAGCTACTATTCGGCCCGGGTGATTGGGGGATTGAACTGAGCGCGCTGCTGCGCCAGCCGGTCGGCGCTGAAGAAGTCGCGGTATTGGAAGGCGGAGACGAAACTTGGCTGGGCGCGCTGGATGACCGGCTCCTCGAGCCGCTTGCGCTAGCGGATTGTGCCCGTGTCCTTTCGGAAGGTCTGTCAATCGCGGCTGTGGGGTTGAACGCCCGGTGGCACCGCTCGTCGCGGGACATTCACATCTTCGGGGAGCATCCGAGCGTCGCAGGATTCGTCAGCCAACCTCGCGTTGCGATCGGGCGCGAGAACGTGGTCGTCTGCAAGGAAGATCTCGCCGGCGTGGCGCTCGCCCAGATCGCAGCCACGGGCGCCACCGCTCCCATGAGGATCGAGGGTCCGGGAGTTCCGGCCAATTGGTTCTGCTGGCGCGGCATCCGCCCGGCCCGGCCCTCAGCTCCCCAGGATGGCCCGGCGATCCTCCATGCACTCGATCCGCTGCCTGCCGTGTCGATCGAATTGGCGGGAGGCCTGCAGCTTGCGCGTGGAAGGTGGCTAGAAGGGCACCCGCCTTCGATCCGTTTGCTAGGGCTGTTGGAGCCAGGCGAACCCGTGCGTATCGACGGCCGTACCGCGTCGCTCGAAGGCGACGGTACCTGGGCCGCAGAGGGCTGGGACCGCCGAGGTGGTCATCGAATCGAATATGGCGGCATTACTGCCACCACGAGGTCGAACCTGGTGCCTTGGTCTGGGATTGGTGGCCCGCGTGGGGTGAGACGACGGCTGTGGCGGGTGCGCTCGCCTCGGAGAATGGAGGTAAATACTTCCATGTCGATCCCTTCGCACATCTGCTCGGTGCAGCGCCGGGTGAGATTTGTGGCTTTAGCGCAGCGATCGGCGGCATCTACGTCGCCAGGCCGGAATTCACTCCGGTATGGCTTCTGGCTCGCGCCGCGAGCATGCGCAGCTCAAAGCCCTCCCTGATCGGCGCACCGCTCGCGCCCTCCGCGTCGGCCGACGCGGCGACCTCGGCGATCATCCGGTGGGCACGGACAATCTGCTCCGCTGGACGCGCCGGGGCACGCGGATCTGCGGATCGGCGTTTGTGGGACCAGTATCTGGCGGTTGCCAAGCGAAAACGAAGGCCGCCGCGATGAACGAGCTTCTCCAATGGGTGTCGGCGGTCGCATACGGCACCGACGCTACTTTCAAGCGTAAAGCAGCGGAGCTTCTTCCTTCCTTGCGGGGCGGGCCAGCCGCTCACAACCGGGCGATGTGGGCGTTCGGCAGCCTGGCGCACTGTGAGTTCGGCCACGCAGCCGGAGGCGGGTGGCGCGTGGTACCGCCGATGCTTGCCGCCGGCGATCCCGCGACTTCGGCGACCGCTGTCCTGTGCGGTGCGCGCAGCGACGCGATCCTCGAGCGCCTGGCTTCCGCGGCAGCCGGAAGGATGTTCACGCTTCCGCAGAGAGGAGCCCCTGATCTAGTGCGCGTCGAGGCAGCATCGGCCGGAGAGATGATCGGCCTGGCGCGTGAAGTGGGCATCCCCGTGCAATGGAACGCCTCGCTGGCCGTGCTCGCAGCCTACCGAGTCCCGTCGCCTGCGAGCTTTCCGGAGACGGCGTTGCCCAGCGGCGGGTGGAAGGTGTCGCGATTCTCCCGCTCGGGAATGGACTGGACTGCCTCGACTCTGGCGGAGGCCGGGTGTGCGCAGCGCGGCCTCTTCCGATTCAGCTCTGACTACGGCACCCGCCATATCGTCAGGCACGCCGGGATCTCCCGCGACGCACCTCCGGCCGTGGCGAAGTTCTGGGTCCTTGGCCGCCGACAGCGTGCGATGCGGCTTGACCTGTCCAAGGGCATCGCCAGCTTTCCGATCACGGTCCGGCCGCCAGGCCTCATCGACCGCGCGCTGGTGGTCTGCTCCGGCACGCTGCCGTCCATTGCAGAGCGGCGCCTCGTTTACTCCGGGGTGACCGCCCCGGTTGCTGCGGCAGTGTCAGCCGCCCTGCGAAACATTGGAGAGGGAGCTAAGTAGTTGACGAACCCGGTTGCGATTTTCGAGCGTATGCGCGACATCTATCTGCGCTACCTCGATAGCCCCTTCGACCTTCGATATGACAGCCTGGTCGCCGAGCGCCGCGCGCTTCTCGATGCCGACGGGCGCCTCTACCGCCGCCCGCTCATCGAGCCGGCACCGCCATATGCTATGAGCGGCCGCAACTTCGCCGCCGCGGCATCCGACATCCTCGGCGGATCCCTCTCGCCCCAGCTCATCACAGACATATCGGACTTCGTGTCGCAGGGCCTGTTCCCCGTCGAGCGCGAGCTCTTCCAGCATCAGTTCAGCGCGCTCGATGCTTCGATGCGTGAGCGCAGGGACGTCATCGTCACCAGCGGCACGGGTTCGGGCAAGACCGAATGCTTTCTCCTGCCGCTCGCAGCGGCACTTGTCGCCGAATCCGCGCGTTGGGGAGCCCCAGGAGCCGTGCCGGCCGAGCACGACTGGTGGAACCACGACGGCCCGCAGGGACTGCGATACCACCCGCGCATCTCGCAGCGAGGTCACGAGAATTCCGTCACACGGCCGCCGGCGATGCGCGCATTGGTGATGTACCCGCTGAATGCGCTGGCGGAGGATCAGCTCGTGCGCCTTCGCCTGGGCTTTGACAGCGTAGGCGCCAGAACCTGGCTCGACAGCCACCGCCACGGCAACCGCCTCTATTTTGGCCGCTATACTGGTCGCACGCCAGTTCCTGGCGATCCGTCATCCACGAGCAAGGCAGGAGAGCTGCGGCGCGAGCTGGCATCGCTTGAGCGGGATGCATTTGCTGTCGCCGGATCACCCGAAGCTGCCCATTTCTTCCAGAGCATGGACGGTGCGGAGATGTGGTCCCGGTGGGACATGCAAGACAGCCCGCCTGACATCCTGATCACGAACTACAGCATGCTGAACATCATGCTGATGAGAGGCATCGAGGCACCTATCTTCGATGCTACGCGTGATTGGCTGAGGCTCGACACGCGGAATGTGTTCCATCTCGTAGTCGACGAACTGCACACTTACCGCGGCACTCCTGGAACGGAGGTGGCGTATCTCCTGCGGGTGCTGCTCGATCGCCTGGGGCTTCACCCGGACCACGATCAGCTCCGCATCATCGCGTCGTCCGCTTCCCTCTCTGACGATGTCGCCGGGCGCGACTACCTGCACGGATTCTTTGGCCGCGACAGGTCGCGATTCGCCGTGATCGGCGGCACGCAGCGGCCGCTGTCACCGACTGCGATGTCATCCATCGCGTCGCACGCTGCCGCGCTTGCCGCCTTTCCGGCGGCAGCCGCCTCGACAGGGACGGAGGCAGCAGCCGGCGCGCTCGAAGCCGCGATCGGGGTCAGCCAGAACGGCCATCTTCTGGCCGGGGAAAGGCTTGGCCGCGCTCTCGCGCACGTTGAGGCAGCCGATGCGCTCCGATCAGTGTGCAGATCCAACGATGGCTCTGGAAGATTGGAGCCAAGACAGACCGCCGACATCGGCGCCCGCCTGTTTCCTGCCGAGACTCCGCAGGTAGCGGCGGCTGCGGCGGAGGGCCTGGTGACTGCGCTCGCCAGCGCCGAGCTGCCGAATCGAGACTCATTGCTGCCGGTCCGCGCCCACATAATGTTCAGGAACGTGCAGGGGCTCTGGGCCTGCGCCGACCCCGCCTGCGGGCACACCCCACAGCGCTCTGACGCGCCACCTGTCGGTGCGCTCCATCACGTTCCGGCTTCCGGGTGCGGATGCGGCTCGCGTGTGCTTGAGCTCCTGTATTGCGAGCCGTGCGGCGAGGTATTCTTGGGCGGATATCGCGGTGCTACCAACAATCCGAACCAGTGGCGGCTGACACCGGACTTTCCCGATCTCGAACAGGTGCCGGACCGTGCCGGCGCGGAGCGCGACTACGGCAACTACGCGGTATTTTGGCCGTCCGCCGGGCGCACCCCGCGTTCGGCGACGTGGAGACAGGGGAACGCCCAGCGGGAATGGCGGCGTGCGCGCTTGGATCCGGCCTCCGGTATTTTGACAGCGGGCGTGACGGGCAATGGGCACATCTACTATGTTCGTTCCCAACACCAACCGCAGCGCGCCGGCAGCCCAGTTCCGCCGTCACCGGGCGCATTTCCATCTCGCTGCCCGCGCTGCGACGCGGACTGGGCGGGCCGCAACGTCGGCTCGCCAATTCGCGGCCAGCGCACGGGTTTCCAGAAGGTCGCCCAAGTCCTCGCGGATTCGCTCCTGCGCGACATCGCTCCTCCGGGCAGCGAGCGGAACCGGAAGCTGGTCGTCTTTTCCGACAGCAGGCAGGATGCGGCTAAGCTTTCAGCTGGCATGCGCCAGGCGCACCATCTCGACGCGGTTCGCCAGGCGGTCGTGGCTGCACTGGAAGTCGCAGGCCAGGGACCTGCCGCGTTCCAAAGGCAGGTCGCTGGTGCCCAGCTCACACCGGAGGAGGCCGCAGCAGCAGCAGCCTTTGTGCTAAGTTCGCCGCAGGACGCAATGGTCATCGGATCGGCTACTGGCCCGTTGGCGGGGCAGCCGTGCCCCTATTCACCCGGCTCCACTTTCGCCCAGGCGGCGGCGGCGATCCTCGCCCGGACAGCGGGGCCGTTCCTCGTCGGCGACCTGTTTCGCGATGCAGAACTCCGGCTTCTTGCAGCCGGCATCAATCCGGGAGGGTACGCCCAAGACAGCCTTTGGACCGATCCAGATCGGAAGACGGGCAACTGGCGGGAGCTGTTTGACTGGGCAACCTCGCCGCCATCGCCATTGCCAGGAGGGCTGTCGATCGAGCAGGACGAGCATCTTCGGCGGCTGCGCCGCAATGCTCATGCGGCGGTGCTAAACGTGATTTTCGCCTCGGGACGCCGTGGACTGGAGGCCCTTCAGATCGCCCACGCCGCCGTCGGGTCGGGGGCGCCGGGAGACGGCGACGCGGTCGTTGTCCAAGCGGCAGACAGCACGCTTCGGCTCCTCGGCGAGCGCCGCCGCATCGATGGCGAGCCCTACACCGCCCTAGGTGCACCGACCGCCCCGGGCTTTGTCCGAGACTATCTGGACGAGGTCGCAAGGGTCAACGGGAGATCCGCCGCGGCATTGGTGACGGCAGTTGAAACCCGGCTGTCCCATGCCGGGCTAGTCACGAGCTGGCTGATCCAGCCGAACCGCCTGCGCATCGCGCGCGTTGGTGGTGGATCGTGGGAATGCGGTGCCTGCCGACGCGTCCATCTCCACCCGAGTGCGTCGGTATGCACCGATTGCCAAGGCCAGCTGGTAGGGCCCCAGCCTGTTGGGGCCGGCGCGACAGCAGAGGACTACTACCTATATCTGGCAAGGGGCGCGGGACCGCTTTTCCGCCTCAACTGCGAGGAGATGACGGGACAGACCGGCAAGGCCGAGGCGCGCGCGCGTCAACGGCTCTTCCAAGGTGTCTGCCTGCCCGCTCCCGAGGAGATTCCGCTCGTCGACACTATCGATCTCCTTAGCGTGACGACGACGATGGAGGCTGGTGTCGACATTGGACCGCTGCTCGCAGTCATGATGGCGAACATGCCGCCGCTGCGGTTTAACTACCAGCAGCGGGTCGGTCGTGCCGGCCGGCGCGGC
This sequence comes from Mesorhizobium sp. M0518, assembly GCF_040321125.1. Lineage (NCBI taxonomy): Bacteria > Pseudomonadati > Pseudomonadota > Alphaproteobacteria > Hyphomicrobiales > Phyllobacteriaceae > Mesorhizobium > Mesorhizobium sp. M0518. The sequence goes on from NZ_JAMYQY010000002.1 coordinate 122,334, forward strand.
ACCGCGCTCTCCATCGCGCTGACGCTCTGCCGCGGTCGAAGCCATGACGACTACTACTTCCAGCGGCCTGAGAAGATCACGGCCGATCCTCCGCCGCAGCCTTATGTCGACCTCACGGTGGAGCCCATAGTCCGGCGCGTCCTGGCGAAAGAGGTTCTCCGCGAGGCGTTTGCAGCACTCCAGCTGTTTCCCGCGGCATCCGCAGACAGCGTTCATGGAGAGTTCGGGGAGACCGCCGCATGGGCGCAGCCCTTAGGCGGTTTTGGCGGTGGGGCTGGCCCGACAGTTCGTGCTCAAGTCTCCGCCTGGATCGGTAGGAACGGGCCTAGGATATCCGCGATCTGCAGTGTGCTTCTTCAAGCAGCGGCTCCCGTTCTTCAGGTGCGCCAGGGCAGCTTGGAGGCGTGGGTCGCCGCGACCCTCGTGGGGGAGATCGACGCTGCCGTGGCCAGCCCTCACCTGGTGCAGACGCAGCTCAGCGAGCGGCTGGCCAACGCCGGCATTCTTCCGATGTTCGGCTTCCCGACCAGGACGCGCTATCTATTTCACGGTCGGCCGGGCCGGGGACAGTGGCCGCCAGCCGATGTCGTTGATCGTCCCCTCGATCTGGCGATCAGCCAGTTCGCTCCTGGGTCGGAGACCGTTAAGGAAGGCATGATCCACACGGCAATCGGCGTGGTGGACTATCAGCTTCGGGGAGGCATCCCCACAGAGATAGCAAACCCACTCGGACCGCCGATCCCCACGGGCATCTGCCGGCGGTGCCAGTCGATCGACGCCGCCGCCGTCCCTGCGTTCTCCTGTCAAGTGTGCGGCGCGGGGGCCGCCGATTACCAGGTCGTCGATCTCTCGGAGCCGCGCGGCTTCAGAACTCGGTTCGGCTCCGAGCGGGATTATGATGGGACCTTTGAGTGGACACCGCGCGCGACGCGGCCAAAGCTTGGCCTTGCGGGGCCTCCGCTCGCGCCGCACTGCAATTTCGGCATCCACAGCGGCGGCCAGACGGTCCACGTGATCAACGACAACAACGGGCAACTGTTCGAGTTCGAAAGGTTCTGGGACGAGACCTGGGCAACGCGTCAAGCCCTTAGCAAAGTCGACGCGGCACCTCGGACCCAACCCACAGGCGGTCCCGACCGCCGGGCGCTGGCCGCGATAAGCCGCACCGACGTGCTCGTCGCCGGGGTCGAAGTGTGGCCATCCGGCGTGTTTGCCGATCCGCTGCATGTCGAGGGCCGGGCGGCACTATACTCGTTCGGGTTCCTGCTGAGGCGGGCTGCGGCGGTCCGCTTGGATGTTAGCGATAGCGAGCTCAAGGTCGGGTTGCGCACGACAGTTGCGGCGGGGAACGTCGTCGGCCAGGTATTCCTCTCGGACACGCTTGAGAACGGTGCGGGCTACAGCACCTTCCTGGGAGCGCCAACCGAGTTTGAAGCGGTGCTGAACGATGTACTTGGACCCGGCCTCCTCGGCCGGTTCCAGGTTATGGCCAACCCGCGCGACCATGGCACGGTGTGCCAGACATCCTGCCACGAGTGCATGCGCGACTATGGAAACCTGGCCTACCACAGCATCTTGGACTGGCGTCTCGCGGTGGATGTCGCGCGGCTCTGCCTAGACGTGGCGGCTCCCATCGACTTCTCGCCTCCCTATTGGACCGGCGTTGCGCAGTATGCCGCAGACCGGGTGCATGCCGCGCTTCCGGGATCGTCGCGGACGACCCTCGCAGGACTGGAGGCGGTCGTCATCGCGAGCCGCGCGATCGTAATCGGACATCCGCTCTGGGATGTCCGCCAAGGCATGACCCACCCTGCGCTGACCGCCGCCGAGGTTGCTGGCATGCAAAATGGCCTAACCGTCGAGTTCCGCTCCACGTTCATGGCGATCAGGAGGCCAATCTGAAACTGCTGGACACAGGGGGAGGGGCGCGGCAAAACGGCACTCGCGGTGCAGCATGCAGCCGCAGCGTGCTCCAGCACAGATAGGGGGATTGATGCAGGATCGCGCTGAAGAACTGGCGCTTGAGATACGTCGTGGCCGTCAGAGCGGAGACGTCGTCCGAACGACGCTCCGTGTCGACGACCGCGTGCTCGCCCGCGTCACCGATGGCATCTACCGCCGGCCGTCGTCCGCGTTCCGCGAGCTGATCTCGAACGCCTATGATGCGGATGCCACCGAGGTCATCCTGCAGACCGATGCGCCGCGCTTCGAGCGCATTGTCGTCCGAGATAACGGCCTCGGGATGTCGCCCGAGGTCCTGGCTGATCTCGTGACCCACATCGGTGGCAGCTCAAAGCGGACCGCCAAGGGTAAGCGTCTCGGGACAGCGAACCTATCGGACCCGACGCTCTCCCCCGGCGGGCGTCGGCTTATTGGAAAGATTGGGATCGGGCTCTTCTCGGTCGCACAGCTGACGCAGCATTTCCAGGTGATCACAAAGCGTCGCGGGGACGACTTCCGGACCTCTGCGGTCGTTGTCTTGAAGACTCACACAGAGGAGATGCTCGCCGCCGCCTCCGACAGGCACGCCTTCGAGACGGGCACCGTCACGATCATGAGCGAGCCCGCGACCGACATCGAGACGCAGGGCACCGAGATTGTCTTGATGGAGATTACGCCACAGGCGCGCGAGCTGCTCCAGGGCCTCGACAGGTGGACCTTTCTCGACCGAGCAGAGGCCGGGGACGTGGATGGCGCTCCCCCAATGCCACCGAGCTACCATATCGGGCGGGTCGCACGCGACGATGCCGATGTATATCTCGAGCAACCCCGGCTGCCATGGGACGCGTCCGATGCCCCGGGTGCCAGGTTCCGGAAGCTGTATGCAGCGGTGCGCCAAGAAGTCCGCACACGCAAAGCTACGCCCAACATCGAGGAGTCTCTCGATCACTATCTCGGAATGATCTGGTTGCTCAGCCTGGCGGTGCCCGTCCCTTACATTGACCGGCATCCTTTCGAGCTGACGGCCGGGGACGGGATCGGCTTCTACAGCCTCACTAGCAGGTCGGCGGAGCCTGTGGAGCTGACAGGTACAGAGACCATCGGGCAGCGGCTTGGGCTGACGAGCACCGTCGACCCAGTCGGCTTGTTCCGCGTGCTCCTCGACGAGGTCGAGCTGCTGCGGCCGATCTCGTTCGACAGGGATCTCCACGGCACTAGCGATATCGGTCGCCCGCTGATGTTCTTCGGCAAGGTGACATCTGGTCTGGGAGCGGTGCCCCCCGATATTGGCGGAGGGGCGCTGTCCTTCGAAGCATATCTATACTGGAACCAGAAGATCACCCCCAAGGAGAACAACGGCTGCCTCGTCCGCGTGAACAACGCGAGCGGTGTCCTCTTCGATCCGTCGTTCTTAGGCTATCAGGTTTCCGAACTGACCCGTTTGCGCCAGCTCATGTCGGAGGTCTTCATCACCGAGGGGCTCGATGCCGCGCTCAACATTGACCGTGAGTCCTTCAACTACAGCCATCCGCACTACCAGTATCTCCAGAAGTGGGTGCATTTCGCCGTCCGCCAGACGACCAACCGGCTCAAGCAGCTCAATAAGGAGTTGCTTGAGGCACGGCGGGCGGCCGTGGCCGACAATCGTGTCTCTCGCCTTGAGAGCCTCGTCGAGCGCGTCTGGCGCGACCGGAGGGGCTCGGATGCCGAGCCCCCACCAGAGGTCAGGCTGGCGCCGGGCGGCCAAGCCCTCCTCGCGGACCGCGAACGCGGCGTACTGGTATTCAACGCTGACACTTTCGAGGCTGAGGCGGCAGCGCGCGGCAGCACCGTCGAGAACACCCAGCTTGAAGCATTGGTGAAGGTGTTGAGCGCCTGGGGGCTGCTCGACAACCTCTCGTGGGAGGACCAGCAATCGCTTGTCGCGGACATCGCAGCAGTGTTCGGAGCCCGCCCCTGATGGAGGAGTTCAACGACGACGAGATTCTCAGCCGGATCCTGCGCAAACCGACCGACGAGGAGCCCTCACTGCATCCATTCAAGCCTTGGCACCGCCCACGCAAGCAGTGGGTCAGGCGATACCAGTGGCACGACTCGCTTCTTCACATGCTTCGTGAGACGCACTTTCCGGGTGACGCAAGGACGGTGCGCTATCTCAGCCTGCCCGGCGAGGATCTCCTTGACGTGCGCGTGCTCCGGGAGGCATGCGAGCAGGCGGGCCTCGATCTTCGCTTCACTGGCCTCAACTCGGTGCGGCGGGGGTCAGCGGACGACGTGCAGCTGAACATCTCTGAGAGCGAGGTCCGAGGTCTCGCGCGAATCCACAGCGGCTCGATGATCTTGCGCGAGCGGTTCGAATCTATCGCGAACCGGGGATCGCTTGCATACGCCGAGGTGCGGGGCGGCGGACCCTTTCATGCGGTGAACATCGATCTATGCGATCATATCGCGTTGCGCGCGGCTGGCGCCGGGCGAGCGACCGTAATCGACGCGCTCGCCGAGCTCATCCAGCTGCAGCTAACCAATGCGATCCATCCATGGCTGCTGTTCATAACCACACGCGTGGCACCGGACCGTATCGACGCTCGGAACCTTGCCGCGCTGATAGAGGCTATCTCGGACAATATAGCAGCGAGCGACGAGTTCGGACGACAGACTGGGGAGCTGCTCCGTGCCGAGGGCGACAGGCTTACTGCCGTGCTCGCCGATCCAGGCTCACTGGACCCGCGGGCCTTCATGAACCTATTCGCACTCGGGTTCGGCAAGTGGCTGCTGCGGTTCGTTGGAGCGGCTCATCCGGAGCGCACGCTTCAGATGCTGCCGGGCTGCTTCTACGCAGTGATCCCGGATCATCCCGACATGCTGTCGCTTGGTTTCCGTTGCGATGTCGTGCAGGTGCCCGCGCATGACCGCTATCGCTTGGTCGGCGGGGACGCTGAGATCGCCATCGCAAACGAAGTGGACCATGGCCTAAGCCTGATCGGCGCGACCGGCGAGTTATTCGATCTCGACGAGATGCTTGGGCGGGAAGCTCAGCTGCTTGAGTCCCTGACGATCGAATCCACAGATCTGCTCCGGTCGGCACATTACGACGTGGATGGTGCCGCCGGATACCGGGGCTGGTTGGAGGCCAATGCTGCGTAGCGCGCGGCACGTCAGACCGCCGCTGTCTCTTCGTCCTCGGTATGTCCCGCGCGGCCGGGGACGTGTCCCAACACAGACGCAAGGTAAGTTGCCAGGTCCGGCTTCCTTGCGTCGCACTCCCAAACAACCAGAACCCTCCACCCCAGCGCCGTGAGGGCAGCGGTGATCTTCACGTCCCGCTCGCTGTTGCGCTGGAATTTCGCTGACCAGTAATCTTGCCGGGTGCGGGGCATTCGCGCATCCCGGCAGCCATTGTGCTGGTGCCAGAAGCACCCATGGACGAGTATGATGGTCCGATGCCTCGGGAGCACGATGTCCGGCGTGCCGGGGAGATCACTGCGATGCAGCCGGAAGCGGAATCCGAGCCTATGGAGTGCGCGGCGCACCATGACCTCGGGCTTGGTGTCCTTCGATCTGAACTGCGCCATCATCTTGCGACGAGCGACATCGTCGAGCACGTTCTTGGTCACCTGCATTACCCAAAGCTCGGCAGTGAGCCTCAAATCTTCAAGTGGCAGGGCGATTATCGAAGCGTCGGCTCAACCTCGTGCGCGCTGCTTCTCAGCTCGCCCGGCCGCGATCTGGGCATCCAGCTCCGCGACCCGCGCGCGTACCGAGGCCGCGACAGCTGCGGCAACCGGAGGGGGCACCGCCTCGCTCACCTGGATGATCTGAGAGGAGAGGCTGCCGAGGAGCTCGTACTTCTTGGGGAACCCCTGGAGCAGCATTGCCTCGTAGACACTAAGCCGACGCTGGCAATCGGGGTGGATGTGAACCTCTCGGTGTCCATAGGCTACCGTTGGACTTGGAGATTCCCAAGCCAGAGTCTTGAAGCTGCGATTGCGTCCATCGCCAGGCCGAAGCGCTCCCGGTGTCGTGAACTTCGGCGATTTCGGACGCATGCACCAGTGGTTGGGGTGGTGCGCGATGCCGGAGGGTTTGAGATCGCGATCAAAGAACGTAGCATCGGGCAGATCACCGATGGCACCTCTGACATCGGGCCGCCGCCCATCTGCGGTGACTACCTTGGCAGGCGGAGACCAGGCCGCTTCGCCGTATAGCTCCCGGTTCAGCCCGATTACGAAAACACGCTCGCGTATCTGCGGCGTGGCGTAGTCAGTCGCCAACAGGACGGCACGGCTGAGCGAGAAGCCAGCATCGTCGAAAGCTTTCTCAATTCGTCGGAGCCGATGCGCGTGCCGGTCACTCATCAGGCCGGTCACGTTCTCCATGACGAAGAACTTCACCGTTTTGCGCTGATTGAGCGACTTCAGAAGCTCGGCGTATGCCAGCGGCAGAGAGTGCCGCGGATCGGCCTCAAGGTACACGGTATTGGCGCGGCTGAAACTCTGGCACGGAGGCCCGCCAATGATGCCCTCAGGCTCGAAGGTGGCCCCATGCAGTCTGTCGAGCTCGGCCAGTGTCAGCTTCGAGACATCACCGACGTGGCCGCGGTGCGCCCCTTTGCGGTTATGATTGTACGACGCGATGCTGTCGGTACGAAGGTCGAAAGCCAATCCGATTTCGTAGTCCGTAGTCTCGAATCCCAAGTCAAGTCCACCTGCCCCGCAGAAGAGGCTGAGTAGCATCAAATGCCTCCTCGCAAATGGCAGCAATCGTCAACAGCACCCCGCGCAAGCATGCCCACGCCGACGCTGTCATCGCTCATTGCGGCCGGAATGTCGAGGAGAAAGCGTTCTCAGCCCGAGCGTACACACAACTGGAATCGGGCTGGGTCGCCTGCCTCCGAGACTGGGCAACATGACGATCGCTTACGGCTGACCCGTGGATACGCTACCCTGCATATTGCAATGCTTAATTAAGAGGTTAGCGATTCGTGGCCAGCGATCTGCGAGAGTTCTACGACTGCCTCAACCGCGAGGAGGCGGAACTAGCGACCGAGATCGCGACTGATGGATTGGGTCTTCTGATGCGCGTCGCCATCAACGAGCTTGACCTTGATTTTGAGAATCGGGGCGATGCGGTTTGTGATGCCGATCAAGAGCGCACGTATATCATGCGAATCGGCGTGGTTCGCATAATCAAGCTGGCAATGCAGGCGCATCCACGGTTTGAGGCACCTACGCTGACGTTGCAGCGCGACTTGGTGTATTCGCGTCCTGCGCTTTCATTGATCAACAAGGTCGGGACCATTGAGCACGGCCGACGGGTGGCGCAGAGCCTTGCCGCGAAAGCCGGCAGAATAGAGAGGCAGCAAGACTGCTTCCGCATCGTCCTTGCGGCCAATCTAATCGATCTCGAGCTGCATGAGCGTGAGCTCGATCAATATCATGTCAGGCGGCAGCGAGAGATTTTTGCGCGAGGATACGAGGCGCTCGTGGATGTACAGGTGGGCGACGAGGTGAGGTCGCTGCTCACCGCGCTCGTTTATCCGTTTCACACGCACTTCATAGGTTACGAGGCCGACCCTACGCTCGACGTATACTTCTTTGGGCATGCCTATAACGAGATCCAGATGTCCAAAGGCTTCGACACTTTTCACTTCTCCACAACGTTCGGCAACATGACCTTCCAGCATTACCAATTGGCGGCCATGTTCATAGTGTCGGTGGGAATGAAGCATCGGGCCTACGTGCAAGCGCTAATGGAGAAAGTGCCTACGATCCGGATCGAGGACGTCCTCACGGTGTCAGTCAACACAGATAGCTTCCTCGAGGGCCTTCGAGAATTCATCAACCAGGCCGGCGAGAAATTTGAAGGTCTCGTGTCGGTGACGGAAGAAGGCGTTCAGACAATCTTCGATGTCCTCTCCGTTAGTCGACGCAACCTGGCACTGTTGGATCGGCCCGGTGCCCCCGTACCTCCCCTGATTCAGTGCTCCGATCAGCATGTGATAAGACCCTTGGCCGGCGCGACCGCCGACAACGTGATGCTGTTCCTCCTCAACTCGCTTCAGCACAATTTCCCGACGGACTACGATCGGGCCCAGCGGGCGCGCGAGGGTGTCATGCAGCGCGCGGTCGAGAGAGTTCTCCGGACCGTGCTCCCCGAGCTGGAGTATCGAGGAAATACTAAGTTGAGGCGGGGGCGGAACGTATTGACAGATATCGACTTGGTGCTTGCGGAGCAGCGGACAGGTCGCGTGATCCTCATTCAGCTAAAGCATCAGGACCCGTACGGTGACGACCTCGCCACGAAGCAGGCAAGGACTGGGCGGCTGAACCAGCAGGTCGGAGACTGGCTGTGCAAGGTGCGCTCATGGCTGGCTGCCGTGGGCACCTCCGAGCTCCGAGCGACCCTCCGGCTCCCATCCTCCGTGAATAGGCCGGCGGTAAGCCTCTTGGTCCTGACGCGCCACTATGCGCATTCGCTCCGCCCGGTCGTCGGCGGCGACGATGCGGCTTTTTCCAATTGGACTCAGCTGGTCACTGCCGTTGCCCGGTTGCGAGAACTGAAAGGTCCGGCTGCCGCAATAGACGATCTTATCAAGGAGTTGAGGAGCTTGAGCGTTCCCGAAGAGGAGGATTATCTCCCCGAGCCTCCCAGCGACTGGACCGTCGGAAACTTGCGCTTCACCATCGAACAGGAGCGTGTTTGAGCGTTATCACGAAAGAGATCAGGTGAGTCGCACCAAATGGCTGAAATGGGGACACCATCTATCTCGCGACGGCTTCCTCCTCTAACCGAGGTTGAGGTTATACGGGTTGACTTCAAAGGCCGCTTCGCGGATGCCCACGCTTATCAGCTTTGCCCCCTTCGAGGCAGCGAGACCCCCAGAAGCTTGATCAAGCTCCTGCCCGAAACCAGGAAACCCGATGCTCAGCCTTACAGTCTTTCTAAATCTCCTCCCCGGCATCAAGCCATTGAAGGCTCGCCATCTAATCCTCGAGGGATTGCTTCTGACCAGTGAGCAGCGAAAGGATATCCGGATGAGGGATCTCAACGTATTCGACACGGTGCTGGAGGTCGGCCCCGACGCGGCGACCGCAATTATCGAGGCTTACCAGGCCGGCAAGCTGCCAATGCAGAAAGCCTCGCTTCGGCCTTCCTCGGTACCTGAAGCTGAATCCTATCTGGCCGATGCTTCCCGACTTCGTGAGGAGATCGCGGAGCGGCGACGCCTGGAGCGAGCCGTCAGCGATCCGTCGGTCCTCAGGGAAGCGGACCTCAGCAACTACCAACTCCTCGATCGTGTGTTCTTCGCAGCCAAGGGGGCGGGAGCAGGTACTCTCGTCCTCGCAGGAATCTCGGTCACCAAGAGCCTCGCCGGGTATTCGAGCAATTCCGGCAAGACGACTGGATGGCGGGTTTCGTTCTCATGGACGGCCAGTGACGGCCAGCAACGGTTGATAGAGAAAGTGCCGCCGGAGGCCGACAACCGCCGAAACGACCCGGAGCGGAACTGGGGATTGTACGACTAACCGCTTGATGGGAACCTGGGCAAGGGATTGGATTTTCGCTTGCGGTCGAGGCAGGCGAAGTCGTGCTCTGGCTTCACGTCTTGATTGGGGCGCGAAACCGATACTGCGTCGCAAGCAGGAATGGGAACTCTCGGGCAATAGCGAACTGGCCCAGAAGGGTCGCCTGTAAAACGGCAGCTTATCGCAAATCCCAGCCGAAATCCGCCAGGCCGGTAACGGCCCATTTCGGCCGCTCAATAATATCCTTCGCGACGCAGCTATCCGCCGTTTTCGGCGTGTCGCGCCTTAATACCACGACGTTCAGCATACTCGATCAATGCGAGCTCAATGACAGCGGTTACGGAACGACGTTCGGACTCTGCGAGTTGTTCAGCCAGAGCTAGCACAGATGGGTCCAAACGCGTTGTGAATGGCTTTTTTATCATTGTCGCTTTTCGGCTTGAACTTGGCGTAGAAAAAATGCATAACAAAGCACGTGCAATGCACATGCATCGCGCGTGCTACGGCCGATCATAGCTTCCAACACTCTGATCGGTCTGACCACAACCACGCTGTCAGTAGCTCGGATCATGGCTGATTCCGACAATACCACGAGTTTGCCTCTCGTCACCCGCAGCAGGGGACTTGTGGCAATTGCGATTGCGAGAACCTGTCACCTGTCTTTCAGCCAACGGGACATTCAAAGCAGAGGATCTAAGAGCCGTACACCTTCACCCTTTTGGCCAGCCGGCAGGAATTCGACACCCGCTTTTATCAGAGCCGCCTCAATGGCCTGCAAAGTGCTGATCCGGGAATCTACCTTGCCGTTTTCCAACCGGGCCAGCGCATTCAGCGACACAATTGCCTTGTCAGCAAGCTCCTGCTGCGACCAACCAAGCAAAGCCCGTGCGGCTCGAATCTGTCGTGGACTGACCATGAGTCCACAATCGGCAGGCCGATTTTCTTTGCCACATATAGGGTTATTTTACACCCTGTAAGGTATATTAAATGGCGATCGGCATTCGGGGGACCTCGGTAGGAGGCCGGGGTCACACCCTCACAATCCCGATCCGGCTGACTATGGGAGCATAGAAAGGCATTGTTGAAACCGCAACGCCTCGTCTTTCGGATGGAGCCGAAGCCAAAGATCGAGAGCGACCCGCATCCCGCCGATCAGCATGTCGGCAGGCAGATTGCGACCGTTCGCGTCCAGTCCGACGTATCGCAAGCCCAGCTTGCCCGATCGATAGGCATCAGTTTCCAGCAGCTCCAGAAATACGAGAACGCGCGCAATCGCGTGAGCGCTTCGATGCTCTACGAAATCGCCAGGTCGCTCGGCGTTCCTGTCAGTCGATTCTTCGAAGGCCTGCCGGGCAACGATGAGACCCGCGTCGAGGCGCGGCCCCTGCCGGTCGATGAGCGCCTGGATTTCATTGCCAGCGCGGAAGGGCGGCGCCTGATTCAGGGGCTGGTGAACCTTCCGCTCCGTGTGCGCGGTCGCGTCTCGTCGCTGATCGCTGGGTTAGGAGAAGAACTGGCCCTGCTAGACACAAAGGCGGACAGCGAAACGGCCGGCGAATCCGCGCCGGCCGAATGCAAGACAGTCTGACGGCCGGTCGGGCCCGTCAGCCGAATTTTCGGGCAGCGGGCACGAGAATGCGGCCGCAAGTCGAGGACACTTCGATTTCGACGCCGAACGCCCGCGAGCGGGTCGCGAATCCCTCAAGGATCTCTCTTGCCGCGCTTCCCGTCATGGCAACGGGCACCAGTCTGCCCGTTGTTGATCCGAGGGACTGAGCTTCCGCGCCGATCACGACCGGCAGGAGGTCTATTTCTGCGAGGTTTCCGCTCCCATCATAGCGGCACGCGGCGACGATGCTTTGCCAGACTTCCGGTGGGTCCCATTCGGTTTCGTCGGGGTGGACGTGGAAGAGGAAGTTTCCGAGGCCGTAAAAGATCGGCGAGTCCTTGTAGATTTCCACGGCCTGCAACACCGGCGCGCCGTGGCTGACGAAGAGGTTGGCGCCGGCGTCGATGCACATCCGGGCAAAGGTCTGCACCCAGCGCGGCACGTCCTGCCACCCTGGTTCCCAATGATGGTGGTGCAGATAGGCGATGACGAAATCGCCTTGGGCCGCCGCGTGTCGGATGGCGGATAGTTGAACACCCGCACTCCGCTGATCGACTTCGATCAGACGGCGGAAATCGGCGGCTTGCGTGAACACGGTGCCGTAGAAATTGATCTCCTTGTCGGCCGACACCTCTACCGGGTCCTCCGGTTGCGCATAGTTGGCCAGCTCAAAAGGCGAGCTTTGCAAATGAGTGCCCAGCCTTGCCAATCTGCGGAAATGTCCGTCCGGCACCCCCATCTTGCGAATGGTGTTCAGACGATTGACGCCCGGCCGAGCCGGCCGGAAGGCCGTGCGGTCTTCGGCATACATGTTGGTCGGGCCCGGGCCTGCATCCATCGCAAGAAGCGCGACCTCGCGCGCGCCCAGCCGGTGGCGGCCCGGTTTCCTCGCGTCAGTCTCGTCGGACCCGATGCCGGCATGGAGGAAGCCCCGCGCTTCCACCTCCTCCAGCGTCGAGAGGATGCCGCAGGCGCCGAGATCGAAGGCGTGGTTGTTTGCGAGCGCAAGCGCGTTGAAACCGATGGCCTGCAATGCGTCGAGAACTTCAGCCCTGGAATATCCGAAGTATTTGCCCTTGGTCGGCCACCCGCCGTGCTTGCCCAGGATCGTCGACTCGAAGTTGGTGAAGACGACGTCGCCTTGGCGCAGGAAGTCCGTGACCGCGAAGAAACGTTCGTCTTTGACGTCACGGATGTCGTGCTTGATCAGGGATTGGCCGGTAACGACCGCGCAGAACTGGTTTTTCATGGGGCTCGCCTTGAGGGAGGGGAGGGCGCAGGCGTTCCGGCCCGCGCCACGTCAATGTCGAAGTCGGTTGCCGCCTATTGCGAGAGGGCCGGTGAGATATCGCTCTTGAACCATTTCAGGCTCAGCGCCTTGATCGTTCCATCCTTGGTGGCCGCGTCGATGGCCGCGTTGAACTTGGCGAGCAACTCCGTATCGTCTTTGCGCAGACCTGCGCCAACGCCCGGCCCCCAGAGCCCGCCATTCAGTTCAGGGCCGAAAAACACCACATCCGAGCCGGAAGGCGTCTCCAGAAAATCCCGCCAGGTGAAATAGTCGGCGAGACCGCCGTCGATGCGACCCGCGGCAAGATCGAGCTTCATGTTGTCCTGGCTGTCATAACTGCGGATGGTCACGACATCGCCCAGGATTTCCTTCACGACGGCTTCCGAATTCGACGAGCGCAGGGCCCCGATCGCCCTGCCGGCGAGTGTCGATCTGAGGCGTTCGATGGTCGCCTTCTCTTTGTCCCCGATCGTCGAGAGGTTGACCTTTTCCTTGGTGTCGCCGGCGTCGAGACCCAGGTCCTTGCGCACCACGAACTGGTTGAAGCCGGTGGCGTAGGGGATCGAGAACGCGATGGACTGCTTGCGTTTTTCCGTGATCGCCATGCCGGACATGATCACGTCGAACTTGCCGACAAGCAGTGCCGGGATGATCCCGTCCCAATCCTGCGGAACGAAGGTACATTTGATCGCGATGCGACGACACAGCTCCTGTCCAACATCGATATCGTAGCCGTAGAGTTGACCGTTCGCGTCGGTGCCGTCCCAAGGCGGCGAGGCACCTTCAGTGGCAATCGATATGACGCGCCCGCTTTCGGCGCCGGCGGGGAATGCCGACATCAGGGATGCGATAGAAAAAGCAATAGCCAGGGGTATGCGCATGATGCACCTCTTCGTTGGTTTGGATGGAACGGGAGCTCAGAACCTGCGGCGTCAGGGCAGGGGCGTCGTGATCTCTGGGTCAGGTAGGGCTGAGCGCACTCGCGCCTTTCGTCGACGCACCGGATGGCCGTCGGTCGAAAGCCATCGCTCCAGCAACTGGATCGCTTTCACCGCGATCGAGGTAAGAGAAAGGTAGATCGCTCCAGCGACGATGAAGATCTCGTACGGCGCGAACGTAGTCGACACCATCTGTCTCGCCATGCCGGTGATCTCAAGCAGCGTCACGGTGCTCGCGACCGACGAGCCCTTGATCATCCCGACGATCTCGTTGCCGTAGGCCGGGAGCGATATCCGGAAAGCGATCGGGAAGGTGATTAGGCGAGCGATCTGGAAGCGTTTCAAGCCGAGAGACGTGGCCGCCTCGGTGACGCCCTTCGGCACGGACTGGAGACCACGGCACAGGATCTCGGTGGTGTGTGCCGCGCTGTTCAGCGAAAATGTCAGAAGGGCGCACCAGAATGGATCCCGCAGGATCACCCAGAAGATGCTGGCTCGCACCGCCTCGATCTGAGCGAGGCCGTAGTAGAGCAGGAAGAGCTGGACGAGCATCGGCGTTCCGCGGATGACATAGGTATATGCCAGCACCGCGAGCGAGAGGCCGGGACGTCCATACGCGCGGATGAAGGCCAGCGGCACCGATAGAAGAAATCCGGCCGTCAGCGACAGGACCGTCAGGGTCAAGGTGAGGCCAATGCCCGAAGGCAGGACAACCATGCGTCAAACATCAAGCCGAGGTTCATGGTCGCTCCCTCTTACCGGCCGAGGGCTGGATAGCGTCGCTCAGCCAGCCGGATCGACAGCAGCGTGACGGTGGTCAGCGAGAGGTAGAGAGCGGCGGCCGCAAGGTAGAAGGTCAATGGTGCGCGTAAGGATCCGGCCCCTACATACGCGACGCGCATGATATCGGTCAGACCGACAATCGAGACCAGGGCGGTGTCCTTGAAAAGCGAAATCCAGAGATTGCCATAGGCCGGCAGCGCCAGCCGCAGCATCTGCGGTCCGATGATGAACACCCAGCGCTGCCAGGTGTTCAGCCCAAGCGACTTTGCCGCTTCGGCTTGACCCGCTGGCACCGCCGCAATCGCGCCGCGAAACACTTCGGTCGCATAGCCGCTGAAGACGACCGAGAGCGCGATAACGCCTGCGGTGAATGCGTTCACCTCCACGTACCGGCCGGCGATCTTGCTGGCGAGGGTCGTTCCGCCGAAGTAGATGAGCAGGATAATGAGAAGTTCTGGTACACCACGGACAACCGTCGTGTAGGCCGTCACGACGCTGTTGAGGCGCGGCTGTGCCGTGCCCTTCGAAATGGCCAGAAACAGCCCGAATGCCGTACCCAGGCAGCCGCTGACAAGAGCCAGGCTTATGGTCACGGTGAGTGCGACAACAAACTGAGCAGTAAAACCACCCATGGGGCGCGTTCCTTGGCTCGCAATACCGCGAGATACGACGGTCCGTGTCACTCAGACCAAGTCGTATAACCCAAGGTTGCGAATTGTTATATTGGTAATTTGGAGTTAATTGGAGATATTGCCCAATTCTAACGCTTGAAATTACACACTCAATCTATAATTTTTATTATTTTATCTATAACGCACCGTTATATACTGAAGCGGTTCGTTGCTCCCCAGGTTAGCGGTATCTGCTTCCCGGGTGGGCGTTATCAGGGAAAGGAGCGCAGGGAATGGAGTTGCTGCAGAGCGACCTGAAGCTCCGTCAACTGAAGGTCTTCCGAGAAGTGTTGCGGGCCGGTTCGACAAGGCGAGCGGCGGCAGCGCTCGGGATAAGCCAGCCCGCCGTCAGTCAACATGTGAAGCAGCTCGAGACCACGCTCGGCATCACACTCTTCAAGAGATCAGCCAACCGGATCTTCCCCTTGCAGGAAGCCTGGGAACTCCTACGAAACGTAGAACTCGCCCTGACGTCCCTAGATCGGTTGGAAGCATCGATCTTCGCTATGAAGAACGAGGAAAAGCAACGGATTGCCATTGCCGCGCCTTCTGTCTTCGGTTTCGTGACCTTGCCCAAGGTTGTGGCGATTATCCACTCAAGAACCGCTTCGAATGTTCGGTCGATTTCGGGAAGCTACGAGCAGATCGGCGAGCACATCCTGGCCGGGCGTGCCGAACTCGGAATCTCGAGGCTGCCGCTGGATCCAAGTCTGTTTGATTGGGCGCCGCTTGGATCAGCGCGCAACGTGTGCATTTTCCATCCCGATCATCGGTTCTCAAAACAGACCTGTATTGAGGCCCAAGACCTGGCAGGCGAAACGATCGTCGATATCGATCCCCAATTCGCCGCTCACCAAATGAACTTCAATGCCTTGCGCTTCGCCGGCGTTGAGCCGAACATACTGGTGGAATTCGATTGCAACGGTCACGAAGCCGGATACGTTTCGGCTGGCCTAGGCATTTCGATCACTAACGAGATCATCGTGCGCGAGTACGCGGCGTTTAACCTGGGAATAAAGCCAGTGGAACCATCCGCGCTGTATCACTACGTGGCGATTTGGCAGAAGGGCAGGACCTTTTCCAACGCACTGAATGTGTCGCTCGAGGCGATCATCGCTGCCTTTTCCACGGAGCTGCCTACGAGAGGTTGATAGGTATTCCTCGGTAAGCGTCGATTTATTGGTAGTCGGCTAGGCTACCATTGCAACTCGGATTGTGTGCAGGGTTTCCGGCTGAGTTGCGTATATCACCGCAACATCTTCCAATCCTTGCGACCCGTGACAACATCGCTCAATCCATCCTGGATTCGTCGTTGTCCTCCTAGCAACGCCGGATGTCTGGCAAGGTGGTATTAGCCGATTGCTTGCCGCAACTCCGTATTTGGCGGTGTCTGTTGAAGCCTCGCCGCGATCACATGAAGATGCTCCGGCCTCAAATGGGTATAGCGGCGGAGCATCTTCCAATCCTTGTGCCCGGTGACCATCGCGACCTGCTCGATGGTGAAGCCAGCTTCGAACAGGCGGCTTGTACCTTCGTGACGCAGGTCGTGGAAGTGCAGGTCCTCGATCTTCAATTCATGACACGCACGTCGGAAGGCGGTTCCGGTCGACTTCCCATTGTAGGGAAAGATGCGTCCCTTTCCCTCAGTGGAGAAACGCTGCTCTTCGAGGATCGCGCGGGCGTCGTAACCACTCACATCGAGGAGCGGGATACGCATGTGATTGCCCTTCTTGTGGCGTGGGTCCTTGCGATCTCGTATCAGCAGGGTGTTGTTGCGGTCGTTGAGGTCCTCCCAGGTGGCGTTGCAGATTTCCCCGAGCCGCATGGCGGTTGAGATCGCAAAGCGAATGATCTTATCGACGGGGATAATCTGGAAGTTGTTTCCTCTGAAGTATCGGATCAGGGCCTCTATCTCCTCAAGCGTCGGTCGCCGATCGCGCTCGTTGCCCTTGCCAACAAGACCCAAGCGGGTGAGGGCGACACGACCAAGCTCCACCGGCTCCGCTGAATAAGGCAGTCCATGCACAGCCGCGCCGTGCACCAGCAATGTCCGGACGTATCCGATGTCTATTCCAACGGTGACAGGTCCGGCGCCTTCCTCGGCTCGTTCCTTGCCGAACTTGATGACCTGTTCGCGATTAAGATCGGCGATGTTGAGCCTTCCGAGCCTGGCTCGTAGCAGGTCCAGGCTGAATGCCTTCGAACGCCCGATCACCTTGCCAACTTCCGTCATATCCGCGATATGCAGGTCGATCAGGTCGGAAACCGTTTTGATCCCGTCCTTGTGCTTGGGAGCAGGCTTCTGACCCAGGTCGATTTCTCGCTCAATTCGGCGCGCCCACATCTCGGCGTCCTTGCGGAGCGAGAAGCTGGTGGTGAGGTAGTGGCCCTTGCAGCGAACCTGCACACGCCACTTGCCGGAAGCCAACTTGTTGATGGATGCCATGGGTGGTCTCTTTTTCGTGCACGCTGTGTGCACAGGGAGGAGTACAAAATGCGAAAACTGACGGATATCATGTCGTACAAACGGCGAACGTGTGCACGTTTTAAGGCCCTGAAAATACGAGAAAAAGCGTGATAAATCAAGCTCATAGGATTTCCGTTGCGCCTATGATGGACTGGACGGACCGGCATTGCCGGTTCTTCCACCGCCAGTTGACGAGCCATGCACTGCTTTACACCGAGATGGTGGTGGCCGACGCGGTCATTCACGGCGCGCGCGAGCGGCTGCTCGGCTTCGATGCGACGGAACATCCGGTCGCGCTGCAGCTCGGCGGCTCTGATCGTGAAAAGCTCGCCGAGGCTGCCCGCATCGGCGAGGCTTTTGGCTATGACGAGATCAACCTCAATGTCGGCTGTCCGTCGGACCGCGTTCAGTCGGGCACGTTCGGCGCCTGCCTGATGAAGGTGCCGGACCTCGTCGCCGGCTGCGTCGCAGCGATGAAGGCGGCGGTGACAATTCCCGTCACCGTCAAATGCCGCATCGGCGTCGACGAGCAGGACCCGGAACCAGCCCTCGATGCGCTGGCGGATGGGGTTTTCGATGCCGGCGCCGACGCGTTGTGGGTGCATGCACGCAAGGCGTGGCTGGAAGGGCTGAGTCCCAAGGAAAACCGAGACATCCCGCCGCTCGATTACAGCAGAGTCTATCGACTGAAGGCAAAAAAGAACAACAAATTCATAGGCATAAATGGTGGAATTCAGTCGATTGAAGAGGCCCAGGCGCATCTCGGTCACGTCGACGGCGCCATGCTTGGCCGCGCCGCCTACCACACGCCCGGCATTCTGGCCGGCGTCGATGCCGCTTTCTACGGCGTCCAGTCCGAGCCGTTCGATTTTGCCGCGCTGATCGATACCATGGCGGACTATGCGGCACGCCATATCGAGCAGGGTGGCCGGCTTGGCCATGTCACCCGCCATATGGTCGGACTGTTCCATGGCCTGCCCGGTGCGCGCCGCTACCGGCAGATCCTGTCCACCGACGCGACAAAACCCGGCGCCGGCCCGGACGTGCTGAAGACGGCTTTCGCGGCCGTCGAGTTCGGTGGAGCAGCAGCCGAAGCGGCTTGAGTTTTGGGGATCAATCCCTGAGGATCATGCGGTCGCCGCGCACGTCAAAACCCGACAATGAACCGATGAAGTTCATGCCGAGCAGGCTCTGGCTGAGCATGCCGGGTGCGGCGATCATCACCGACATATCCCTGCGCATGATGCCGCCGATCGCAATCTGATCGGTTTTCACGGCCGCGGCGCGTGCCATGCCGTTAGCGGTCGAAACCGGTATGGTGTAGTTGAGCGCGGCCGGATTGAATCCGGCGGCCTGCGCATCCTGTGACGTCAGCACGGTGCTGGTTGCACCCGTATCCACCACGGCCCGGACCGGGTTGCCGTTGACCAGGATGCGCGCTTCGAAATGGCCGTTGTCGGCCTTGTCGAGCGTCACCGTGGCGTGACCGTCTTCGACGCCGAGCGCAAGCGGGCTGCCGGGAACAAGGCCCGCGGTCACCCGGCTGGCGACATCCTGCAACTCATAGCGATATTGGTAGCCAGCGATCAGCGCGAGTGCGATCGCCGCCCAGGCGCCGAGGTTGCGGGCCATGGCGCCCAGGGGCCGGCCCGAGCGAAGCAGGCCGGCGCCGACAAGGGCGCCAAAGGCGCCGAGCCAGATCAGTCGGCTGAAATCGTTGTTCTCGACGCCGAGCGTGCTGCCGGCGGAATCGTTGAGCATGAGCAGGACTGCTCCCACCCCGATCGCGGCCATCAAGATCCAGAACAACCGGCTCATCCGCACCTCACGATAGCGCGTCGCGTTCGCGCGTCATGCGGGTGCGGCGCGTTTCCCGGCGCGGCCGGCGCTCGACCGTTTCCAGCCGGGCCGGCAATTGCGCCATGACGCTGCGGCGCGTTTCCGTCGTCATCCCGATCCAGGCGCCGATTTCCTCGCGCGTGCGGCCGCAACCGAAACAGAAGCCGGTTTTCATGTCGATCGAACAGACCAGGATGCACGGGGATTCGATGACCGTCATGACTTTCTCTTGGGCTTCCATCCGGAATCCCTTGTTCCACCTCCACATGGTGCAACGGCAAAGCCAATGCAAGCCCTCGCGATTGCGCCCTTCGGGGCCGGCTTTGCGTCAAATGCAGGCCCATCATCCCGGAGGTTGTGCCAACCTCGCAAGGCGGCTATGCCGCTCACCAACTCCAGGGAATGATCGACAACAAGATGACCAGCGCACTGCCTTTCGACGATTTTCGCAACCTGTTGGCCAATCTGCCGACGGCCGACACGGCAGCCGAGACCCGCGTGCGCATGCTGTTTGCCAAGGCCGACAAACCAGGCAATTCGCTTGGCCGTATCGAGGACATCGCCGCGTGGCTGGCAGCCTGGAGCGGGCGGGCCCCGCCCGCGGTGACAAGACCGCTGATGGCGGTCTTTGCCGGCAATCACGGCGTCACGCGCCACGGCATTTCGCCACGGCCGGTGGCGGCGACCGCCAATGCGGTCGAGCTTTGCGCCGCCGGAGGTGCCGCGATCAACCAGATCTGCATCGCCAACGATCTCGGACTGAAGGTCTTCGATCTCGCCCTGCACGTCCCGACCGCCGACATCACCGAGGATGCTGCGCTCGACGAGCGTGGCTGTGCCGCCACCATGGCCTTCGGCATGGAAGCGATCGCCGGCGGCACCGACCTTTTGTGTCTCGGCGATCTCGGCGTCGGCAACTCCACCGTCGCCGCCACCCTGTTTGCGGCGCTGTTCGGGGGCAGGGGCGCCGACTGGGTCGGCGCGGGGTCGGGGGCCGATGCGGCCATGCAGGCACGCAAGGCCGACGTGGTCGATGCTGCGCTGGCTTTTCATGACGGCCATCTCGGCGACCCGCTCGAGGCGCTGCGCCGGGTCGGCGGCCGTGAATTCGCAGCAATCGCCGGCGCCATCCTTGCCGCGCGCATGCAGAAAATCCCGCTGCTGCTCGACGGATTGGCCGCCACGGCAGCCGCAGCGGTACTGCATGGCGTCAATCCCACCGCGCTCGATCATTGCCTGCTGGCCAGCCTGTCGCCAGAGCCTGCGCATGCACGCGCCGCCCAACGGCTCGGCCTGCGCCCGTTGCTCGATTTGGGCATCAGCCATGGCGAAGGGGCAGGGGCCGCCCTTGCCGCGGGGCTGGTCAAGGCCGCCGCGCTGACCAGTTCGGGCATGGCTGCGGCAGTACGCGGCTAGAGTCTTGAGGTATTAGCGCCGGAGATTGGGAATGCGATAGACGACAGCGTTGTATTTTGGGTTGGAGCGGCCGCCGACTATTACGCCTCCAAGGCGTTCCGCTATTCTTCTGCTGGCCACGTTCCTTTCGGCAACCGGATATTCGAAGCAGTCCGGTTCAAGTGCCTCGGAGGCCCACTCCGCGACAGCAGCAATTGCCTCTTGGCCAATGCCGTTTCCTTGAGCGTCTTCCCTGATCCAGATCCCGAGTTCGGGACACACGGTCTTCGCTGCATGAAGGCCGACAAGTCCCAGACAGCGATCGTCCGCCAATGCACGCACAACAAAGTGCAAATCCGATCCGTCCTGGATTGGCGTCAGCCAGGATCGCCATACTTTGGCAAGGCCGCCAGTGATCGAGGTGGTTCCCACTGCATGAAACGGGTGATGGCGGGAGTGATGGCGAAAAAGAGGTCTTCAGCGTCGTCGGCTGTAAACAGCCTCAAGCGAAGGCGGTCCGAGTGGATCTCTATGCCAACGACGTGCCAATCACCTTCTGCCATCGTGGGGCGCCGTCCTTCTTGCTGGCCATCGACACAGTTCGCCGCGACGCTTACCGTCGTCGAGCCGCCACCGCCGCGGTCGGCAGTGCTGGCAGTTCCTCCATCACCCGGCTCAGTGGGAAGATGGCGATCGCCTCGGTGCCTTCGCGCAGCTTGGAATGAAGCTCGAACTCGCCGCCATGCATGGCGAGCAGCCCTTGCACGATCGGCAGGCCAAGCCCGGTGCCTTGCTCGGCGCTCTTGATCGCGATCGAGCCCTGGCCGAAGGCGGAAAGCACGATCGGGATCTCGTCTTCCGGTATGCCCGGACCGTCGTCCTTGATCGAAATGTATTGTCCGCCGCCCGCCGTCCAACCAACGCGGACACGGATTTCACCGCCGGTGGCGGTGAACTTGATGGCATTCGACAGAAGGTTGAGCGTGATCTGTCGCACCGCACGCTCATCAGCGAAAAGGCGCGGCAGTTCGTGCTCGAAATCCTGGACGACCCGGATATCCTTGTTGCGCGCCCTCAACTCCATCATGTGACAGCAGTCCTCGACGATACCAAGCAGCATTACCGGTTCTTCGTTGAGCTGGTAGCGGCCGGCCTCGATGCGCGACAGGTCGAGGATCTCGTTGATCAGATCGAGCAGATGCTGGCCGGATTCGTGCACGTCATGCGCGTAGTCGCGATAGGTGGGATTGCTCATCGGCCCCAGCACCTCGTTCGACATCACCTCGGAAAAACCGAGAATGGCGTTGAGCGGCGTGCGCAATTCGTGGCTCATCGAAGCGAGGAACCGCGATTTCGCCAGATTGGCGTCCTCGGCCCGCCGCCGCGCCTCGTCCGACATCGATTTCGCCGTCTCCAGTTCGGCGATCAGCGCATCCTTTTCGGAGCGGAACGACAACATCATCAGGGACGAGTGGTTGAGATGCCGGGCCACATAGGCGAAGAACGGCAGCGACATGACCAGCAGCGCGGCCATGATCGCCTCGACCGGCATCCATAGCTTGGCGCCGGCATAAGCGTAGAGCGCCACGGGAACGGCAAAGGTGGCCAACAGTGCCCCGCGCAGAGACGAGGTCATCACCGCGGTCGCCGCCATGGCGAACAACAGCACCACGGCCTTGACGATGTGGAACGGATCGACCTCGCAGACGCTGCAGCCAAGCCACACAAACCATGCCCAGCCGAGACCGCACAGGAAATGGCCGATCAGGAATTCTCGTCGTGCTTGCGAAGGGTTGAGCTCGGAAGCTTCCGTGCGCTCGATGCGCCGCGCCATGAAGGCAACGATGGTGTAGCAGGTCAGGGTGAACAGCGCCCAGAGCCCGATCTCGTTGCCGATTCCGGCCAGCCGGCCGGCCGCCGCGATCGCCAGAACAAGAAGCGGGATGGCGATGGCGCCGCTGGTCATCGCGCGGGCATGCAGCTTCAACAGTTCGCGATCGAAATCGGGATTGCCGGCCTGCTGCGAAAGACGGTCACGCGTCTTGCGCACCGCGCGCGCCACATCGCTGTTGCGATGAGGTTTCCTGCGGTCCACAATGAACTTGTCCGCTGTGTTCGAGCGTTGCAAGGGCATCAAAACTTCAATTTATGCGAGCAGCGGTTTCCAAGTGTTAAGCTACGTTCGAATGATTAACCAACCGTTTGCCATATGAGCCGCTCGTGGTCGCCAAGACCGCGCCGGCGATACGTTGCGCGCCCCAGAAGCCTGTGGCGCCGGCTGGTGGATTACGGGCTTGCCGTCATCATCCTCGGACTGCTGATCCTGCTGGCGGCCCGCCTCGACCGGGTGGAGACACGCAAAACGCAAGGCGTGGCAATCATCAACGACGGCGATTCGATCACGCTTGGCACCGAGCGTATCCGCATGCGCGGCATCGATGCTCCGGAATATACGCAGACCTGCCGCAAGAACGGCGCGGACTATTCCTGCGGCACGCTTGCGCGTCAGTCGCTCGTTCGCCTGATCGCCGGCAAGCCCGTCTCTTGTACCGGCTGGCAGCGTGATCGTTATGGCCGGCTGCTCGGCGACTGCACCGCCGGCGGCAAGAATCTCAACCGCGCGCAGGTCGAGGCGGGCTGGGCGGTTGCCTATGGTGACTTCGAGAGCGAGGAAGCCATCGCCCGCGCGGGAAAGGCCGGCATCTGGGCGGGAACGTTCGATCAGCCGCAAGACTGGCGAGACAGCCATCACGGCGAAGTCGTCGAGAAGAAGCACGGCACGCTGGCGTCGATCGGCGATGCCGTGCGCGAGATTTTTCGCTTCTGGTGATGCACATCCTGGAACTGGAACCGAGAACGAACAGGAGGATGGAATGAAACTCTTCGACGGTGGCCGGGCGCCCAACCCGAGGCGGGTCCGCGTTTTCCTGGCCGAGAAAGGCATCGAAGTTCCACAGGTGCCCATCGACATGGGGGCGCTGGAACACAGGCAACAGGTGGTCGGCTCGCGCAATCCCTTGCTGCGCCTGCCGGTGCTGGAACTCGACGACGGCACCATCATCACGGAATCCGTCGCCATCTGCCGTTATTTCGAGGAACTGCATCTCGAACCGGCCCTGTTCGGGCGTGGCGCACTCGGCAAGGCGCAGGTCGAGATGTGGCAGCGACGGATGGAATTCAATTTGCTCAGCTGCGTCACGCAGGCTTTCCGGCACACCCATCCGGCGATGAAGGAATGGGAAATCCCGCAGTTCCCCGAATGGGGTGAGGCCAATAAGCCGAAGGCCGTGGCGTTCCTCAGGCTTCTGGACGGCGAACTGGGCAGCCGGGAGTTCATCGCCGGTGACAGCTATTCGATCGCCGACATCACCGGCCTGATCGCCGTCGACTTCATGAAGCCGGCACGCATCAAGGTGCCGGATGACTGCGCGAATGTGTTGCGCTGGCATCAGGCCGTCTCCAGCCGGCCGAGCGCATCAGCCTGAGAATGACTGTTGAACTCGAAAACCTCGTCGCCAGGGTCCGCGCCTGCCGTATCTGCGTGGAAAATCCGGCCGGCAAGCCGTTGCCGCATGAGCCACGACCAGTGCTGCGCCCTTCGTCCAGCGCTCGTATCCTGATCGCCAGCCAGGCGCCCGGCACCAAGGTGCATCTGTCGGGCATGCCGTTCACCGACGCCTCCGGCGACCGCCTGCGCAGTTGGCTTGGCGTGACGAGCGACGAATTCTACGACATCGAAAAATTCGCCATCGTCCCGATGGGCTTCTGCTTTCCCGGCCAGGATGCCAAGGGGGGAGATCTGCCGCCGAGGCGCGAATGCGCGGCGGCCTGGCGCGCGCCTTTGATGGCCTCGATGCCACAGATCGATCTGGTGCTGACGATCGGCATCTATGCGCAGTCCTGGCACATGGGTGCGGCGCGCCGGCCCTCCCTGACCGAAACGGTCATGGACTGGCGCTCCATCTGGGAGAATTCCGTCGGTCCGAAAGTGCTGCCGCTGCCGCATCCCTCGTGGCGCAACACCGGCTGGCTGAAGAAGAATTCATGGTTTGAAATGGATTTGCTGCCTTTTCTGCGTTCGGAAATCCGATATCGCCTCGGCTGACCTTACAGCAAGAAATCACTCGCTTTTCCGTCAATTGGCAGAATTTCTTTCTTGTGAAAGGTCGGAATAAGGGGGAGTATAGCCAATCTATTCCCCTGGGGAGCAAAATATGGACCGCCTCGATAGAAAAATTCTCCGTCTTTTGCAGGAGGACGCGACACTCGCGGTCGCCGACGTCGCCAAGAAAGTCGGGCTGTCGACAACACCTTGCTGGCGGCGCATCCAGAAGCTCGAGGAGGAAGGCGTCATCAAGCGGCGCGTTGCCATTCTCGACCATGAAAAGGTCAATGTGCGCGTCACCGTCTTCGTGTCGATCCGCACCAATTCGCACAGCCATGAATGGCTGCGGCGTTTCTCGGAAGTCATCCAGGAGTTTCCCGAGGTGGTCGAGTTCTACCGCATGAGCGGTGACGTCGACTATCTCCTGCGCGTCGTGGTTCCAGACATCGCCGCCTATGACGCCTTCTACAAGCGGCTGATCGCCAAGATCGAAATCCGTGACGTGTCGTCGTCCTTCGCCATGGAGCAGATCAAGTACACGACCGAAATCCCGCTCGACTACATGGTGCTGGACAAGGAATCGGGTGCCAACGCTGCCTGAGCTGCAGCAGGTTGTCCTGCTTAGTTCTTCTTTTTGTTGAGGAAACTCCAGGGCGAGTTGACCGGCAGGGTGACGGTGTCCGGTACGCTGCCGACGGCGACCACGTCTGCCTTGCGGACGCTGTAGCCAGACTGGATGACGCTGACGCCGTCGAGGATGAACAGCTGGCTCTTCTCCATGTCCGGCTTCAGCGCGCCGGTGACCGCGACCGGCTGATAGGCCTCGGACATTTTGTAGGGACGTGCCGGCGTGACCAGCACGATCTGGTTGGGGGGCGGCGTTGGCATGTGGCTGCACGCACCCGTCCACGGCACCAGCAAGAACTGATAGACAAGATCGCCGTCGCGATCGACCGGCAATGCGTAGCCGGCCAACTGAATGCTTTTGTCCTGCAGGTTGACGGACAGCGTCTCGCCATGGTCGGGCAATTTTGCCGCGATCATCGGCAGCCCGACGTTTTCGGCGGCGGATTGCGTAGCCGGACGCAGATCCTTCCAGAATATGTGCGCGGTCTCGGCCGAGGCATCGGTGGCCGCGGACACAAACAATGCCGCTGCGAAGGCCAGGATTGATTTGGGAGGATTGCTCATGGCCGCGTCCCTTTGAAGCTCAAGTAAAGACGCCGCTGTCAACGACGTCAACGCTCCCACCGCATCACATGTCGGCAGCCGCATCACATGTCGGCAGCCGCATCACATGCCGGCAGCCACTTCACATGTCGGCGAGATCCAGACATGCCGGAAAGCGGATTTCCGCGCCGTCAGCCTTTCCTGGCGACGATCCGCGCGAGCGTCTTGGCATTGGACAGCTCCCTTACGGCGTCCTTGCCGATCCAGCGCGCCGTCTTGTCTGCCGACTGCGCCAATCGTTCGGCGACAGCCAGGGCAGCGCCGTGCATGTCCATTGATCGTTTGCCGATCGACCGAAGCGCCCAGTTCACGGCTTTCTTCACGAAATTGCGGCTGTCGTTGGCATGCGTTTCGATGATCGGCAGGAAGGCGAGGAAGGTCGCCCCCGGCTCCTTCTTCCGGTGGACGACAGACCAGGCCATCATCGCGAAGGCCGTGCGCCGAACGAACTCCCGCTCATCGGCCGCGAACTCGGGGATCAGTTCTTTCCAGGCGTCCGTGTCGACAAAGAGGTCGGAGACGCCGTCGACGATGTCCCAGGAGTCGAAGCTGGCCGCCCATCGTCTTGCATCTCCAGCAGAAAACCGTTTCGGGTCAGCCGTGACGGAGGCGATGAACTGCGCCTCCATGATGCCGGTGTCCCATAGCTCGAAGGCGCGCTCGTGGTTGCGTTTGATCTTCCTGGCGATCTGCCGCTGCATGCCGTGCGAGATACCAAGCGCACGGTCGATCTTGATGCCGTAGCGCAACATGCCGAGGCGGTTCTCCTCCGACCCGATAGCGCGAAGATGGGCGACGATTTCCGCGGCTGTGGATTGAGGTGAGAGCTCTGCCACGGCGGAAACCTACTTCTCCAGGCGCGCCAGCAGCGAGGACGTGTCCCAGCGCTTGCCGCCCATCGCCTGCACATCCTTGTAGAACTGGTCGACAAGTGCTGTCACCGGCAGTCTGGCGCCATTGCGATCGGCCTCGGCCAGACAGATGCCGAGATCCTTGCGCATCCAGTCGACGGCGAAGCCGAAATCATATTTGCCGGCATTCATTGTCTTGTGGCGGTTCTCCATCTGCCAGGAGCCGGCGGCACCCTTGGAAATCACCTCGATCACCTTCTCGATGTCGAGTCCGGCCTTCTTGCCGAAATGGATGCCTTCGGCCAGGCCTTGGACGAGGCCGGCTATGGTGATCTGGTTGATCATCTTGGTGAGCTGGCCGGCACCGGCCGACCCCATCAAGCCGACCATGCGGGCAAAAGCGTCGATAACAGGCTTCGCTCTGTCGAAAGCGTCCTGCTCGCCGCCGACCATGACGGTCAGCACGCCGTTCTCGGCGCCGGCCTGGCCGCCCGAGACAGGCGCATCGAGAAACGAAAACCCGCCGGCTTCCGCCGCCGCCGCCAGCTCGCGAGCGACCTCGGCCGAGGCCGTGGTGTTGTCGATGAAGACCGAACCCTTCTTCATCGATTTGAAGGCGCCTTCCGGACCGGTCGTCACCGAACGCAGATCGTCGTCATTGCCGACACAGGAGAAGACAAAATCCTTGCCCTCGGCGGCCTGTGCTGGCGTCGCCGCAAGGCTACCGCCATGCTGGCCAACCCATTGCTCGGCCTTGGCCTTGGTGCGGTTGTAGACGGTGACATCATGGCCACCCTTGTTCTTCAAGTGCCCGGCCATCGGATAGCCCATCACGCCAAGACCGAGAAATGCAACAGATGCCATGAGCTTGCCCTTCAGAAACGGAATTTGCTGCGAAAGCTCTAGGCTCTGCGCTCAATTCGTCAAGACGCGTAGGGCAGGATCGGCTGGTGCAGCTGAATTGAAATAGTCAGCGTTTCAGGTGAACGGTGATCCGGCGCTCGATCCATTCGACGCCATGGCGCAATATCTCGACCATCACCAGATAGACGAGCGCGACCCAGATATAGGCCTGGATGTCGAACGAGTTGGCGAAGGCGAGCTTTGCATTGCCCATCAGATCATAGACCGTGATGATGGCGACGATGGCGGACGCCTTGACCATCAGGATCAGTTCGTTGCCATAGGGCCGCAAGGCGACGATCAAGGCTTGCGGCAGGATGATCTTGCGCAAGGTCTGCAACTTGTGCAGACCAAGCGATGCCGCCCCTTCCCATTGCCCTCTTGGCACGCTCTCGATGGCGCCGCGCAGAATCTCGGCCTGATAGGCGGCGGTGTTGAGCGCAAAGGCAAAGACGCCGCAATTGAACGCGTCCTTGAAAAAGTCCCAGAGGCCGATCGACTGGAGCTCGACCCTGAACGAGCCCAATCCGTAATAGACGAGATAAGTCTGGACCAGCAGCGGCGTGCCGCGGAAGAAATAGACGTAGCAATAGGCGAGGCCGGACAGGATCCGGTTCTTGGACATGCGCCCGTAAGCGACGGGCACCGACAGGATCGCGCCGAGCACCATCGATATGGAAACCAGCGAGAGCGTTACCCCAAGCCCTCGCAAATAGGCTGGCGCATATTTGGCGAAGAACTCAGGGTTCCAGGCAAGGAAGAGATAGCTGACGATGCCAATGCCGAACAAAATCCACAGGCAGACCAGCGCATAACCGGCAATACGCCTGCGCGGCCAGCCGCGCGCCCGGGGCGGGGGCCGTTCGACGATGGTGGCCGTGGCGCTCATCGTTGCGCCTCCCGCCGGCCAAGCGAGCGCAGAATCGCGCTGGTGGCGAAGGACGACAGGACGGCCAGGGCAAGAAAGACCAGGGAGGCGACGCCGAAGAACAGGAAAGCGTGCTTGGTGACGCGGGCGGCAATGCTGGCATTGCGCAGCGTCTCGGCCAGGCCGACGACCGATACCAGGGACGTGTCCTTGAGCAGGCTGAGCCAGCAGTTTTCCAGTCCGGGGAACGCGATGCGCAGCAGTTGCGGCACGATCACCTTGCGCATGGTCAGCCAGTTCGAAAGACCGATGGCATAGCCACCCTCATACTGGCCTTTCGGAATGGCCCGGAAGGCCGACAGGAAAACCTCGCTGGCATAGGACGAGAAGATCAGCGCAAGCACGATCATACCGGCGACAAAGCTGTTGACGTCGATGGTGGTGTCCGGCCGGAAGTACCTGACGAGATGCTGCAGCAGGATCGGCATGCCGAAGAAGAACAGGAAAAGCGTCACCAGCTCCGGCAGGCCGCGAAAGACGGTGGTGTAAATGTTGGCGGCAAGGCGCAACGAGGGTTCTTCGGACTGCTTGGCGAGTGCAATGAAAAAGCCGATCGCCAGGCCGATGGGCAGCGTGGCAAGCGCAAGCGCAATGGTGATCAGTGCGCCATAGGCAATATCGTCAAGCCAGCCTTCGGGTCCCCAACTGAGAAGTGTCCATATGCTCTGGGCTGGCATCGACCGGTCTTATCTCCACGGCATTCCCAAGACGAATAGAAAGACGGCGGGGAAATTCCCCGCCGTCTTGACCGTATTTATCAGGACTCGGCGCCGTAGACGTCGAACTTGAAGTACTTGTCGTTGATTTCCTTGTATTTTCCATTGGCGCGGATGGCGTCGATGGCCGAATTGAGCTTGTTGACCAGGTCGGTCTCGCCCTTGCGCACGGCAATGCCGGCGCCCGGCCCGAAGATCTCGACCGGCTGCGGCGAAGGCTGGCCGAGAATCTTGCAGCAGGCGCCATCAGGCGAATCCAGAAACTGCTGCAGCACGACGATATCGTCCTGGATGGCGTCGAGACGACCATTGGCAAGATCGGCCTGCTCCTCGGGGCTGCTCGGATAACCCTTGACGGTGCTGTCGGTGTAGGTCTTCGAGGCATAGTTGAAATGCGTGGTGGTGGTGGCGACGCCGATGGTTTTGCCGGCGAGATCTTCCTTGGTCACGCCTTTCAACGTCGAGTCTTTCGGCACGGCGAGCGCCGACGGCGTGTTGTAGTATTTGTTCGAGAAGTCGACCTTTTCCTTGCGCTCGGGCGTGATCGACATCGAGGCGACGATGGCGTCAAACTTGCCGGCCTGGAGGGCTGGAATGATGCCGTCCCAATCCTGGGCGACGAAGGTGCACTTGACCTTCATCTCATCGCAAAGCGCCTTGGCGATGTCGATGTCGAAGCCGACGAGCTGGCCATCGGCGGTGAGGTTGTTGAATGGCGGGTAGGCGCCTTCGGTGCCGATCTTCAGGGTCTTTTCCTGGGCCTGAGCTACGCCGAGCGTCAGCAGCGCGGCCGAAGCGGCGAGCGCGATACGCAGTGCAATACGCATGATAGTCCTCTCTTTATGGTCCCGGCCGTCGTTCCGAACGGCTCTGTGGGGCGGTGCTTTTGACCGCCCGCTGGCGCGATACTCCCATTCTTTCCAAGAAAAAAGCAACTGCAAAACCACAAAAATGGGCAAGGCTATTCTGCCGTTGCGTCAGCGCTCAAGCAACGAGCCCAGTGGTGCGCTCGATGAAGTCGGCTATCGATTTTGCATCGTCGAGATCGAATACCGGCAGCAGCTCGCCTTCAATCGCAAAATCGGCGGCGACAGCGACGATGTTGGGATCCTCCGCCGAAAGCGGCGTACGGTCCTTCGCATCCAGCCGGCGGGTTTCGATCTTGTCATGGGCTTCGCGCTTGTAGCCCTCGACCAGCACAAGGTCGCAAGGGGCAAGCCGCGACAGGACAGTCTCCAATGTCGGCTCGTCCTCGCCGCGCAGCTCGTGCATCAGTGCCCAGCGAACGCCGGAGACGATCGCGACTTCGGTGGCGCCAGCCTGCCGGTGGCGAAAACTGTCGGCGCCCGGTTTGTCGATGTCGAAATCATGATGGGCGTGTTTCACCGTCGAGACTTTCCAGCCGCGCCGGACAAGTTCGGTGACCAGCCTTTCGGTCAAAGTCGTCTTGCCGGAATTCTTCCAGCCGGTGATGCCGAAGACGCGTCTGTTCATGGCTTGATGCTCTGCAACAGACGCTCGGCAGACACAAGATCGTCCGGATCGTTGATGTTGAAGAAAGGGTCGACCCCCGCCGATTGCAGAACAGGGAATTCCACCTCGACAAAACCGTGCCGGTCGATGAAAGCCGAAACCCGCCTGATATCCTCGTCGACCAGAAAGTGCCGCAAGGCATCGCGGCAGCCGAGCGGCCAGAGCGCGAAGGTCGGGTGCCGCTTGCCGGCCGAGCAGGCAACGGCAATCGAACCGGGACTTTGATCGGCGGCCGCTGCCAGACGCTCGACAAGGTTCAACGGCAGGAAAGGCGTGTCGCCGGCAGCACTGACGATCGCTTTGCAAGACGTATTGGCCGCGGCCCATTCGAGGCCGGTCAGGATTCCGGCGAGCGGCCCGGCAAAGCCGGGCACGCTGTCGGCAAGCACCGGCAGTCCAAAGCGCAGGAATCGTGCAGGATCGCCATTGGCGCTGAGCGCCAGCGATTCTATTTGCGGGGTGAAGCGCGACACGACCTGGTCAAGCAGGCAGCCATCGCCAAGCGGCAACAGGCTCTTGTCGCCGCCGCCCATCCGTCTCGACTGGCCACCGGCCAGGATGATCCCCGCAATGTCTCGCTTCATGCCACGAAGCCTGTACGCCAGCCGTCGGAAATCACAAGAACCTTCATTGATCTGGCTAGATTCCGTCCGGAACCATGCTCGGCCCCGTGCTTTCGGCGACGATCTTGCGCCGGCCGGCGACCCGCTCGCGGTAGAGCGCATAGAGGCCCGAGCCGATGATGATGGTGGCGCCGACGATCATCGGCGGATCGGGGATATCGGCGAAGATGAACAGGCCAAGCAGGATCGACCAGATCAGGGCCGTATAGCGGAACGGCGCGATGAAGGAGATGTCGCCCGCCCGCATCGCCATGATGATGAACTGGTAGCCGATCAGCACCAGCACCGCCGCCAGGGCCAGCAGGGCTGTGCTGTCCCCCGTCATCGGCGTCCAGCCGCCCATTGCCGGCAACAGCGCCGCACCGACGATGGTCATGGCAAGCGCGGTTGCCGTCGACACCAGCAATGTCGGAATGGCCTTGGGAATTTGCTTGGTGGCGAGATCGCGCACCGCACAACAGGCAACGCTGGCCAGCGCCGCCAGCGAGTAGATGCTGAACCCTTCGAAGCCAGGCCGCACGATGATCAGCACGCCGGCAAATCCGATGGCGATGGCCAGCCAGCGCCGCCAGCCGACAGCCTCGCCAAAGACGAGCGCGGCCCCCATCGTCACCGCCAGTGGCAGCGCCTGCAGCACCGCCGAAACATTGGCGATCGGCAAATGGGCGAGGGCGACGAGAAAACTCACCGTGGCACCGGCCTCGCTGATCACGCGCAGGGCCACCAGAGGCTGCAGCATCGAGCCCGGGCGGGCGAGCGCGCCGCGCTGCCAGGCGAGCAAGCCAACGAAAAGCGAAGCGAAAGCCCCACGGATCAACATGACCTGCGCCATGTTCATCGATTGTGACGAGTATTTGGTGATGGCGTCGTTGAGGCAGAAGCCGGCCATCGCCACCATCATGAACAACGCGCCGCGAATATTTGGTGACAGGGGCAAGACGGCTACCGGTTCTGCTAATGCATGTCGCCCAAAAGTGACCTCGATTTTTGGGAAACGGCATGCATAAGAAACAAAGACCTAAAGCGCGTCACCTGAATCCGTTCAAACGCGACGCGCTTCAGGCAGCAAGCCTGTAACAGCCGGGCATGAAACAGCAATAGCAAAGGGCTGGGCCACAGCCTTGTTTGTGGCCCAGAAGATCACCTGCAATGGCGGCAGAACTTACTTCTTCGGCGTCAGCACCTCGGTGCCATTGCCTTCCTTGCCGGCGATGGTCCACAGACCATGCAGCGAGCCGTCGTCCGTCATCTTGTAGACGACGAGGCCGATATCCTTGCCCATGACATAGCCGGCGGAGAAGGCGTCATCGTTGCGCATGCAGATGCCGTCGGAAGATGAGCCACCGGTTTCCCAATGGATCGCGCAGGTCGTCCCGCTGGTCAGCGTGATGGTGGCTTCGCCGCCATAGGCCGAACCGTCGAAGTTGGTGCCGGCGACCGTATAGGTGCCGCCGATCGACTGCGCCGCGGCGGGCGCGGCCGCGAGACCGAGCAAGGCGAGAGAAAGAATGAGTTTGCGCATGATGTATTCCCCCTGTGAGCGAAGAGCCGCTTCCAGAGAAAGGCTAGGCTGGAACAGACTGGCCGTAAATCCGGCTGCGGTTCGCGAACAAGACTTTTTCTGGGGTGTGGTCCGAAACGTTCATGGTCCCTTGAGACTGCCGGCAATGGCGCCGACCAGCGGGTCGTATTTCGACTTCAGGGCCGGAGGGTAGTCGACCCAGACCGTGCGGATGACGCCATCTCCACCAAACAGGCGCCGCTCGTAAAAGATCTTTCCTTCCTTCAAGCCCGACAGCACTGCCCAGTCCTTTCCGGCCCTGCTGTAGGTCACCTTGTAGCCCGGCTCGTTGCTCGCCTTCTGCGCCGCGACAAAGCCTTTCGGCGTATCGTCGTCGATGTTGAGGATGCCCGAGCAGATCAGGCTGGCACCATCGGCACTCAGCCATTGCTGCCCGTCGCCATTGTCGGGCTCGGGCTGGTGCTCGGTGAAGATTTCCTCGGGAAAGGTGCAGACGGTGCCGAAGCGCTCGTTCACATAGGTGAACGGCGCGGCAATTGCCGTGCTCGCCGCGATCGCAGCGAAAAACGTCCCGAATGAAAAGAACCGCCGCATGTCTTGCCCCGAAGTCGATGACCGCACGGCAATTCTTGCACAGATCGGCGGGAAGATCAGCCGCCGGTGACGCTCATATGGCGCGATACCGATGGGCGGCTGGTGCGGCGGTCGATGATGAAGTCATGGCCTTTCGGCTTGCGGCCGATCGCTTCGTCTATCGCTTCGGCGACCAGCTCGTTGCCTTCGGAGGCGCGCAAGGGCGCGCGCAGGTCAGCGGCATCTTCCTGGCCCAGGCACATATAGAGGGTGCCGGTGCAGGTCAGCCGGACGCGGTTGCAGCTTTCGCAGAAATTATGCGTCATCGGCGTGATGAAGCCGAGCCGTCCGCCGGTCTCGGCGACCTGGACGTAGCGGGCCGGGCCGCCGGTCTTGAAGGGAATGTCGGTCAGCGTGAACTGGCGTTCCAGCGACGCGCGCAGCAGCGACAGCGGCAAATACTGGTCGGTGCGGTCGGCATCGATCTCGCCCATCGGCATGGTTTCGATGACCGTCAGGTCCATGCCGCGGCCATGCGCCCAGCGCATCATCTCGGGCAGCTCGGCGTCGTTGAAATCCTTCAGCGCCACCGCGTTGAGCTTGACCTTCAGCCCCGCCGCCTGCGCGGCATCGATGCCTTGCATGACCTTGTCGAGATGGCCCCAGCGGGTGATCTTGTGGAACTTGTCGGCATCGAGCGTATCGAGCGACACGTTGATGCGCTTCACGCCGCAATCGGCGAGTTCGGCGGCAAAGCGCGACAGCTGCGAGCCGTTGGTGGTCAGCGTCAGTTCTTCCAGCGCGCCGCTGGCGAGATGCCGCGACAGCTGGCGCACCAGATGCATGATGTTCTTGCGCACCAGCGGCTCGCCGCCAGTCAGGCGCAATCGCCTGACGCCCTTTTCGATGAAAACCGTGCACAGCCGATCGAGCTCTTCCAGCGACAGCAGGTCCTTCTTCGGCAGGAAGGCCATGTCCTCGGCCATGCAATAGGTGCAGCGGAAATCGCAGCGGTCGGTGACCGACACGCGGAGATAGCTGATCGTGCGGCCGAAAGGATCAATCATGTCCATGCAAGCGCTTCCCGTGGCCGTGAACGGCTTCGTTATATACCGCTATGTGATACGATCCGGCCATTCATTCAAGATACCGCCTCTCGATCTTTGGTAACACCCCTCAGCCGACATCGCATGTCGGTCGGTCTCATCAGGTCTTTTCCCGTTTGGCGAAGCGGCGTAGGGAAAGGCGGATGAGACGGGATCGAACAGCATGACCGCACCGAAAGAGCTCAGGGTCTCCAAGGACCGCAAACTTTTGTCCGTCACCTTTCCCGACCATCGGCCGTTCGAACTGCCGGCGGAACTGCTGCGCGTCGCCTCGCCATCGGCCGAAGTGCAGGGCCATTCGCCGGATCAGCGGGTGACGGTCCCCGGCAAGCGCAATGTCGCAATCCTCAAGATCGAGCCAGTCGGCAACTACGCCGTGCGCATCACCTTCGACGATTTCCACGACACCGGCATCTTCACCTGGAATTACCTGCATACGCTCGGCCACGAGAAGGATGCGCGCTGGGAAGCCTATCTCGCGGAGCTTGCGGAAAAGGGCCTGAGCCGGGACCGCTAAAATTGATTCCCCTCGCTGTCGTCAAAACGTCATCGATATGACGTAGCGCCGGCAAAAGTTTGGAGGCGAAAACATGTCCGTCATCACCACGGTCGAGCAGCTCGAGGCGCTCTATGGCGTTCCAGGCGAGGCCTCGCTGGTCAAGGAACTCGACCAAATCATTCCCGAATATGCCGCCTTCATCGAAGCCTCGCCGTTCGTCGCGCTGGCGACCAGTGGCCCGGAGGGGCTGGACTGTTCGCCGCGCGGCGATCTCGCCGGCTTTGTGCGCATCCATGATCCGAAAACCCTGATGATGCCGGATCGTCGCGGCAACAACCGCGCCGATTCGCTGAAAAACATCATCCGCGACCCACGCGTCGGCCTGCTGTTCCTGGTACCGGGCTCCGGCACGACGCTGCGTGTCAACGGCCGCGCTCATATCACCACGGATACGGCGCTGTGCGCATCATTCACGGTGGACGGCAAGGCGGCGCGATCGGTAACCGTCGTCGACATCGATTCGGTCTATTTCCAATGCGCCCGGGCCATCGTCCGTTCCGAGCTCTGGAACGCGGCAAGGCACGTCGACCCGAAGTCGCTGCCGACGCCCGGACAAATCCTGGAAATCACCAGCCGCAGCAACATCGACGGCGAAACCTACGACAAGGAATGGCCGGAGCGGGCGAAGAAGACGATGTGGTAGGTCTGGCTGAAAGGTCGTCACGCCTCTTTTAGCACATCATAGATCTTGCGCATCTGCTCGCCGATCATGTCGCATTGTTCCGGCGTCGACTGGCTCATCGCCTTCTCGATCAGCGCCATATGCACTTTCAGCGCCTGCATCAGCAGCGCCTCGCCGGCCTCGGTGAGCGCGAGCCGCAGGATGCGCTTGTCCTTCTCATCACCTTCGCGGCGCAGCAGGCCGCGCGCCTCCAGCTGCGGCAAAAGCATGGTGATGTTGGAGCGGCCGACGAGCAGCTTGCGGGCAAGATCGTGCTGCGACATGCCGGGGTGGCGATAGAGGTTCATCAGCACGTCGAGCTGCGCCGGTTTCAAATCGAGCGGTGCAAGCTTCACCGCGAGCGTGCGCTCCAGCACATGGCATGCGCGCGCCACCGCGACCCAGTTGCGGAAACGGGGGTTGTCCCAAGGCAGCTCTTGTTTATTGTTCATCTTTGAACTATTATGTTCATGCTTGAACGTATGGATGGATTTTCACTATGGCATCATTCGGGCTGAAGGTCATCCGGGGCGTGTTCGGTGCGGCAGAGCGTGTCGCGCCGCGGCTTAGCGGACGCGCGGCGTTCGAATTGTTCTGCCGCACCCCGAATGTCAAGGTGCTCAGCGATGGCGAGCGCCGCGCTGTCGAGCGTGCGGCCGGGTTCATGACCGAGGCGCGACATCACCGACTGAAGACCGCGACCGGCTGCGTCATGGTGCACGAGTTCCGGCCCGAGCCGGGCAGGGCGGCCGCCGGCACGGTGCTCGTCGTCCATGGCTGGCGCTCGCGCACCGAATATATGCGCGCCTTGATCGAAGGCTATCGCGCCGCCGGCTACAGGGTCGTTTCGCTTGACCTGCCCGGCCACGGCCAGTCGCAGGGCCGGCGCCTGAACATGGTCAATGCCGTGGATGCGGTGCGAATTGCCGGCGAATGGTTCGGCCCCTTCGTGGCGGCGGTCGGCCATTCCTTCGGCGGCGCCGTCGCCGCCAATGCCATCGCCGGTTCGGTCAAGAACATTCCGCCGCTGGCGGCCGGACGCCTGGTGCTGATCGCGGCGCCAAGTTCCCTGCCGGCGATCTTTGCCGACTTCAGTCATATGTTGAATGTCGGCCCGCGCTCGCAAGCCGCCATGGCGGACCGGGTCGAGCATCTTTCCGGCCGGCCGCTGCACGAATTCACCGGCGACCGTCAGCTCGCCCAGGCGCCGGTGCCGACCCTGGTCATCCATGCGCAGGACGATCGCGAAGTGTCGGCCGATCATGCAAGGCGCTATGCCGGCGCCGGCGGCCATGTGCGGCTCTACTGGGCCGACGGGCTCGGCCACCGCCGTATTCTCGCCGACAAGGGCGTGGTCGAACGCGCGGTCGGCTTCGTGACGCATCGCGAGCCATTGCTGCTGCACTGAGCGGCGGTCGAGATTATTTCTTCTTCTCGCCGGGTTCGACCGGCAGTCCGGCGGCCTTCCAGGCGGTGTAGCCGCCAAGGATGTGCTTGACCGGCGAAAGCCCCATGTCCTGCGCCGTCTTTGTGGCCAGCGCCGAGCGCCAGCCGCCGGCGCAGAAGAACACGAAGCTCTTTCCCGAGGCGAAGAACGGCTTGTGGTAAGGGCTTTCGGGGTCGATCCAGAACTCCAGCATGCCGCGCGTGACATGCTTGGCGCCGGGAATCTTGCCGTCGCGTTCCACTTCGCGTGGATCGCGCAGATCGACGAAGATCGTGTCTTCATCGTCGAGCAGCCCGGCCGCTTCCTCCGGCGAAACCACCTCGATCACGGCGTTCGCCTCGTCCAGCAGCTCGCGATAACCCTTTTTCACACTCTCATCCCTCCCGGCCTTGCCGGCCCTAGCATTGCTGGCCTCCCGGCCTTGCCGGCCCTAGCATTGCTGGCAAGTCAGAATTTCGAGCACACCAGCCGGCGTTTGTCACGCCGCGTTGCCGCCGGCCAGCGTCCTCCAGGCCGCCATGGCCCCGGCAACCGTCGCCAGCAGGGCATCGTGCGAGGCGCCGTCGCGTGCCTGGATCGACATGCCGTGCTGGACCGTGGCGAAGAAAGTCGCGGCGGCGCTCGCATCGAAATTCGCCGGCAATTCGCCTTCGGCAACGCCGCGCTCGAGACGCTTCTGCAGGGCGGTGTGGTTTTCGGCACGGCGACGGCGCAGATCGGCGCAGATGGCGCCTCGGCTCGAATCCTGATGCAGCGCGCCGAGCGTGATCAGGCAGCCCTGCGGACGATCGCTCTGCGCATAGGCCTTCGCCGTCAGGCACAGGAATTGTTCGATCGCCTGCCGCGCGGTCGGAGCTTCCTCCAGCGCCAGCCAGATGTCGGCACCCTCGGTGTGCGAGTAAAAATCCGTCGCCTCGAGGAACAGCGCCTCCTTGCTGCCGAAGGCGGCATAGAGGCTGGGCGAGTTGATGCCCATGGCGGCGGTCAGATCGCTCATCGATGCGCCTTCGTAGCCACGCGCCCAGAACACCTGCATAGCGCGGCGCAGGGCTGCGGTTCGATCGAAGGTGCGGGGGCGGCCTCGTTCCGACATGATGATCTTTTCTGTGTTGATCGATACATAATTAAGTTGACGCCGGTGGGCAAGGCTGACAGATATTTATGTATCGATCGTTACAAAAGGAGAAATCGATGTCTTCCAGCAAATTGAACGGCAAGGCCGCGCTCGTCACCGGCGGCAGTCGCGGCATCGGTGCGGCGATTGCGCGACGGCTCGCGGCCAACGGCGCCAGTGTCGCTCTGACTTATGTGCATGGCGAGGAGCAGGCTCGCTCGGTTGTGGCCGAAATCGAGGCCAAGGGCGGCCGCGCCATCGCGATCAGGGCCGACAACCGCGATGCGGTGGCCATAGACAAGGCCGTCGACGACGCAGTGACCGCTTTTGGCCGGCTTGACATCCTGGTCAACAGCGCCGGCATCTGGCGGGCCGCCCCCATCGACACGCTGTCGCTCGCAGATTTCGACGAGACCATGGAGGTCAATCTCCGGGGCCCGTTCATCGCTTCCAAGGCCGCGGCCGTGCATATGGGTGAGGGCGGCAGGATCATCTCGATTGGCAGCAACCTTGCCGAGAGGGCGACCGACGGCAGCCTCACGGCCTATTCAGCCAGCAAGGCGGCGCTGGTCGGCCTGACCAAGGCGCTGGCGCGCGACCTCGGCCCGCGCGGCATCACCGCCAACGTCGTCCACCCCGGTTCGACCGACACCGACATGAACCCGGCCGACGGCCCGCATGCCGAGCATCAGCGCCGGAAGATGGCAACACAGCGTTTCGGCAAGGCCGATGACATTGCCGGCATGGTCGCCTGGCTTGCAGGCCCTGAAGGCCGCTTCGTCACCGGCGCTGCCCTGACCATCGATGGCGGCGCCAACGCCTGATCCCGAGAGATTTCCGGCTGGGGCGGAACAACCCTCCGCTCCAGCCGTCACGATCTTGTGAAACCGTTCTGCAACAGGCTTTCCAAAATTTATGAAAGCTTAACGAAATCGGTATGAATCAGTATAGTCGCGCCTTACATCCGCCATGCGGTGAGCGGGACGATCTAGCGTGCGGAACGGGAACCGGTTGCGGCCGGAGCGGGTGATTCATGAAATTCCTCGGAAACAAAGCAACCGTGATGCCGCTGATGGCGATCACGGCAACGCTGGCTTTCGGTGTACCCCAGGCAGGCGCGCAGGGGCTGTTCGACATGCTGTTCGGCGGCGGCGTCAAGCATGCGCCGAAAGGCGAGTTTCCGCCTCCGCCACCGAAGCACAAGCCAAAGCCGAAGGCTCCGGCCAGCGGTGGCGGTGGCGGTGGCGGTGCGAGAATCAGCAGCCCATCCTACTACACCTACAAGGCCGACCGGCTGGTTCGCGTCGACTTCTCGGCGCTGGCCCCGACGCCAGAGCCGGCGACGCCACAGGATGCGGCTTTCGTGCCGTCGGCAACGGGCGCCGCGTTTCGTGATGCGGTTGCCAGCTTGGGTGACTACGAACTCTTAGCCGAGCCCGACATCGCCAAGGCGCTGATCGCGTATTACTCGGCCAATCCGGATTTCATCTGGATAAGCGGAACCAGCCTCAACAGCCGCGCGCAGGATGCGGTGCGGGTGCTTGGCGAGGCTTCAAGCTATGGTCTCACGCCCGCCGACTATACGGTCGAAGTGCCCGCTGCCGGCGCATCGTCGTCCGATGCCAATACGCAACTGAAAGAGCTCGTCCGTTTCGAGATGGCGCTTTCCGCGCGTGTGCTGCGCTATGCCCACGACGCCCAGAACGGCCGCGTCGATCCCAACCGCATGACCGGCTACTATGATTTCCCGGCCAAGCCGCTCGACTTGCAAGGCGTGCTGAGGACGCTGGCGCATACCCAGCAAGTGCGCACCTATCTCGAGTCGCGGCATCCGCAGAATGCGGAATACCAGGCGCTGCGTGTCGAACTCGAATCGCTGCAGGCCAGTGCGGAAAACGAAATCGTCGTCGACCCCAAGCTGTTGCTGAAGCCGGACGAAACCAGTCCCGAACTGCCGAAGCTCTTGACCTTGATCGCGCGCAATCTCGATGACGATATGGGCGGCGCCTATGGCGAAATCCTGTCCAGGCTGGCCACCAGCGAGGTTTATGTTCCGGAACTGGTTCCGGTCATCAAGGCGGTGCAGCAGAAGGCAGGCATGAAGGGCGACGGCGTCATCGGCCCGCGCACCGTCGCGACGTTGGCCGGAACATCCAAGGCCGACAAGCTGCTGAAGGTGGAAGTGGCGCTGGAGGAACTGCGCTGGCTGCCCTCCGATCTTGGCAGTCCGCGCGTCTTCATCAACCAGCCAGCCTTCACCGCAAGCTACATCGACAATGGCGAGGAAAAGCTCAAGACGCGTGTCGTCGTTGGCCGGACCACCAACCAGACCTCTTTCTTCTACGACCAGATCAAGCAGGTCGATTTCCATCCCTATTGGGGCGTGCCGCAGTCGATCATCGTCAACGAGATGCTGCCGAGATTGCGCAACGATCCGGGCTATCTCGACCGGGCCGGCTACGAGGTGACGGATTCGCGCGGCAAGCGCATTCCTTCGTCGGCGGTCAATTGGGGCGCCTATGGCTCCAACATCCCCTACAGCGTTCGCCAGCAGCCGAGCGAGGCCAACGCGCTGGGCGAGTTGAAGATCCTGTTCCCCAACAAGCACGCGATCTACATGCACGACACCCCGCAGAAATCATTCTTCCAGCGGGATATGCGCGCGCTCAGCCATGGCTGCGTGCGGCTGCAGGACCCGCGCGGCATGGCGGCGGCGGTGCTTGGCACCTCCGTGGACTATATCGCCGAGAAGCTGAAGCACGGCCACTCGACCGAGAACGTGACACGCACGATCCCGGTCTATGTCGCCTATTTCACCGCCTGGCCCGATCTGTCCGGCAAGGTCGAATATTTCGGCGACGTCTACGACCGCGATTCGCGCCTGAAGCAGGCTCTGGACGCTACGGAGGCGGTTCGCTCGCCTTTGAGTTGATCCAGGACTTCGGTAGACCGTTAACTCATAAATACGGAATGACCGAAAGCGGAAAGGCGGCTGAGAGGGAACGAGGAGCGGCGGCTACCGTTATCGAACAAGCTCAAAACGCAACTGTGATCCTGTTTCGGTAGGGACGAACGATGTTGAGCGATCGAAGCGATTCTGCGACGGTGTTTTGCCATCGTCGGCATTCTGCCGATGGCTGACGAAGGTCGACCAAGCTACGGAAGTGGGCACGTTTCGCTTCAGCGTTCAGATGGAAGACGCGCAACCGTTGGCACGACACCATAGCGACGATGCCAACGACTTCGGGCCTTCATTCGCGATCACACGGCCACAAAAGGGGCCCTGACCTACTCGCGAAATGGTCACTAACGGAGGCGCCTATGTCGAGCCATTATGCGATTCTCGAAGCCCCTCCACGCTGGGCCTGGCGACCGACGGTGTGGAGCGCTTGCCTGACCGGCTCCTGGACCTTGCCTTGCGGAGCGCATCCAGGCGCGCCGCGCCGGGCGGCTGGCTGTGCCTGCGAAGGACCCGACGCCCGATCCCGAGACCGGCACCCTGAACGCCAGGGCAATTGCGCAGTGGTCGCCCCAGCTCGCCGACGCCGTGGAAGCGGTGCTTGACGCAGGCGGGTTTCCAGTGGTGCTGGGCGGCGATTGCACGATCGTGCTGGGCTCGGCGCTCGCGTTTCGACGACGCGGCCGCTACGGCTTGCTCTTCATTGACGGCAACGCCGATTTCTTCCAGCCAGAGGCGGAACCCAATGGTGAGGGCGCCTCGATGGACCTCGCCTTCGTCACCGGCTACGGTCCATCGCTCCTGACCGACATCGAAGGTCGCGGTCCTCTGGTCCGCCCTGAAGACGCTGTCGCCTTCGCGTATCGCGATCACAAGGATCAGGAGGAGTACGGAAGCCAGCCGCTCCCCGAAGAGCTCAAGGTGCTTGACCTTCCCGCTGTGCGCGCCACGGGCATCGAGGCCGCCGCACGCGAAGCGATCGATCACCTGACGAGAGCTGAATTGGACGGCTTCTTCATCCATCTCGACGCCGACTGTCTCGACGACGTCATCATGCCAGCTGTCGATTTTCGCGTGCTAGGCGGGTTGTCGTGGGACGAGCTGACGGCTGCGCTCCGGCTTGCCTTGGCGAGCGGCAAGGCAGTCGGCCTCGAGATCACCATCTACAATCCGCGCCTTGATGAGGACGGCAGCGCCGGACGCGGCCTCGCCGACGTACTGGCCGCTGCGCTCGGAACAGCAGCGCCATGACGACGAGCTATGGCTGCTCTCAGGCAGCAAGGCGCACTGAGCGACCGATTTGAGATCGTTTTCCGACTGGCGGCTTTCATAATGCGGCGGAATCTGTTTCTTTCAGGCTCGGCATGAGCCGATATGCCGGGCTCGCGATTGTGAGCCTGCAAGCTAGTAGCGCTGGAACAATGGCCGCCGGAAGCCGGCGTCGCGCCCGGCGATCAGCCAATAGAGCAACCCGGCGACAAGTCCGGCAGCGGCAATGATGCCGATGTCGACCCAACGCTCCGGGTCCATATCCTCCGGTGCACTCGGCCAGATCAGGGCGAAACCGCCGACCGCGGCGCCGGCGCCGAAAACCATGTGCAGCAGGACATTGCGCAACGAGAAGAACTCGGCGATCAGCGCGAAGATCAGCGTCTGCAGCGCGGTCACCACGATGGTCAGGAAATAGACGAACATGCCGAGCGGCGGCACCAGCAGCACCGCGATCGGCGAAACGCCCATGACGTCGAAATAGCTGGGCGCGTTGGGCAAGGAGCTGAGCACGCCATAGATCACCGCGATGGCGATCAGGCCGACCAGCACCGACACGAAGTAGCCGGCCAACATCATCAATATGCGCTTCATCACGTGCTTTGCCGTC
The DNA here is from genome assembly GCF_040321125.1 of Mesorhizobium sp. M0518. Lineage (NCBI taxonomy): Bacteria > Pseudomonadati > Pseudomonadota > Alphaproteobacteria > Hyphomicrobiales > Phyllobacteriaceae > Mesorhizobium > Mesorhizobium sp. M0518. The sequence continues at coordinate 165,503 of NZ_JAMYQY010000002.1, forward strand.
GCCATCCCCATCCCCCAATGCGGCGCCCAGAGCAATTCCAGGAAAAGTGTGAAACGGTTTCCGTCCGGAATTGCGCCAAAACAAAGAGTTAGAGCGGTTCACCGTTTCCATGAAGCGGTGAACTGCTCTGGCGCACAGTCAGCCATCAAAGCGACGCTGACGCAAGGGGAGGCGCCCGCGCCGGGAATGGCCGCTGACACGGCCGGGAACGAAATGTCTGCCGGCGAACCCTATTTCGGCTCCGCCGTCACAGGATCGTAGGTGATTTCGACCTTCGCCTTGTCCGCCGTGTAATAGGTGACGGTGTAGGCGCCGCTGTCCCAGTCGACCTCGTCCACATAGCGAAAGCCGTCGCGCTGCTCGACCTTGGCGATGATCTCGGACAGCTTCTTGGCATTGGGCGGCGGCAGCGGCTTGTCGTCCGCGGCCAAGGCCGGCGCGCCGGCGAGAAGAACGGCGACGCTGGTCGCCGGCAGAAATCTGGACATGGCTTTCCCTCAAGTTTTCGTCGGAGAGAAACTCGCTGGCGTGCCGGTTTGTTCCGCAGCCGGAATGCGTGCCGATTCAGTCCACAGGTTTGCAGCTGCCCGAATAATGGGCCGCCGCCCGCTTGACTTACGCAGCGCGTCGTTGAGCGGGGTGGAGACCTGAACGGGTTCGACGAGGGTCGACGGCGGTCACGATGCTGTGGTGGTGATCGCAATAGACGCGATCCGCCGAAGTTGGCCCAGCACAGAAACGATAACCGCCGGGCACTGACCGGTCTTCGCTCACCGGGAAGCGGCACTGATAGACGCCTAGCTGAATGAGGGGGACGTCTTTCGAAATCGGTCTGATATTTTCAGGCATGGTTTTTCAGGTTCCTGGTTCATAGCCATTGCCGGCCGATGGCCGCAAAGCGACCGTGTCAAGGCGAGCTTCTCTCGTTTTGGAGGGCTGTGGATCACCATATGGTGTTGGTCGCAGCGTCAATGAAGCCCGAAACCCTGCATTTCGGAAGTCAATCATTGCGACTTAAGGCCACACCAGCTGCTGGGCGGGCGGGCTACGGAAGCGAATACATCTGTCAGCAGAAGTGTGGTCGCGTCCCCGAGCATCTCTGCGAACCGCTTCGCCGGTGCTATGGTGTGCCTGCATGATCAGGCAGCAGGGATATGAGCCATGCCCGAAGTCACCCGCCGTACACTTCTTGCGTTCACCGCCGTGGCCTCAGTCATTGAACCGACATTTGCTGAAGGGGAAGGGGCCTCACCCGGATTGCGGGCGCTGATCGGAGCCCATGAAGCCACCTATGTCGGGCTTCACAGGGTTGTTCATCAAGCGGGCAGTAGCAGCCACGAACGCAAGAGGGCAGACCGGATTGAACAGGAAGCACTGCTGGCCATCTGCTCCTATCCTGCGATCAGCCGAGGCGATCGCCGGGCCAAGGCCGATTACCTGTTGACCGCCGAGGCTCGGGGTGAACTCGACCTGGAAGAGCACATGCAGGCCATCCTGCACTCGATGAAGCGCTGATCGCGGCTGGTGCATCTCCACCAGACATCGCCAACTGCCGTAAGGATTTTGGTGGGCGATGCAGGGATTGAACCTGCGACCCCACCCGTGTGAAGGGTGTGCTCTCCCGCTGAGCTAATCGCCCGCTCGTTGCCCAAAGGCCAAGCGAGCCGCGATATAAGGGAGGCGGGTGCGGGAAGTCAAGGCGGTGTTCGGCGTTCCGACAGGATCGGATTGTCGGCCTATCCGGCCTTGTCTCGACGAGACGTGGCCGCTTCCAAAGGCAATCGAATATAGGTTCTTGCGAAGAGGACCCCCACCCTAGCCCTCCCCACAAGGGGAGGGAAGCTGCCGCGCTCTCGCCTTTTGCGTCGAGAACGTTGGAAATCTGCTGATATCAGCGCCGACGGAATCTCCTCCCCCTTTGTGGGGAGGGGTTAGGAGTGGGGGTATTCGTAGGGCGCAAGCCTTTGCCCATATGCGATTGCCTGCGCCACTCCCCGTCACTACCCGGCGGCGGCAATCAGCTTCTGCGCCAGACCGAGCGTCAGGGCGTCGAAATGCGAGATCACCGCCGAGGGCTCGAATTCGCTGACATGCCGGTCGGTGTAGCCGAAATCGACCGCCACCACCGGGATGCCGACGGCTTTCGCCGTGTCGATGTCGGTTTGCGAATCGCCGACCATCAGCGCGCAGTGCGGGTCGCCACCGGCCAGCTTGATGGTCTCGATCAGATGGCGCGGGTCGGGCTTGCGGAAGGCGAACGTGTCCTGTCCGGCGATGGCCGCGAAATGCCTGGACAGGCCGAGCGCCTCGATCAGCGCCAGCGAGTTGGCTTCGTATTTGTTGGTGCAGATGGCCAGGAGATAGCCGGCCTTTTCGAAGCGCGCGATCGCCTCGACGACACCGGGGTAGGGGCGCGATTTGCCGGGGATGTTGATTGTGTAGTGGTCGAGGAACAGTTTCAGCAGCCGGTCGTGCTCCGCGACATCGAGCGATCGCTGATGGGCGGCGTGCGCCCGCTCGATCATCACCCGGCCGCCGTGACCGACAAAACGCCTGAAGCCGGCTTCGTCGACCGCCGCGATCTCGCTGGCGGCCAGGCTGTGGTTCAGGCTGTCGAGCAGGTCCGGCGCTGTGTCGATCAGCGTACCGTCGAGGTCGAACACGATGATCGGTCGGGTCATGGTCTGTCCTGGGCAGGTGTGCAATGGGCAGGCGATAGCGGCTGCGGCGCGTCAAGGCAAGCGCGGGGCCAGTTCGTTCAGGCGGGGCCTGCCCATCAGGCCGGGCATTCGCGGCGGGCCGTCCTATATGAAAAAACCCGCCTCGACGGCGAGTTGTTGGCACAAATCAGCACCATGGACAAAAATGTAGCATAGCTGCCCTCACCGGTCAAGGAAATAATTCCTACACAGGCATCACCTGGAGAAGCGCCGTCCAGGGCTTTGACCGGACCGGCAAAAATGCTACGAGCCCGGCAGCGAATTTCCGGGGCAATTACCGACATGGATGCAAGGCAATTGAAGGTCGAAGCCGCGCGCGCCGCACTTGCCCATGTGGGCGACGGCATGCGGCTCGGCATCGGCACCGGCACCACGGCCGAAGAGTTCGTGCGGCTGCTTGCCGAAAAGGTCGCCACCGGCATGACCATCATCGGCGTGCCGACTTCGGAGCGCACCGCGTTGCTCTGCCGCGAGCTTGGCGTGCCGCTGTCGACGCTGGAGGAAACGCCAGAGCTCGATCTCACCGTCGACGGCGCCGACGAAGTCGACCCGGAACTGACCCTGATCAAGGGCGGCGGCGGCGCGCTGCTGCGCGAGAAGATCGTCGCCGCGGCGTCCCAGAGCATGATCGTCATCGCCGACCGCTCCAAGATGGTCGAGACGCTCGGTCGTTTTCCGCTGCCGATCGAGGTCAATCCGTTCGGCCTGCGCGCCACTGAAATCGCGGTTGCCACAGCGGCTGAAAAGCTCGGTCTTTCCGGGCCGGTCACATTGAGGATGACGGGGGGGCAGGCTTTTGTTACAGACGGCGGCCATTTTATCCTCGATGCATCTTTTGGCCGCATTCCGGATACAAGAGCGCTTTCGAATGCTCTCCACGCCATTCCGGGCGTGGTCGAGCATGGTCTTTTCATCGGGCTGGCTTCAGCGGCCATCATCGCCGGCGGCGACGGTATCCAAACCGTCCATGCCGCCCGAAAACCAGGGAGTTCTACCGATCATGACGTTGCATAACCGGGTTCGCAGCCTTTCCGTCCTTCTGGCGGCCTCGGCCGTTTTCGCCTTCTCTTCGCCGGCGTTTTCGCAGGATGTCACGGATTCGCACCTGAAGGCCGCCCGCGCGGCGGTCGCTGCGATCCACGCGACCGACCCGTTCGACAACATCCTGCCGCAGGCAGCCGCGGCGCTCGAATCGCAGCTGATCCAGAAGAACCCGGACATGCAGGAACTGATCGGCAAGACGATCAGCGAGAAGGCGCTGGCGCTGGCCTCGCGCCGCGCCGACCTCGAGAAGGAAGCAGCACTCGCCTACGCGAAAGTGTTCTCCGAAAAGGAACTGGCCGACATCGCCGCCTTCTACAATTCCGATTCGGGCAAGAAGCTGCTCGATAGCGGCCCGACGGTGACCCGCGAACTGGTCAAGGCAGCCGACATCTGGCAGAACGGCCTCGGCCGCGATCTCGCCCAGCAGGTTGGCGAAACGCTGGCCGCCGCCGCCAAGGCAAAGGCGCAGGCAGCACCTGCCGCGCCCGCCGACGGAGCCGCCGCTCCGGCCGATGGCGCAGCGCCCGCCGATGGCGCGGCCCCCGCGGACAATAACTGATCCCGCATTTCAAATGGCCTTGCGGCCTCCCGCGAAAGCCCGGCCTGTCCGGGCTTTTCTTTTGACGGTTTGCGGCCTACCTGTCTGACACATTTCTGAAGCTTGGGAGCCGCGTCATGGCCGGTTACGACTACGATCTTTTCGTCATCGGCGGCGGTTCGGGCGGGGTCAGGGCGGCGCGTGTCGCCGCGGCTCTCGGCAAGCGTGTCGGCATCGCCGAGGAATACCGCTATGGGGGCACCTGCGTCATCCGCGGCTGCGTGCCGAAAAAGCTCTATGTCTATGCCTCGCAATTTCCCGAGCACTTTGCCGACGCCGCCGGCTATGGCTGGACGGTGCCGGAAGCCAGTTTCGACTGGCAGACGCTGGTCGCCAACAAGGATCGCGAGATCAGCCGGCTGGAGGCGATCTACGTCAGGAACGTCGAGGGCGCCGGCGGCGAGACCTTCCACTCGCGCGCCATGATCGTCGATCCGCATGTCGTGCATCTCCTGGGTGAGGATCGCACCGTCACAGCAGACCAGATCCTGATTGCCACGGGCGGCCGCCCGGCGCCGCATCCGGCGCTGCCCGGCCATGAACATTGCATCTTTTCCAACGAGGCTTTCGACCTCAAGGAATTGCCCAAGGCGATCATGATCGAGGGCGGCGGCTACATCGCTGTCGAGTTCGCCAACATTTTTCACGGTCTCGGCGTCGACACCACGCTGGTCTATCGCGGCAAGGAGATCCTCAGCCGGTTCGACATGGACCTGCGGCGCATGCTGCACGAAACGATGGAAAAGAAGGGGATAAGAATCCTCTGCCATTCCGTGTCCGAATGGATCCGCAAGCGGCCGGACGGCCGGCTCGACGCGCTCGTCAGCGGCGGCGAGGTGCTGACCGTCGACCAGGTGATGCTGGCCATCGGCCGCATTCCCAACACCGAGAATATGGGCCTGGAAGGAATCGGACTGGAGATGACCAAGACCGGCGCCATCGCCGTCGACCAATATTCCCGCACCAACATCGACAGCATCTGGGCGATCGGCGACGTCACCAACCGCGTGCAACTGACGCCGGTGGCGATCCACGAGGCGATGTGTTTTATTGAAACCGCCTTCAAGGGAAATCCAACCGCGCCCGATCACGAGACGATCGCGACCGCCGTCTTTTCACAGCCGGAGATCGGCACTGTCGGCGTGTCGGAGGACGACGCCGTCAAACGCTTCCCCGACATCGAGATCTACCGCGCGACATTCCGGCCGATGCGGCACACCCTGTCCGGGCGGGATGAGAAGATGCTGATAAAGCTGGTGGTCAACGGCGCGTCGAAGAAAGTGCTTGGCGCCCACATATTGGGGCCGGACGCCGGCGAGATGGCGCAGCTTCTCGGCATCCCGGTGAAGGCAGGCCTGACCAAGGACGATTTCGACCGCACGATGGCCGTGCATCCGACAGCGGCGGAAGAACTGGTCACCATGTACAAGCCGACCTACCGCGTGAAGGACGGCGCGCGGGTGGATTGACGGCAAAGCCGGACTGCGGGACTCCGCCGCAGCAAGGTATTTGCCACGGCGGAGATAAGGAAGCGGCTACAGCAGCGTGCCGCGCAGGATCACCAGCGCCACCGAGAAGTAGATCACCAGCCCGGTGACATCGACCAGCGTGGCGACGAACGGCGCCGATGCGCTGGCAGGGTCGAAGCCGATACGTTTCAAGGCGAACGGCAGCATCGACCCCGACAGCGAACCGAAGGTGACGATGCCGACGAGGGCCGCGCCCACCGTCGTGGCGATCAGCGGCCAGTGCGGGCCATAGTCGTAGAAGCCCATATATTGCCACAGCGCAATGCGGCAGACGCCGACCACGCCGAGCATGGCGCCCAGCACGAGACCGGTGGGCAGCTCGCGCAGCGCCACCCGCCACCAGTCGCCAAGACCGATCTCGCGCAGCGCCAGCGCACGGATGACCAGCGAGGTCGCCTGCGAGCCGGAATTGCCGCCCGAGCTCATGATCAGCGGGATGAACAGCGTCAGCACGATCGCCTTCTCCAGCTCGCCCTCATAGCTCTGCATCGCGTTGGCCGTCAGCATCTCCGAGATGAACAGCGCGCACAGCCAGCCGCCACGTTTCTTGATCATGGCGAGGAAGCTCATCTTCATGTACGGCTCGTCCAGCGCCTCCATGCCGCCGAAACGGTGCACATCCTCGGTCGTCTCCGCGATCATCGTGTCGATGATGTCGTCGATGGTGACGATACCGAGGATCTTGCCATGGTCGACGACCGGAACGGCGAGCAGATCGTATTTGGAGATCGTCTGCGCCAGGGTTTCGCGATCGGTCAGCGGTCCGACCGTCACCGGAAGATGATCCGGCGCCACCGTTATGATCGAATCGCCGGGCTCCCCGGTGATCAGCCGGCGCAGACCCGTCGAGCGTACAAGCAGGTGCGTCTGCGGATCGACGATATAGATCGCATAAACGGTCTCGCGCGTCCGCTCCACCTTGCGGATGTAGTCTAGCGTTTGCCCGACGGTCCAGTCCGAGGGCACGCTGACGAACTCCGTCGTCATGATCGATGCGGCGCTGCCTTCGGGATAGCCGAGGATGGAGAGCAGCGTTGCGCGCAGCGGCGGCGCAAGCCCGCCAAGCAGCTCGGAACGGGCGGGCTCTTCCAGCTCGCGCAGGATGTCGGCGGCACGGTCGACCGACATCGCGGTGAGCAGCTTGCCCGCCTTGGCGCGCGGCAGCGCCTCCATGAGTTCGGACGCGCCGTCGAGTTCCGGCTGGTCGAAGATCTCGACCAGACGCTCGAACGTCACTTCACAAAGCAGTTCCGTCGCGGTCTCTCGAGGCTCCCTGTTCAGGGCCTCGACAATGTCGGCGACGTGATCGTTGGCTAGGATACGGGCAATCGCGACGGCCTCGTCGCTGGCTACGGCGGTAAATTCGTTCATGGCTCACTCCTTGCCGTCCGGCAGGACATGAACCATGTGAGGTCACGTCAGGGCGGACGGCTGTTGCGTTCGACTGTGACTGTCGCCAGGCATGGCGCGGTGACCTTTCCGCTTGCGGGTTCGCGTTTTTACTGTCTGCAAGCGGGCGCAACATAGGAGCGCGCCTTGCCGTGTCAATCGCGATGAGGAGGGAAAACGCCGGCGCGCGGCCAAGATCGCGAGACTGTGATCGCCGGCCGCCGTGCGACTACGCAGACCGGGGTGGAATAACCGTTATTTCTGCTTCAGCCGGCGCGAGAAGCGCAGCCACTTGTCCTCGACCGGCCTTGGGGCCGGCCTTGGCTGCACGAGAATGGTGGTGAGCTCGACGGGCAAGGTCGGAACCAGCGGCTTCTTGGTGGCGACGCCGTCGGCGATCGCGACGATGCTGTGATAGAATTCGCTGCCCGTCATCGATCTTGGCGCAACCGCCTCGTGCATGACGCTGATCACCGTGACATCGGGGCAGTTGTCCTTGATGGCCTGGTGGAAGGCTACCTTGCCGTCGGGGTCGAGCGCGCCGGTCGCCTCGTCGAGGAACAGCAGCCCCGGCTGCTGCAGCACGATGCGGGCCACCACCAGCTTCTGTTTCTGGCCGCCCGACAGCACCTGGTCCCAGCTTTTGCCTTCGCGGCTTTCGTCAGCCATGTGCTCGATAAAGTCGCCGAGCCCCGCCTTGTGCAGCGCCGACGCGACCTGCGCGTCGCCATGGTCGCGCTCGGAGCCCGGAAGGCAGACCAGTTGCTTCAGCGTCACTTGCTGCAGCTTGACCTCCTGGGCGGCATAGAAACTCTTGACGCCCTCGGGGAAGACGATGGTGCCGCGGCCATAGGGCCACAGGCCGTTGATCGCCTTGATCAGCGAAGTCTTGCCGCAGCCGGACTCGCCTTTCAGGAAAGTCCATTCGCCGCGCCGGAAGCGCAGATTGGCGGCGCTGAGGAACGGCGTCGCATCCTCGCCTTGATGCGCCAGTTCGAGCTTCTGGATGGTCAGGCCAAAAACCGGGTTCTGGCTGGTGTAGTGGAAATCGGAGCGGCCGGTCTGGCTGTAGAATTCCTGCGGATGCTGGACATTCTCGATCGCCTGCGCCAATTCGATGACGCGCTGGCTGTTGGCGCGCAACGTTGCGATGTTCGGCATGACGTGGATGAACCAGGAGCATTGACTGATCAGCGAATTGACCAGCTCGGAGCCGGTTATGTAGCCCTTGAGATCGAAACCGTTGTGGATGAACGGCACCAGGCCAGGTCCATAGGCGACAATGCGGGCGCCAATGAAATTGTAGATCAGCTCGAACGAATTGTAGCCTGTGTTGACGATATTCAGCCGCGCCCAAGTGCGGTCGATGTCGACATAAAGTCGATTGTGCATCGTCTTCTGCACATCCTCGCCTTGCGAGGCCGCGACATGGAAGCTGCGACGCAGGAAAGTGGTCAACTCGCCGCGATAGCTGCCTTCGGATTGCTGCATCCTGACGTTGAGCCGTTCCAGCAGACGACCCAGTTTGACCGCGATCCAAGTGTTCAGCGGCACGTAGGTGGCGACCGCCAGGAAAGCCAAAACCGCGCTGCCGTAGCTGCCGAGAAATTCCAGCCCTTTCACTTCCGCTGAGTTTTCAAGCAATTTCTGGCCGACGAAATAAAGCGATGTGGCAACACCCAGGACGCCCATGGCGAGGCCGATGGCTCCGCCGGTCATGTCCTTGATCGATTCCTGGACGCGCTGATCGATGTTGTCGGGAGCGGCATTGCCGGACGAACCATGCTGGGCGTGGAAATGCGTATGATTGGTGTCGAGCAGCGCTTCGTTGAAGCGGCTGTCCAGCCAGCCGCGCCATTTGCGGTGCAATGTCGCTGACACGAGGCTGCGGATGCCGGTGAAGCCGGCGTCCTTGAGCACGACCAGCAGCACCAGGACGCCGGCATTGACCAGCAGCGAGCGAAGCGGCGTGGTGTTGGCGGCGTCATGGAAGAAGGCGATCGAGTTGACCAGTTCGCCGGAGGCTTCGGCGAACCAAACACCGGCCTTGCTGGACAGCGCCGTGAGCAGTGCGATCACCAGCGTCAGCGTCCAGGCTTCCTTCCAGCGGTCGGAAACCCAGTAGGCCCGCATCAGGCCCCAGAAGCTGCGCATCGACGACACCGGCGTCAGAAGCGATCGCCCTGCGGCATCGCGAGGTGTTTTTTCCGGTACTGACTCTTGCGATGGTCTACCGACCCGAATCACGATCCCGCCCAAACCTTTTTTCTTTTGTTACGGATGGTAACACCAATTGATCATTTTCCATTAATTTAAAACCCGGCCGACCGGATTGCCCCGGCAGCCGTTGCCGTGAGGCAACAGATTACATGCTGTAATATAGCGACAACGGTCGACAAAAATCACGATATCGCTTTTGATTTCAAATGTTTGAGTTGGAGAAACGCAACGTTGGAACGGCTTCCCTTAGGGAAGTGTTTCACACGGTTTTGTGAACTCAAAATCGTCCAGACCGAGCGCTTTTCTCAAAGCGGGTTGACCCGAACACCCGAGAATTGCCGTTCGCGATCTCGCCGGGTTTGCCGTTGTCGTCCTTGCCGGAGGCAGGACGTGACCGGAGAATCGGCCGAGCGGCGCTTCCTTGTCGGATCGGCTGATGAACTGCGTTTGACAATTCATCCGCTTGGGATTGAACCTTGCCTGGCATCGTCGACACTCATGCATGTTCGGTTCTCCAACAAGGAAGCTCCCAATGCTTGCACGCGCGGCCGCAATCCTGTCCCTCTTCGCCTGGCTGCCCCTCGTACCTTTGGCGCATGCCGGCGAACAGAGCATCCCGGCCAGCGCCGAAGGCCAGATCGAGTTCAACACGCCGTCCGGCAACATCGGCTGCATCTACACGCCCAAAGGCGGCACCGGCACCTATGAACCAAGGGATGGTGGCCCGGAGCTGAGCTGCTCGCGCGTCGAGCCAAGCTACGTCACGATTATCCTGGGTCCGAAGGGGCCAGCCACGCTGATCAAGAACCCAGGCGAGCAGGGCTGCTGCAGCGATGTCGACAAGCTTGGCTACGGCAACAGCTGGAGCGCCGGGCCGTTCTCGTGCCAGTCGTCAAGCAAGGGACTGACCTGCACGGCCACGAACGGCCATGGATTTTTCATCAGCAAGGCCAAGGCGACGGTGAAGTAACGCTTGCTGTTGTCGTGGAGAGGAGAGGGCGTCGGCCTCAGCCGGCCTTTTCCAGTTCGCCACGCGCCTTGGCGGCCGCCACCTGGCGAATGGCATCGGCCAGCGTATCGGCATCCTGTGCGCCCATGACCGCGTATTTTTCCTCGAGCAGGAAGCACGGTACGCCAGAAATGCCCATGCGCGACGCGGTGGCGATCTCGGTGCGCACCGCCTCGACATCGGCCTCGGTTGGCAAAAGCGTGGCGACCACGGATGCATCCATGCCGGCCTCGCGTGCCGCCTCGACCAGGACGGCATGATCGCCAATGTTGGCGCCTTCCTCGAAATTCAGTTGGAACAGCCGGCGTACAAGCCTGTTCTGAATGGCTTCGCCGGCGGCACCTGCCCAGCGGATCAGCCGGTGCGCATCCAGCGTGTTCGGCGCCACCTTGATGGCGTCGAAGGCGAACGAGATGCCTTCGACTTCGCCCAGCGGCTCGATGCGGGCGTGAATCTCGCGGATGCGCTCGTCGCTGCCGAATTTTGCCAGCATGTATTCGCGGCGGTCCTTGCCTTCAGGCGGAATGGTCGGATCGAGCTGGAACGGCCGCCAGCGGACATGCACGTCGACATCGCTGACGGCGGCGATTGCCCTGTCGAGCCGCTTCTGGCCGATGAAGCACCAGGGGCAGACGACATCGGATACCACATCGACGGTGATGGCGTTCAATTCGCTCATCTCGATCTCCCTGATCCCTCAGTTGGGTTTGCGCCACCATGTTGGCAGTTGATACCCGAATATGGGCGTCTTTTGCGGATGTTCCAGGTAGTTCCAGTAGGCGATCCATTGCTGCGTGTTGTGCTGCATCGGCACCATGTAGTTGCCGGAGATCAGCAGCCGGTCGAGAACGCGAACGGCGGCAACATAATCCTCCTTGGAGCGGGCGCGCAGCATCGCCTCGATCGCCGCGTCCACAGCCGGATCGGCGACGCCGGCGAGATTGAACGAGCCTTCCGTCCTGGCCGCGGCGGAACTCCAGCGCCCGCTCTGCTCGATGCCGGGCGACAACGAATTGTTGAAGCCGCTCGATCCGACCAGGACCTCGAAGTCGAAGCGCTGCTTGCGCGACTGGATCTGATCGCCGTCGAGGCTGCGAATGGTGAGATCGATGCCGATCTTCTCCAGCGTGCGCTGGTAGATGCCGGCAAGGCGCTCCTCGTCCTGCGACGCGGTCAGGATTTCGAAGCTGAAGGGTTTGCCTTCGGGATCGAGCATCGTTCCATTCTGCACGTGGTAGCCGACACTTTTCAAAAGATCGAAGGCTGCCTTCAGCACGCGGCGGTCCTGGCCCGATCCGTCGGTCACCGGCGGCCGCCATGTACCGTCCATGACATCGGCCGGCACGCGGCCGGGGTAGGGCGCCAGAAGCGCTTTCTCCTTGTCGTCCGCTGGATGGCCGAGCGCGGAAAGCTCGGAGTTTTGCCAATAGCTCATTGTCCGCGCGTACTTGCCGCCGAACAGGTTCTTGTTGGCCCATTCGAAGTCATAAAGCATACCGAGCGCGCGCCGCACGACCGGGTTGGCGAATTTCGGCAACCGCGTGTTGAACAGGAAACCAGTCACCACGGGCGGAATGCCGGTGTCGAAGGTCTGCGCGACCACATCGCCCTTGTGGAAGGCCGGAAAATCGAGATCGCGCTCGCGCTTCACCGGATCGCTATCGTCGTCGATGGCGCAAAGGCCTTTCTTGAACGCTTCGAGCTTGGCGTTAGCGTTGAGGAAATACTCGATGGTGATCTGGTCGTAATTGTCGAAACCGCGCTTGGCCGGGACGTCCTTGCCCCAGTAGTCCGGGTTGCGCTTGAACACGATGCGCTGGCCGGGCTGCACCTGCGCGATCGTATAGGGGCCGCTGCCGATCACCGGCTTGAGCGTCGTCCTGTCGAAAGTCTCCTTGTCGAAGGCATGCTTCGGGATGATCGGGGTCAGCGCGATGATCAGCGGGAATTCGCGATCGGCCTTGTCGTTGAAGGTGAAGCGCACGCTGTGATCGCCGGTCTTTTCGAGCTTGGCGACCCTGGCCATGCGGTCGCTGTAGGGCGGTCGCCCTTTCTCGGTGTAGACATCGTAGCTGAACAGCACATCTTCCGGCGTCACTGGCTGGCCGTCCGACCATTTGGCCTTCGGGTTGAGATGGAATTCGATGCTCTTGCGCTCCGGGTCCATGTCGGCGCTGTCGGCCAACAAACCGTAAAGCGTGAAAGCCTCGTCGGCATTGCGCTGCATCAACGGCTCGAAGACCAGATTGCCGAAGATCGTATCCATCATGCCGCGCGCCGTCGTGCGCAGGCTCTTGAGGATGAAAGGGTTGAGGTTGTCGAAGCTGCCGACGACGCAATATGTGATCGAGCCACCCTTCGGCGCATCGGGATTGACGTAATCGAAATGCGTATAGCCGGGCGGCAGCGCGGGTTCGCCCTGCATGGCGATCGCGTGCTTCGGCTCCGATGCGGCCGGCTGATGCGAAAGTGCGAGAAACGACATCGCGGTGATCAGCCAAACAACAACGCGGCCCATGACCGTCTCCTTAACAGGTCGGCTTGATGATTCGGTGCGCACCCTAGCATGAGGCGGCTGCGCGCCGGCCAACCGCGCGCTCAACAATTGCTGACGCCGGGCTGGATTCGGCCTCGCTTGCAGTGTAACACGCCCTCCGAAGTCATTCTGTTGCCTCATTTCGGCAACAGGTAGCTGGACCACACGGCACGAAGAAGCCGGTCCTGGGATCATTTGAGAGGAAGTGCACCACATGACGAGCCTGAACAGCAACGCGTACCGCCTGTCGGTCATGGCCGCTGGCGTGGTCGGCTTTCTCGGCGCAGGACTTCCCGCTGCTTCCGCACAGCAGCAACAGCAGATTCCGCAAGGCTGGTTCAAGGCCTGCACCAAGCAGGAAGACGTCGACATCTGCAACGTCCAGAACATCACCACCGCCGGCAACGGCCAGCTGGTCACCGGCGTCAGCCTGATCGAGCTGAAGGGCAAGGTGAACCGCAAGGTGTTCCAGGTGACGGTGCCGACCGGCCGTCTGGTGCCTCCCGGAATCGGCCTGCAGATCGACACCGGCAAGGCGCAGAAGCTCGATTATGTGATCTGCTTCCCGGATCGTTGCGTGGCCGAAGTGCCGCTGACCGATCAACTCGTCGCGGCATTCAAGAAAGGCCAGGCGATCACGCTGACTTCCGTCAATTTCCAGAACCAGCCCAATCCGATCAAGATCGCCCTGCAGGGCTTCAGCGGCGCCTATGACGGCCCGGCGCTGCAGCAGTCGGACATCGAGGACCGGCAGAAGAAGCTTCAGGACTTCGTCGCCAAGAACAACCAGGATTTCGCCAAGAAGCTCAAGGAAGAGCAGGACAAGGCGAAGACCGCCAACTGATCGGCCGATATCGTCCGGCCAACAAAGAAGCGGGGTCATGCCCCGCTTTTTTTGTGCCCGTCTCTCCGCGGGTTAGTGCCTTGACTGCCGTTTCGGCTGGTAGCCGCCGTCCGGCCTCTTGTCGAACATCTCCTTGATCTGCGGATGCCGGACCGGCTCACCCGACTGATCCTCAAGCAGATTCTGCTCGGAGACGTAGGCGATGTATTCGGTCTCCGAATTCTCGGCGAGCAGATGATAGAAAGGCTGATCCTTGCGCGGCCGAACGTCGGCGGGGATGGCTTCGTACCATTCGTCGGTGTTGGCGAATTGCGGGTCGACGTCGAAAATAATGCCCCTGAATGGAAACAGCCGGTGGCGAACCACCTGTCCGATTGCGAATTTGGCTGTTTTCATCGTACTCACCACTGAATTCCTTGGGCTTATTTGGCGCAGACCGCGCATCAATTCAATCCCGAGGCGCTTGACGCCCTATCAAGCAACGGGCTAGCCCGGCGCCAGGGTTTCGGACCAGCATAAAAATGTCTGACGTCATGGGTCTTGTTCTTCCGTTCTTCGGCTTGATTTTTGTCGGGTTTCTGGTGGCGCGCATCACCAGGCAGCCGCTGGAGGCGCTCGGCTGGATGAACACGTTCATCGTCTATGTCGCGCTGCCGGCCCTTTTCTTCCAACTGCTCGCCAAGACGCCGTTCGAAGACCTGACGGAATGGCGCTTCATCTTCGGTTCGGTCGTCTCGACCTTCATGATATTTTCCTTGATGTTCATGGGGTCGGTGCTGACCTCGCGCGGCGAGATAGCGCAATCGACCATCAAGGCGCTCGCGGCCGCCTATGGCAATATCGGCTATATGGGGCCGGGCCTGGCATTGCTGGCCTTCGGCGAGGAGGCTGCCGTGCCGGTCGCCCTGATCTTCTGTTTCGAGAACATCATGCATTTCGCCGTCGCACCCATGATGATGGCGCTGTCGGGCGACGAGAAGACCACTCCTCTCCGGCTTGCGCTGGTGTCGTGCGCAAGATCGTGCTGCACCCGTTCATCATCGCAACCGCCTTGGGTGTCGGCGCCGCCTATATCGGCTTTCGACCGCCCGTGCCGGTGGAGCGACTTCTGGAATATCTTTCCCGGGCGGCCGCACCTTGCGCGCTGTTTGCCATGGGCGTCACCCTGGCGCTCAGGCCGCTGAATCGCGTCCCGCATGAGATGGTTCCGATTGCGGCGCTGAAACTGATCCTGCACCCGTTGCTCTGCTATGTCGTGCTGAGCTGGATCGGCAATTTTTCTGAGACATGGGTCTTCTCGGCGGTGCTTCTGGCGGCATTGCCGACCGCCACCAACGTCTTCGTCATCGCCCAGCAGTATGGCGTCTGGGTACAGCGCGCGTCGGCTAGTGTGCTGATCACAACCTGCCTGTCGGTCGTGACCGTCACCGGGCTGCTCTACCTGATCCGGCACAATATCCTAGCGCCGGACCGGTTTCCCTAACCCGCCAGCAAGCGCGGCAAAACCGCTGCCGGGACGAAGTCCCTCGCGCATGAAAAAAGCCCGAAGCGGCGCGAAGCCTCCGAGCACGCCGAGCCCGGCAACGCGGGCCATCTGCGCCGGCAGCATGTCGGAAAGCAGCGACATGTTGAGCAGGTTGACCGCGCTGCTGCGCGCCAGAATATCGGGGCGGCGCTTGAAATCGTAGGCTGCAAGCGCCTTGGCTGCACCTGGGTCGGCTCGATTTTCACGAGCGATTCCAATTAGATCGTCGACGTCCCTGATGCCTAGATTGAGGCCTTGCGCACCAATCGGGGGAAACACATGGGCGGCTTCGCCGACCAGCGCCACCCGATCTCGGGCGAAACGCAGTGGCGTCACCGCCGAAAGCGGATAGATCTGCCTGCCCGGCTCGACCGTCACCCGGCCCAGCATCGACTGCATCTGCTGTTCGACCCGCTGAGAAAGCGTCGCATCGTCCAGTGCGGCGAGGTCGGTCGCGGTCTCGGGCTTGACCACCCAGACCAGGCTGGAGCGATTGCCGGGCAGGGGGACCTGCGTGAACGGACCGGTCTCGGTGTGGAATTCGGTCGAGGTGAAGGCATGGTCGCCGCTATGGCCGAAATTGAGGACGAGAGCTGCCTGCGGGTAGGACCGGGCCGAGGTCGAGATGCCGGCCGCCTGGCGCGCCGGTGACAACCGCCCATCGGCGGCGACCGCCAGCGCTGCGTCGACCGTGCTGCCGTCGGTCAGGACGGCACGGGCGTGCTCGGCATCGAGACGCCAGTTCGCCACCATCGGCATCAGCCGGTCGATGCCGGCATGCGCGGCAACGGCGCTGGCGAGTGCCGGGTTGAGCACGCTGTTGGGAAGGTTCAGCCCGAACTGGTCCTCGTCGATCTCGCTGGCACGGAAGGTGACGACCGGGCTGCGGATCAGCCGGCTGGTGGCGTCGACGATGCGCATCACTTTCAGGGCCGCCGCCTTGGATTTGACGGCTTCGAGCACGCCAAGCCGGTCGAGCACTTTCAAGGCAGGGTTCATCAGGGCCGTCGTGCGGCCATCGGGGGCGGTGGCCTCCGGCCCGACCAGTGTCACCGGGAAACCCTCGGCGGCAAAACCGAGCGCCGCGATCAGTCCTGCCGGCCCCGTGCCGGCAACCAGTATCCGCGCAGTTTGCTGATGCTCCAAGATCGGCTTCCGGCTTGCAATGCGAGGCGGTCCACCCGACCTGCCGTTCGATGAGCATATAGGTCAGATCATGCCGCTTGATCAACGCGGCGATTCGGCCCATTCGGATGTCATGACCGGCCAGCAGGACGACTTCAGGCATCTCGACCGCGCCGGCCGCGCCATGGCCGGCATCGCGCGCAGTCCTCGCGTCACGGTAAACGTCGTTGTCGGCGCTTGCATCCTGCTTGCCTGGCTGACCCTTGCCGCGATGGCAATCCGCGGCGCCGAAGGCGGGATTGCAGGCGTCAGCGCCCCCGGCGACACGATCCTGCGCAGCCTGCCGCAACTGCCGCTGCCCGATTTCCTGGAACGGTTCTTTGTGCTGTGCCTCTCACCGGTGCCTTTGGACACAAGTCTCGGCTTGCAGGCCGGCGCGCTCGTTTTCATGTGGTTCCTGATGGCGATCGCGACGATGCTGCCTTCGGCGGCGCCGATGATCCGCACCTATTGCGAAATCACTGACACGGCTCGCATCAAGGGCGAACCGGTCGTTCACCCGCTGGTGCTGGTCGCCGGCTACCTCAGCGTCTGGCTCGCCGCTTCAATGATGTTCGCGGCGCTGACCCTGGCCGCCCATGCATTCGCCTCGTCAGCCGGGATGCTGGATCCGGTCGTCGGCCTTGCCGGTGCGCTCGCTCTCCTGATCGCCGGCCTCTACCAGTTCAGCGGCCTGAAGGAAGCTTGCCTGAAGAAATGCAAGAACCCGTTCTCGATCCTTTTCGCGAACTGGAGCGCCAAGCCGGCCAGCGTCTTTCGGCTCGGTGTCGCGCAAGGTCTGTGGTGTCTCGGCTGCTGCTGGGCCTTGATGCTGGTGATGTTCGCCGTTGGCGTCATGAACATTTTCTGGATGGCGTTGATCGGGCTGTTCACCCTGATCGAAAAACAAACAGCCAGCAGGGTTCCAACCCGGCTGGCCGGTGCGATACTGCTTGTCTGGGCAGCCGCGCTGCTAGTAGTCTCGCTGTGAGTGGGGGAAATCGATGGCAGACCAGAGCTGGGCGATGAAGGGAGAGCTCGTACTCTCCTGCAATTGCACGGTTTTTTGCCCCTGCGTGCTATCGCTTGGCAATCATCCGCCGACCGAAGGCTATTGCCAGACCTGGGCAGGGTTTCGCATCGATGCCGGCCATTTCGGTGAGGTTGATCTGTCCGGCCTCAATCTCGGCCTGATCATGGAAATCCCCGGCTACATGAGCCGCGGCAACTGGACCGCGGGCCTGTTCATCGACAGCCGAGCCTCGGTCTACGCAGTCAAGGCGCTGACCAAGATCTTCACGGGCAAGGCAGGCGGAACCACATCGCTGCTCTCCATCCTGGTAGGCAAATTCCTCGGCGTCGAGCAGGTGCCGATCACCTATGAGACGCGTGACAAGACGCGTATCTTCCAGATACCCAGGATTATCGACGGAGCCGTGACACCCATCCAAGGCAAGGACCGCGACAAGGACACGGTGATCAGCAATTCGGAATACTGGATCGCGCCCGAGATCATCGTGGCAAGGTCCGACAAGAGCAAGATGCGGGCTTTCGGCCGCAACTGGAATTTCGCCGGCCGTTCGGCCGAAATCTGCAAGCTGGATTGGCGGGGCCCGTGAGCAAGAACACAATGGCCAGGAATACGGCGGCCCGAAAAGCCGCCAAAAAGATCACGGACCGGATCCCCAGGCCGAAGAAGAAGGTCACCTGGCCACAGGCGAGAGCGTTCTCCGTCCACCTCTTGACCGCCTCGGGGTCGTTCCTGGCCTTCCTGTCGCTGGTAGCAGCAAGCGAAGAGCGCTGGACGGCGATGTTCTGGTGGCTAGGGCTGGCATTGTTCGTCGACGGCATCGATGGACCGATCGCGCGGAAGCTCGAGGTCAAGGAAATCCTGCCGACCTGGTCGGGCGAACTGCTCGACAACATCATCGACTACGTGACCTACGTGCTGATCCCGGCCTTCGCGCTCTATCAACGCGGCTTCATGGGCGAGGGCCTGTCATTCCTGTCGGCGGCGATCATCGTCGTTTCCAGCGCCATCTACTATGCCGACACCGGCATGAAGACGAAGGAGAATTTCTTCAAGGGTTTCCCCGTGGTCTGGAACATGG
Organism: Mesorhizobium sp. M0518; assembly: GCF_040321125.1. NCBI lineage: Bacteria > Pseudomonadati > Pseudomonadota > Alphaproteobacteria > Hyphomicrobiales > Phyllobacteriaceae > Mesorhizobium > Mesorhizobium sp. M0518. Next base: position 184,192 of record NZ_JAMYQY010000002.1, read on the forward strand.
TGGTGTTCACCCTGTTCGTCATCGAGCCCGGACAATGGGTTTCGTTCGCGGTGGTGGTGGTGGCCGGCGTCCTGACTTTCGTGCCGATCAACTTCATCCACCCGGTGCGGGTGGTGCGGCTGCGGCGCATCAACCTTGGGATGACTCTCTTGTGGTGCGCTTTCGGCGCGCTTGCCCTGGCCCAGGCGGCACTCGCTGCCTTCTACGATCAGATCGGCGTGCTGGGCGAGCAGGTCAGCACCTTCACCAAGATCGGCATCACCATCACCGGGCTTTACCTTGCCTGCATCGGTGGCATCATGCAGTTCTTTCCCAAACTCGGTGCCAAGAAGGCCTGATCAGCCACTCCCACAGGGAGCCTAGCCCCACAGGAAGCCCAGCAATGTCCAAAGCGATCCGCATTCACGCCAATGGCGGCCCGGAAGTTCTGACCTATGAGGACGCCGACCCCGGCCAGCCGGGAGCCGGGCAGATCCTGGTCCGGCACACCGCGATCGGCCTCAATTTCATCGATGTCTATCATCGCTCTGGCCTCTATCCGCCACCCGGCGGCTTCCCGCTCGTGCCAGGCAGCGAAGCCGCCGGCTTGGTGCTGGAGGTCGGCCATGGCGTCGACTCGCTCAAACCGGGCGATCGCATCGCCTATGCCGTGACGACGGGGGCTTACGCGCAACAGCGCGTCATCGATGCCAGCCGCGTCGTCAAGGTTCCGGATGGCATCAGCGACGAACAGGCCGCGGCGATGATGCTGAAGGGCATGACCGCGGAATATCTGCTGCGCCGGACGTTCAAGGTGAAGGCCGGCGACACGATCCTGTTCCATGCCGCGGCAGGCGGCGTCGGACTGATCCTCGGCCAATGGGCAAAACATCTCGGCGCCACCGTCATCGGCACCGCCAGCTCGTCCGACAAGATCGAGCTCGCCAGGGCGCATGGTTTCGATCATGTCATCAACTACAAGGAACAGGATTTCGTCGCCGGCGTCGCCGCCATCACGGGCGGCAAAAAATGCGATGTCGTCTATGATTCGGTCGGCAACGACACATTTCCGGCTTCGCTCGACTGCCTGCGGCCGCTTGGCATGTTCGTCAGCTTTGGCCAGTCCTCGGGACCCATACCGCCATTCAGCATGTCATTGCTGGCCCAGAAAGGCTCGCTGTTCGCAACAAGGCCGACACTGTTCGTCTACAACGCAAAACGCGAGGACCTCGACGCTTCTGCCGCCGCCCTGTTCGAGGTCGTGCTCAGCGGCGCGGTCGAGATCAAGATCAACCAGCGCTACGTGCTCAAGGACGCCGGCAAGGCGCATTCCGACCTCGAGGGCCGCAGGACCACAGGGACGACCATTCTCATCCCTTAGTTCGTTCTGCCTTGCTATCCCTTGAATTTCCGCTGAAATTCTTGAAGCTCTTTCAAGACGTGTGCCGCTTTCCGATGAGAGCCGGCCGCGCCTACCATGCCTGCGGGAACACAGAACATGTCTGGCTAACCAGATGGGAGGCACTGTGAGTGCAAATCAGAACGGCACGAACCTGCTTGAGGTGCGTGGCCTCACCAAGATATTCGGCACGCTGACGGCGTGCGATCACATCGATCTCGACATCGCCAGGGGTGAGATCCACGCCTTGCTCGGCGAAAACGGCGCCGGCAAGTCGACGCTGGTCAAGATGCTGTTCGGCTCGCTGGAGCCCAATTCCGGAGAGATCTTCTGGAACGGCCAGGCGGTCAGGATTTCCAGCCCCGGCGCCGCGAAAAAACTCGGCATCGGCATGGTGTTCCAGCATTTTTCGCTGTTCGAGGCGCTGACCGCGGCCGAAAACATCGCGCTGTCGCTGGACGACGGCTCGCCGATCAGCAGCATCGTTGCCAAGGCGAGGGCGCTTTCCTTCAGCTATGGCCTGCCGCTCGATCCTGACTCGCTGGTCGGCGACCTGTCGGTAGGCGAGCGCCAGCGCATCGAGATCATCCGCTGCCTGCTGCAGACGCCACAGCTCATCATCCTGGACGAACCGACCTCGGTGCTGACGCCGCAGGAAGCCGACAAGCTGTTCGAGACGCTGGAGCGCCTGCGCTCGGAAGGCAAATCCATCCTCTACATTTCGCACCGGCTCGAAGAGGTCAAACGCATCTGCGACCGCGCCACCGTGCTGCGCCACGGCAAAGTGGTCGGCCACTGCAATCCGCGTGAGGAAACTGCTTCTTCGCTGGCTCGCATGATGGTCGGCAACGAGGTGCAGGCGGTGGTGCGCGCGCCGGTCGAGGGCATCGACAAGGCGCAGCCGCTGCTCGAAATCCGCAATCTCAATCGCAAACCGGCAACGCCGTTCTCGATACCGCTCAAGGGCATCAACCTGAATGTCCGCGCCGGTGAGGTGATCGGCATCGCCGGCGTCGCCGGCAACGGCCAGGGCGAGTTCTTCGAATCCGTTTCAGGCGAAGTGCTGCAGCAGAATGCCGCCTCGGTGCGCATTCGTGGCAAGGATGCGGGAGGCCTTAGCATCACCGGACGCCGACTGCTGGGCGCCGCCTTCGTGCCGGAGGAGCGCCTCGGCCACGGTGCGGCACCGCGCATGAAGCTTTCTGAAAACCTGCTGCTGTCGCGCCATGCCACCGACGGCAAGGCGTTCGTCGGTTCCGGCGGAATGGTCAAGAGCGCCGCCATCCAGGCCGCCTCCCAGCGCATCATCGAGGCGATGGATGTGCGCAAGAGTGCGCCGGATCCGGAGGCTGCGGCCCTTTCGGGTGGCAATCTGCAGAAATTCATCGTCGGCCGTGAACTCGACCGCCGGCCAAGCGTCATGGTGGTGAACCAGCCGACCTGGGGCGTCGACGCGGGCGCTGCCGCCCACATCCGCCAGGCCTTGATCGAGCTGTCGCGCAGCGGATCGGCGGTGCTGGTGATCAGCCAGGATCTCGACGAGCTGTTCGAGATATCGGATGCGATCGCGGTCATGCACAATGGCGAGCTGTCGAAGCCGATGCCGATCGCCGAGGCAACCTTCGAAAAGGTAGGTTTGCTGATGGGCGGCGCCGAACCAGGCCACGCCGAACACTCGCTGGAGACGGCATGATGCGCCTCGAACTCGTCAAACGCCCGCAGCGTTCCATGCTGTTTTCGGCCCTGTCGCCGTTCATCGCCTTCGCGCTGACCATCATTGCCGGCGCCGTCATGTTCGCGCTGCTCGGCGTCAATCCGCTGACCGCGTTCAATATCTATTTCATCGAGCCGATCAGCCAGGTCTGGCAGTTGCATGAGCTGGCGATCAAGGCAGCGCCGCTCATCCTGATCGCTGTCGGCCTGTCGGTCTGCTACAAGGCCAACATTTGGAACATCGGCGCCGAAGGCCAGTTCATCCTCGGCGGCATTGCCGGTTCGATGATTCCGGTGCTGTTTCCGCAGTTCGAAGGTCCGCTGGTGCTGCCGCTGATGCTTTTGCTCGGCATGGTCGGCGGCGCGGCCTATGCCGCGATCCCGGCTCTGCTCAAGACGCGCTTCGGCACCAACGAGATCCTGACCAGCCTGATGCTGGTCTATGTCGCGCAGCTCTTCCTTGATTGGCTGGTGCGCGGACCCTGGCGCGATCCGCAGGGTCATGGTTTCCCGCAGACCATCCAGTTCAACGATTCGGCCGTGTTGCCGGAGCTGATGCCGGATGCCGGGCGGGCAAACTGGGGTTTTGTCTTCGCGCTGATCGCCGCGGTGCTGGTCTGGATCCTGATGAGCCGCATGCTGAAGGGTTTTGAGGTGCGCGTGCTGGGCTCAAGCCCGCGGGCAGGGCGCTTCGCCGGCTTCGGCCTCAACCGCATGGTGTTTTTCGCCTTCCTGCTGTCGGGTGCCCTGGCGGGTCTTGCCGGCATCTCCGAGGTCTCGGGCGCCATCGGGCAGTTGCAGCCTGTCATTTCGCCCGGCTATGGCTTCACCGCCATCATCGTGGCTTTCCTTGGCCGCCTCAACCCGCTCGGCATCGTTGCCGCCGGTCTGGTGCTGGCGCTGACCTATCTCGGCGGCGAAGCGGTGCAGAGCGCGCTCGGCATCTCCGACAAGGTGGCGCGGGTGTTCCAGGGCATGCTGCTGTTCTTCGTGCTCGGCTGCGACACGCTCATCCACTACCGCATTCGCCTGGTCGGCCTGGCGCTGACCAGACCGGAAGGTGCCGCGAAACGCGAAGCCGCACCGAAGCTGAAGGAAGCCCGTTGATGGACATCACCGTAAACATCCTTCTGACCATCGCCACCGCGGCGACGCCGCTGTTGATCGCGGCAATCGGCGAACTGGTGGTCGAGCGCTCCGGCGTGCTCAATCTCGGCGTCGAAGGCATGATGATCATGGGCGCCGTCGGCGGCTTCGGCGCAACCTATCTCACCGGATCACCCTGGATCGGCCTTCTGGCGGCCATCGCCATGGGCGCGGTGTTCTCGCTGCTGTTTGCCGTCATGACGCTGTCGCTGGCCACCAACCAGGTGGCGACCGGCCTGTCGCTGACGCTGCTCGGCCTCGGCCTGTCCGGCATGATGGGCACCAGCTTCGTCGGCCAGCCCGGCGAAAGGCTGCCCAACCTCTACATTCCCGGCCTGACGGAAATCCCTGTGGTCGGCAGGCTGCTGTTCGGGCAGGATCCGATCTTCTACATCTCGATTGCGCTCACCGCGGCCGTCATGTGGTTCCTGTTCAAGACAAGGACCGGACTGACGCTGCGTTCGATCGGCGACAGCCACACCTCGGCGCATGCGCTTGGCATCAAGGTGATCCGCTATCGCTACCTCGCGGTCATCTTCGGCGGCGCCTGTGCCGGTCTCGCCGGCGGCCATCTCTCACTGGTCTACACGCCGCAATGGGTGGAGAACATGAGTGCCGGCCGCGGTTGGATCGCGCTGGCGCTGGTGGTGTTCGCCTCCTGGCGGCCATGGCGGGTGCTGGCCGGCGCCTACATCTTCGGCGCGGTGTGGATCGGCCAGCTTCATGCACAGGCTTTTGGCATTCCAGTGCCCTCGCAGTTCCTTTCTTCGCTGCCCTATCTGGCAACCGTCGTGGTTCTCGTTCTAATCTCGCGCAACAAGCGTCTGACGATGATGAACACGCCGGCTTCCTTGGGGCAGCCATTCGTTCCGGATCGTTGACAATAAAAACAAACGGGAAGCTCCAAGGCTTAACTCAGAGAGGTAACACGATGAAAAAACTGCTTATTGCCCTGATGACCACGACCGCCGCCATGTCGCTGGCAGCGACGGCCGAGGCCGCGGACAAGCTGAAGGCCTGCTGGGTCTACACCGGCCCGATCGGCGACTTCGGCTACTCCTACCAGCACGACCAGGGCCGTCTCGAGGTGGAGAAGGCGCTCGGTGACAAGGTCGAGACCGCCTATCTCGAAAACGTCTCGGAAGGCCCCGATGCCGACCGTGCTTTCGAGCGCCTGGCACGCGAAGGCTGCAAGATCATCTTCGGCACCTCCTTCGGCTTCATGGACCCGGAAGTGAAGGTCGCCAAGAAATTCCCGAAAGTGATGTTCGAGCACGCCACCGGTTACAAGACCGCTGACAATCTCGGCATCTACAATGCGCGCTTCTACGAAGGCCGCTACATTCTTGGCCAGATCGCCGCCAAGGAATCGAAGGCAGGGGTCGCCGGCTATATCGTTTCCTTCCCGATCCCCGAAGTGGTGATGGGCATCAACTCCTTCATGCTCGGCGCGCAGTCGATCAACCCGAATTTCAAGGCCAAGATCGTCTGGGTGAACTCCTGGTTCGATCCGGGCAAGGAAGCCGACGCTGCCAAGGCGCTGTTCGACCAGGGCGCCGACATCATCGTCCAGCACACCGATTCCACCGCTGCCCTGCAGGTGGCCGAGGAGCGCAAGCTGAAAGGCTTCGGCCAGTCCTCCGACATGATCAAGTTCGCACCGAACGCGCAGTTGACCTCGCTCACCGACGAATGGGGTCCCTATTACATCAGCCGCGTCCAGGCCGCGCTCGACGGCACCTGGAAGCCGGACAATGTCTGGCTCGGCATCAAGGACGGCGCCGTCAAGATGTCGGCCTACACCAACATGCCCGACGACGTGAAGGCGATGGCCGAAGCCACCGAAAAGAAGATCGCCGGCGGCTGGAATCCCTTCACCGGACCGGTTGCCAAGCAGGACGGCACGCCGTGGCTGAAGGATGGTGAAGTCGCCGACGACGGCACGCTGCTCGGCATGAATTTTTATGTGAAAGGCGTCGACGACAAGCTGCCGAAATAAGCAGCGCGAGACATGAGACGGAGGGGCGCCGCGAGGCGCCCTTCTTCATTCGGCGGGCTGTGCGCCGGCAGAGGGGCGACGAAACCGCGTTCGTCCGGCATCGACCGCGCGGCCGAGCCAAAACCTGAGCAACCGCTGTACCGGTTGTTCGCAGGTGCGCCAGATCGCCCACGAAATGAAAAGCATGAGCACGACGCAACCAAGAGCGGCAATCCATTTGCCGACAAGGGGCGTTGCCGCATTGATGGCGAGATAGCCGATGTCCTGGTGCAGCAAATAGAGCGGATAGGTCAGCCCGCCCAGCGCCAGAGTGAGCCCCGATGCCCTGACACGGTCGCGCAGCAGCACCGCGCCGATCAAGGCCGCGTGCATGACGACGTTGGCGACGACGAGATTGGCCGAGGCAACGGCAATGCCGTAGTGGCCAAGCATCCAGTGCTGCGTCACCGATAGCGTTCCGCAGGAGATCAGGAACGCGGCGGCAAGCAGCAGCAGGGCCGGCACAGAACGGCCATGCGAATGGATTTGGTGGACCAGCACGCCGGCGGCGAAGAACGGGCCGAACTCGGTGAGGAACAGCAGCCTGGCTCCGCCGCTGCCGATGAAGAACTCGTTCAAGGCCGAGATCGCCAGCCAGATGAAGATCAGCTCCAGCTTGCGTTTCTGGAAGAGCCCGGTGAACAGGGCCAGCGTGATCCATCCGTAGAACACCAGTTCAAGCACGATCGACCAGTAGACGCCGTCCATGAAGGGCTGGCCGAAGGCCGGCGCGAACATCGACAGATTGGCGGCATACTGAACGAAAGAGGCCGAAAGCAGCGGCGACCCGACAAGGAAGACAATCGCGAAGGTGATCGTCATGCAGAACAGAAAACCCGGATAGAGGCGAACGAACCGCGCGATCGCAAACTGATCCCAGTTCCGGTTTTCCGCCGACCAGGCAATGACGAAACCGCTGATCAGGAAGAACAGGTTGACGCCGAGATAGCCGTAGAGGGCGAATGGTGCGGCAAGCGGATAGCCTTGCGCAAGGTAGCCTTCGGCGGCAGCGCCGCGAAAGAAATAGTGGAAGAACACGACGGCAAGTGCTGCCGCCAGCCTGAGCAGGTCCAGCGTCGCGATGTAATTTTGTTCCGCAGGTCTGGTGTTCATCCGCATTTCCCGCATCTACGGTCCACAAACCATAGAGCGGATCGCGGCTGCGCGGGTTAAGACGGCTGAATTATCGCCAGATGTAGTAAATACGGACCGTCAGACCGCCGAACCATAGAGGTCATAGGCATCGGCACGGTCGATCTTGACGGTGACGATGTCGCCTTGGCGCAGCGGGCGGCGCGACTGGATGTGCACCGAGCCGTCGATCTCGGGCGCATCGTATTTGGTGCGGCCCTTTGCCGATGTGCCGTGCGCCTCGTCGATCAGCACCGGTAGGCGCTTGCCGACCTTCCTGGCCAGCTGCGTCGCCGAAATCTTCTGTTGGCGCTGCATGAAGCGATGCCAGCGCGCCTCCTTGATTTCCTGCGGGACCTGTTCAAGGCCGAGATCGTTGGAGCGGGCGCCGCGGACCGGCTCATATTTGAAGCAGCCGGCGCGGTCGATCTTGGCTTCATCGAGCCAGTCGAGCAGCATCTCGAAATCGTCGTCCGTCTCGCCGGGGAAGCCGACGATGAAGGTGGAGCGGATGGCCAGATCAGGGCATACCTCGCGCCAGCCGCGAATGCGCTCGAGCGTCTTTTCGCCGTGTGCGGGCCGGCGCATGTTCTTCAACACCTGCGGCGAGGCATGCTGGAACGGAATATCCAGGTAAGGCAGGATCTTGCCCTCGGCCATCAGTGGGATGACGTCGGCGACATGCGGGTAGGGGTAGACATAGTGCATGCGCACCCAGATGCCGAGCTTGCCCAGTTCCTCCGAAAGGTCGAGGAATTTCGCGCGCACTTCACGGTCGCCGAACATCGACGTCTGGTACTTGATGTCGATGCCGTAGGCGCTGGTGTCCTGCGAGATGACCAGAAGTTCCTTGACGCCAGCCTTGGCCAGTTTCTCAGCCTCGCGCAGCACATCGGCCGCCGGCCGCGAGACGAGGTCGCCACGCAGTGCGGGAATGATGCAGAAGGTGCAGCGGTTGTTGCAGCCTTCGGAAATCTTGAGATAGGCGTAGTGGCGCGGCGTCAGCTTGACGCCCTGCGGTGGCAGGAGATCGATATAGGGGTCGTGCGAAGGCGGTGCGGCCTCATGGACCGCAGCCATCACGCTCTCATAGGCCTGCGGCCCGGTGATCGCCAGCACGTTAGGGTGCTTTTCACGAATGACGTCCGGCTCGGCGCCCAGGCAACCGGTGACGATCACTCGGCCATTTTCCGAAAGCGCGGAGCCGATGGCGTTGAGCGACTCGTCGCGGGCGGAATCGAGAAAGCCGCAGGTGTTGACGACGACGAGGTCGGCGCCGTCATGCTTGCGCGCGATTTCGTAACCTTCGGCGCGCAGGCGCGTGATGATGCGCTCCGAATCCACGAGGGCCTTCGGGCATCCAAGACTGACAAAACTCACGCGGGGAGCGGACATAAAGGTTTTCCGGGCTTTTCAGGATTGCCGGCGCAGTACCACACTTATTGCGGCATTGGTATGGGCAGGCCCGCGATGCGGCAAAACGCACGGCGGTCTTGCTCCCACTGAGTGAAGATGCCGATGTCCGCCAGCCTCAGCCGACCGCACCGTTTACATGCGGCCAGACCTCCACCGCGCCACGATAGACCATGTCCACAGCCACATAGAAAATGATCAGCAGGCCGACATAGGCAATCCAGCGGTGGCGATGCAGCAGCTTGGCAATGAAAGTCGCGGCCAGCCCCATCAGGGCGATCGACAACACAAGGCCGATGACCAGCACCGGAAAATGATCGCGCGCCGCTCCAGCCACCGCCAGCACGTTGTCGAGCGACATCGACACGTCGGCGACGACAATCTGCAAGGCAGCCTGGCCAAGGGTCTTGCGCTTCGTCTTGCCGGCGACCGCCTGGTCGCTGTTGAGGTCCGAATTCGACAGTGCCTCGGTCGCTTCCAACTCGTCGGCATGCGACGTGCGCAGCTCGCGATACATCTTCCAGCAGACCCACAGCAGCAGGATGCCGCCGGCCAGCAGCAGGCCGACGATCGCCAGCAGCTTGACGGTAATTGCGGCAAACCCGATGCGCAGCACCGTTGCCGCCACCACGCCGAGAAGAATCGCCTTCTTGCGTTGTTCGGCAGGCAGGCCGGCCGCGGCGAGGCCGATGACGATCGCATTGTCTCCGGCCAGCACGAGGTCGATGGCGATGACCTGCAGCAGGGCGGTCAGACTGGCAGCGCTGAAAAAAATGTCCATCGACAGGAAGCCCTTGCTGATTTTGCCGAGTGTTCGTCGATTATCCAGAGGCCCTAACTTGGTGGTCCCCTGGCGTCAAGGGATCACGCGTGGCTGCATCACCGAAGCATCGTCACGTCAAGCCGGATCCAAGGCTCGCGGCACTCGCCGACAGCCAGGCAAACCATGGCAGATCACAAATCAATCGTAGAGATTGTACTTTGCCCAGTCGGCTTCTGGAATCTCGTCCCCGATCCGGTAGCGGAGCTGCAAAACTTCCATATGGTCCGGCGCGGTCTGGCACTTGAATTTCAGCCGGTACCACTGCCCCTTGCTGCGAAACGCAGCACCTGGGCTCTTGATTGCATCGGCACCCATCTCGGGCGTGGCGAAGGCGTAGGCGACGACGCGATCGGCTTTGAACTTGCGATCGTCATGGGTGATGCGGTCGAGCACTTCGGCATCGCAACGCTGTTCAAGACGGGTTTGGGGATCGAGTTTCATCAGACCGGCGCGCAATGCATTGTCCATTGCGCTGGCTGGAAAACTCAGTGTCACTGACGCCAAGGCGGTCATGCAGAGCTTCTTCATGGGCGGGACAAGCAACATATTTTGTCGGAGAAATCAACCGAGAGGACCGCCGCGAGCGCCGCCGGAATCTTCAATCATATGGCCGGTGCGTTCAAAATTGCGTGTCGGGATTCGTCGTGCGACGCCTGCGGCCAACGGACCAAAGAGGCACGGCCGGCATCGGTGAGATCGTAAAGGCCGCGGTCGACGCGCGCGAACCAGCCATAAACATTGTGCTGCAGTATCTTGGGCGCGATCGGCGTCACCGCCTTGAGATCACGCGGTCGCCTGGGTCCGTCCACCATGGCGGCAGCGCAGGCGAGGGCGCTTTGACGATAGGCCGTCATGATCGGATTGCGCGATCCTCCTCCGGCAACGGGATCGCCGCGACGGCGCTGGTGCTCGTCAACCAGACGAGAGCGCCGGCGGGCATTCTTGCGCGGCGCCAGCGCGATCGGGCTGAGAAGCACCTCGACCCGGTCCGTCGCGGTCACACCGAGCAGGCCGAAGCCAAGACGGCGGCAGAGATTGCGAAATCTGGCGTCGCTTTCGCGGCCCTTGCCGCGGGCCGACATGCGCGCGGCCAGCCACACCTCGTCGCAGGCCGCCGCGCGATCGACACCTTGCAGCACCAGTTCAAGATTGAACTGCAGCTTCAACTCGCAGATGACGACAACCGGCGGCTCCCCCTCGCGCAATGCAACAACATCGCAGCCGTCGATCTCGCCTTTGACGACAAAGTCGAGGCTTTCGAGGAACCGCTTCACCGGCGCATAGAGAGACGTCTCGTTCATGCCGCAGGGTTTAGCCGATTCGACGCGAAAAGCCTTCCCGTGGTTCGGCGTTCTACGGCCCGAAAGCGGATCGGGGTGGATACCGCACCGTCGGGCCAGCTGTCAGGCTTCGGTGTTCGGCACCTGCCCGGTTCGGCAGCTTCCTACGGCGCAGGGGCGGATAGCCGATCTGACCGAAATAGGTGGAAGGGATCGGATCGTCGACGCCGTACTTGTCCGGCACCTTGTCACCGGTGGGATTGTAGGTGCCGAACAGCATGTCGAGGAAAGGCAACTGCCCGGCGAAGTTCTTGTCATAGGCTTCGCGCTGGTTGGCATGGCGCCAGCGATGGAACTGCGGGCTGGCGATCAGCCACTTCAAGGGGCCGAACGGAATCCGCACGTTTGAATGCACAAGCAGCGTATGTCCAAGGTAGATAGTCGAAAAGACGGCGATCGAGGCTTCCGAGAAGCCGAGGAAAAAGATCGGCGTCAGCGATATCGCCTTTGTGACGATGGCGACCGGACGTTCATCAACACCTGGGAAGACAGGAAGGTCGTGAACGCGGTCAAGGCGACCGGCCGCAGGCAGCTCATCATCGCCGGCCTGTGGACCGAGATCTGCGTCGCCATGCCGGTTATCCAGGCGTTGGGCGAAGGCTGGGACGTCACGGTCATCGCCGACGCCTCGGGCGGCACGTCGGTCGAAGCGCACGAGGTCGCCATCCAACGCATGATCGCGGCCGGCGCAAACATGATGACCTGGCTGGCGCTGGCATCGGAGTGGCAGCGCGACTGGGCGCGTACCGAGCACGTCGGCGAGCTGACGGAAGTGCTCAAGCAGCACGCCGCTGGCAGCGGCATCGCGTACCTCTGGGAGCAGCAACTGCTCAACACGCCTGTGCCGAGCACCGCCGGCTGAACTGGGCGGGGTGACGAAAGCGTTGAGCGATCCAGCGCCAACATGCTGAGCCGGGTCACCCCCGCCCACAAGACGAGCCGCCTGAATGCAGGGCGGCCGGCCGTCATCAACGATCACTTCCTCCATCCATTGGCCGCGACTACAGTCGGCGCAGCCTGGCTATCTATCGCCTCATTGAAAGGACCATGGAGATGTTCGGCGGAGCGCTTCCGAGAGGAAATGGACGTCATCTATCCGAACTTCAAAGTCAGCCTGACGCAACAGGGCGCTCGTGATCGATGACCTCGCAGTTCGGATATATCGACTTGGAACAGAGGACCTTGCAACCAATCGACAACCCGCTGGGCACGAGGTTGTCATCATGTCTTAGGTACAAACCGCTACCCATGTCTCCGGGCTGGACAATTCGACGTCTGGCGGAGGAAGTGGGATTCGATTCTTGCCTCCGATCCAAGCAAATCAAGAAATCTAAGAATCGATTGTTACACAGCATGTTACGCGCCAGTCAGACGGTGCGGACACGAGCGCGGCCCTTCCCGAAAATGCTAGTGGTGAATCTGTCTAGCGAGGCAACGGAGCAGTGCACGGTGCCGTTTGCGAAGGCCCTGAGGGAATGATCGTGGAGAAAGGCCGCCTTCAGGATCAGCTAGACGCGCTCAAGGCTCCGCTTCTCGGCAAGCGATATGGATGAGCAACGAACGAGTGCCGGTTCCAGCACCTAAGCTGATTTGCGGCTATTGGCCCTTGGCCGATCTTGGCCGAGCCCTTCCTTGGCGAGGCTCTTTCGAAGAACTGAGGCCAAGTCGACCACGTTCTCCTTGGGTTTCGGTACCGGTTTCGGGGGTTTTTTGCCCTTGCGCTTGGCGTCAATCATGGCAATCAACGCGTCCTCGTAGGTGTCCTCGAATTTCGAAGGATCGAACTTTGTCACCTTGTTGTCGATGAGAAGCCCCGCGATTTCGAGCAAATCCGAATCATATTTTGCGCTCTTCACATCGTCGAAGACGGTGTCTTCCGATGTCATCTCATTGTGGGTCCGTAGCTCGGTCAGCAACATGCCTTTTCCAAGGGGCTGTATCAACACTTCGCGCCCGCGCTGATAGAGTACGACGCAGGAGCGTGCCGCAACGCGTTTCTTGGCCATCGCATCGCGCAGGACGGCAAAGGCCTCCAGGGAGGCGCCGTCTGCCGGGATCAAGTAGTATGGTTTCTCGAGATAACGTGTGTCGATCTCGGCAACCGGAACGAAGGAATCGACGTCAAGTGTATGCTGTGACGTCAGCTTCAGTTTCTTTAACTCGTCCGGCTCGACGTGGATGAAATCATCCTTGTCCGCCTCATACCCTTTGATCTGATCCTCGGCTTTGACAACGTCGCCAGTCTCTTCATCGACATAGGCGCTTTTAACGGGTAAACCGTCCTTGCGGTTCAAAATCTTGAAGTCGATCTTGGTTGCCTCGCTTGTGGCACCCACTATCTTTACCCCGCATGACACGGAACCGACCCTCAGAAAGCCCTTCCAGACCGCGCGTGGCGCCACCATGCCGTTTCTCCTAGACGTCGATCCGGCACAACGTCAGGCACACGGTTCTGTTCCTCAACGTTGGCAGTACCCTCGCCAATGTTAGTTATTCTTCACGGTAGTCCAGCAGCTTTGCATGGCGCAGTTTTTCTTCGCCCTTCAGAAAAACTTGACCCGGCCGACCAAGCCTGGCTTGATTCTCTCGGCCTTGTCTTTCTTTAAGCCCTTCGGCACGGGACGCCGATCTTGCCCTGCACGCGCTCCGAAAGGCTGTTGAATATGCCCAGCAGCAGGTTGATAGGCCGGCTCGATGTAGGTCCAGTTTTGGGCTTATGCGAATGTCCGCAAAGCGCCCTCATTCCTGTCGTTTGGGTTGTGTGTTTGCCGGCCTGGAAGCGGACATCGATTTTGTCAGAAATGGCGGACGCGCCGAACCGCAAAGCAGGTCTTCTTTTGGTTGGCTCAAGCTACGTGGAAGGGGCGCCTTGTCGGCCTTGTGCCTGTCTCAAGATCCAATTCACTGGATTACAGTGGCCTCCATGCCGATGAAATGAAACGCCAACCCCAAAGTTCCATAAGGCGTTACTAATTTAAATTGTTGTTGTGGGCGGGTGGCGAGCTGTTCGTTCTGAACGGCTTCGGTCTGATTTGGGATGAGATATCGTTTCGCGCGCCGGCGGAGCAATGCGCTGTTTTTGTCATTTCGCAATCCATGTCGGGCAAGTGGCCGCCTTACCGGCTCTTGTCAGTGCGTAGGCGCGCGATAGTTTTTGTGGGGAAGGGACTTCGATCAAAAGGAGCCGACGATGGAACACCAAACTCTAAGTCAATTGCAGACAATTGCAGAAGTAGAACCCCTCTCGACATACCCGATCATGACCCGGCAACAGCGTATTGAGCGCTGGGCAGAGTTGCTGGCACAACATCCCGAGCGACGCCTGAGAGCCCTTACCGGCACTGAGTATCTGAAGCGGGAAGCCCGCGACGCAGCACGCGGTGAGGGCTCGCCAATTACAGTGGCCTTCGAGGACCCGCTACTGCGTGCGTTAGGCCTGAAGGATGACACCTATGGGGAAGCAAAGCGCTTCTTCGAACTGTCTGACGGTGAGTTGCATGACATCGTCTGCAGTTGCCATGTCGGAACCACGTTCAGAGGGCAGTGGGCTGCCGCTAGAGTCCGCCGGTCGATTGGAGGGAACAGGTTTCTTAAGTGGCTTAGAGAGAGAATGTGGCACTGAGATCGCCAAGGACGGCGATTGAAGCTCGTTTCAAGCGAGGTGGATGAACGATTGGGCGCCAGTGGCGCGCCGCCGGGGTGACGACGGGGGTCGGCGCCTGTCCCAAAGGTTGTGACGGCTGTGCAGACGGGTGGGGCGCTCCTCGGTCCGGTTTACTCGCGGTGCGTTCCAGGCAAGGCTGCAATACCCCAGGGGCAGGATTTCTGGATTCCTGTTTGCGGCTAGCATCACCACGTAAAGACGTCGATCGTTCGACCATCTGCTGCGCTAACCTCGGCGGCGCCGCCTGGCCTGTATGGCAGCAAAAGTGACTGGGCGAAAATCCCAGGCGTCTACGCCGACGTCGTGCTGGCGCGTCATCGGCTTCAGCCGGCCATGAGAATGGCCGTGCAGGTTTATCGATTTCTTGCCGATCTGGTTCCAGGTGCGGAACGGGTAGTGGCAAAGAACCAAGAAACGGCCCTCGACAGTCAGCTCCTTGTAGTGTTGCACGCTAGCCCAAGCCGAAGCGCGGAGCGTTACCACGCCGTCGTTGTTGCCGATGATGAGGTGCTTGGTGCCGTGGAGGCAGGACAGCAGCGAAGACACTGTCTCGGCCGATCCCCTGGCAAAGTCGCCGAGGTGCCAAACCTCGTCGTTTGGAGCAACAGTCTCGTTCCAAAGTTCAGTCAGTGCCTGGTCATGCGCCGCCAATGAACTGAAGGGGCGGGGGTCGAGCCGCAAAATGCGGGGATCGTTGAAATGCGTGTCGGAGGTGAAGAAGATCATGCGCCGCCGCTGGCTGAGACGAGCGCTCGACGAACGCTTCTAAGTTCGCTTGCCGGAGTGCCTTTTGGGTCCATCATCGATCCTGATTTGGGCTTCCCTGAACATCTTGAGTGCCTCTTCCTTGGTGAGGCCGCACTTGCGCGCAAAGTAGAGCGCTTCGATCGCTTTTTCACGATCCGCCGTGGCTTCTGTGTGCTGTTTGGGCTTTTTACCCATCGTTCTCTATCACCTTTGATGCCACCGAACCATCACCGTGCCGGGTTGTTCCCTCCATCGGATCTGCTGACCTGCCGAGCGCGGCAGCCTGATGTCGCCGATAAAACGAGATCCCGAGACCTTAGCAGGCATCAGCTTGGTCGTTTCTATATGGCTCTATATGGCCCATCTGGGAGGCACAGTCGGAGCTCTAAAGTTGCCGAACGCCTTGCAGACGGTTGCTTTTGGCTAGAGCGGGACGCGGCTGGCATCTTCTGCCGAAGGCGGCTCGCGCTCGCGGAGGAACCATGTAACGCGCTTGTTGAATCGTAGTCTGAAGACCAAACCTCGATCACCTCGTGCACCCGACGGTAGTGCCATGGCGATCCGGAACCTCGAGGCATGTGGAGAGTTGTCCAGCAGCCCAGCGGAGATCCAAGCCATGGCGCCACCAGATGCCAATCCCGGCGCCGCCGCGCAGCCAAAACGCTCTGGCAAGCGACAACCCCATCACCGGCACGGCACAAGGCCTCCGGAGCAGGATTATCTATCGACGGGCTTCCAACGATATGAAGGACATGGCCCATGAACGTCGCCAACCTGCAATTGGAAGGTTTGCTCATGGCGGTCGCGGCCGTCAATAACGCCTTGGTCCGCAGAGGCCTTCTCTCGGTCGATGATATCGACACGGCGTTGAAAAACGCCGAAGCCTCGTTCACGGTTGATGAGCGCCTCTTCGAGGATATGTCGCCTGCTAACCGCGACGCAGTGTGTTTCCCTTTGCGTCTTTTGCGGCTGGCTAACACCAAGCAGTTCGAAGCGAGTGTGCCACCGTTTTCCGAGCTGGCCAGGCAGGTGGGGATCACCAAGCAGCCTAACAACGACCAGATGTGAGGGAGGAAGGTCGACCTGCGCGGGTGGCCTCAAAAGACTTGATGAACGATGACCCTGTAGATTCGCTCGCCAACGCAATTCGCCATCGCAGCGCAATTCTGTTTGTTGGGGCAGGGGTGTCGATCAGTGTTGGACTACCCTCCTGGGAGAAGCTGATAGAGCGAATGGCAAAGGAGCTCGGCGTCGACGACGAATTTTCCACGCGACGCGATCGTTTTCAAACCCTGGCCGAGTACTATCGGATCAAGCATGGCAGCATCGGGCCACTTCGCAGTTGGATGGACAGAAACTGGTCCGTCCCCAAGGACCGGATCGAGAAATCCGAGTTGCATCGTCTCATCGTGAGGCTCGACTTCCCTGTCATCTACACAACTAATTATGACCGGAACCTAGAACTGGCTTATGAGATATACGGCCGGGACTACGTGAAAGTGGCCAATGCACGCGATGTAGCGCAGGCCCGCCAAGGCGTTACCCACATCGTCAAGTTCCATGGTGATTTCGACGAGGATTCGTCCCTCGTCCTCACCGAAACGGACTACCTCGATCGCCTCTCCTTCAATTCTCCGCTGGACGTGCGTTTTCGCTCGGATGCACTCGGCAGCACGATCCTCTTCATTGGCTATAGCCTTTCCGACCCAAATATTCGGTTGCTGTTGCACCGTCTCTGGCAGACGTGGCATCGGTCCGGCTATGAGAAAGATCGCCCGCCCTCGTTCATCCTCATGACCAGCCGAAACCCTGTGGAGGAGGCCGTTCTTGGGCGTTGGGGCATTTCGGTCGTCGTCGGCGAAATCGACGAGCCGCAAGCTGCTTTGGTGGACTTCCTCAGCCGGCTGGCGGAGATGGTTGGGGATGGGGAACTGTCGCCAAAAAGTGGGCGATAGCAACATCCGTATGATGGGCAGTTCGGCGGGCTCTCAAGGAGCGGCACATGGCAGAGAATTCCGTCCGGAATTTCAAGTTCAATTGGCGTCAAGGATACTATCGCGGCACGGAGAGCTAATCGGAAAACTTACTCACGCGCTGCCTACTTTGAAGTGCCTTTCACAGCGGTAACGGCTCAACCTCGATGCGCCTTGCGCCGAGCTTCAGCGCAAGGCGCGAGCTTGTTTAGCAATGACGCTACCGGCTGATCAACGCTTGGCGTTCTCACTCTCCGAGTCGGCCCGCGCCAGGAACTGCTCGGTTGTCGCTGGAATATGGCTTTTCAACCAGTCCGCCATTGCGACTTCCTCACGCAGGTTCTCTTCGCAGACCTGGGCGACCTCTGCTTCACCCAGAGATTTGGCAGCGGCGATAAGGATTGTGTAGGAGGCGATTTCCATGTGCTCGAACGTGTAGCTTGCAAGCGATCCTTTCATCACTTCGTCACCGGCGAAGACCCCGCTGAGCGACTGCGCCATCGCCGTCAGCTTGCCGCCGGCATCCTTCAGTGTGGAAGATCCTTGTCCGATGCGGTCGAGACAGGTTTCCAGCCGAGCAGCCTGCTGCCTGGTCTCCTGGACGTGCTGGCGAATCCGTTCGCTGAGCTCAGGATAGTTCTCAATTCGGTTCAACTGCCCATTCAACATGGTCTCGGCCTGCTCTTCCATGGCGTGAGCATCCCTGAGCCATTGGACAAGCCATTCGCGCGATTCTGACATTTCATATCTCCTTCATGGGTCGGCCAGAACTTTCAAAGGGAGATATTGTTCCTCATCGGTTGAACTGCGGCCTCGGCCTGTATCGCGAGCTTTTTGCTGGTCGGCGCTGGATTCAGGCTCCTGGACCTCGGGCGATGGGCATTGCCGCGGCGCTGGAAACGCATTCTGCAGAATGACCGAAGCTGCTGCCGTCACCGCGTTCGGCGATGGGTATCTCTACGAGTTTCGTGTTGGCTCGTATTCTGCTGCCACGCTGCCATGTGTCAGGCTAAGCTCTGTCTTGCCCGAGCTGGCCGGCATTTACCGTTTGTCTTGCGAAAACAGCCCGTCGGCTCAGCGAGGCCCCGGGTTCACCAGCGGAGTTCTTGTTTTCACGAACGAATTGCAATGGAACGTCACGGCGTTTCGCAGGTTGGTAATGGAATTTCGCAACCAAGGAAACGAGCCATGACTTCTTCAGACAATTCTTCAGTTGGCATATCACCCCGTCCCGAAAAATCGGGTGGCAGGAGCCCGCCAAAGCAGGCGACACCTTCACCGGCCGCAGAGAAAACCTCTGGAGCAGGTCCTGCGATGGCCGAGCATTCGAAAGACGCCAAGGCGCCCAAAGGCGGTCGTCAGCCTGGGGCTTATGTCAAGGATTAGACGGCCGAGCTGCGTTGAGTTTCGGCTGGCCGCCATAGTCGAAGCACGAGGAGGTTCTTATGCAGATGATGGAAATTGTCGTCAGCCGAGACCAGGCTCCGGTCGTGGAATTCCGCGGGGAGGGCGGCGAGTGGATTACAGTCACCCTGCAGGCCGGGCATAGTCTTCCCGACGACGAACTCATCGCAAAGGCCAAGGCTATGATGATTCAAGTCGCTCAGTTCGGGATGGACCAGACCAACAGTGCAGCGATGTCTGACCGGTTGTCGGCTGATGAGGTGATACAATCCGGAATGTCGGGATAGAATAGCGGGAAGGCGAACAACGACCGCCGGGGCAGCCTTGCGCAACGGAGCGGGCAATAGTTCCATGCAGACCGATCGAAGATGGGAGCATGCGGATCGACGAGCGCTCGGTGGGCGCAAACTGGCATCCGGCGGCCTTGCTCCGATACGCAGATGGGGATGGCTGGAGCCATTATCGCGATCATCAGCCAAGCCCACCATGAGCATATCCCCTTGCTGATTGGGAAAGTGACGACATTGCGGAACTTCGGATCGCCGCCGCGCTTAATCCGGCGGAGGAGTTATCCGATGAACGCGACCAAAGTGTTTTTTGAAACCTGGCTGCAGGAGAATGTCGGCACTCTTGCTGGCAAAGAGGAAGTGAGCTTCGCCGTGCTTGTCCAGCAATTCGAGCAGGATGCCGAAGCGGCCGGTTATGGTCGCGAGGTGCGTGAGGACGAGCTCGGTAACATTGAAGATGCGATCGAACAAGCGCTAAAGAACGCCCGAACTAGGGTGCATGGTGACGCCGATGGCGAACCCACCGATGTGGCAGCCCTCATGGATGCGCTGGAGGTCGAAGATGCCAAAAGCGGGCCGTAGGCCTTACCAGATTAGCTCTATTCGTTTGTCGAAGTTGCCGGGGTAGCCCTATGGAGCAGTTTCGCAAGGACATGGCCGCCTTGGCAGAGCCGGCTTTCT
Organism: Mesorhizobium sp. M0518; assembly: GCF_040321125.1. NCBI lineage: Bacteria > Pseudomonadati > Pseudomonadota > Alphaproteobacteria > Hyphomicrobiales > Phyllobacteriaceae > Mesorhizobium > Mesorhizobium sp. M0518. Next base: position 203,930 of record NZ_JAMYQY010000002.1, read on the forward strand.
GGGTGACGATTGGTTTGCTTCTGGTCCCGTATGCGCTTGGAACGGTGCTGCTCGTTTGGACCTGCGGCTGCCTGTAGTTTGCTACTGACACACCCGTAGCGGTTCAATGGCTCTAACGCCCGAATTCCCTACAATACCGAGCTGATGCGCTTGCGGGGGCCCTGTGCTGCAGCAAAGTCTGAACGATCTCGTCGCGAGAAAAGTTCTCGTCGACACTAGGCTCCTTTGCTCCCGGTAACAATATCGCGTTGACAGCTTTTTGCGAGAGGGGGGAAGGCCGCCGTTCAGTTCAGGCGCCGACGCTATCTGCGCTCTCATAGTTCCAGCTACGGCCCCCAACACCATGCTCCGATCACGCGCCTGAGCATCCGCGCGTGTCCCTACATCGAAAATAGCCCTGCAGCTTGCGAGTTGCCTTGGAACACTTGTGTCATAGGAGAACCAAGATGGCCATCGCACAAGCCGCCAACGACAACCACCAGCCGGGCGAGAAACCGGAACATGCAACCGAAATCTCACTCAAAGCGGCGATAGACCAGTTTAGGGCGGGACGCAGGTGCAAAATGGCACCACGGGCAACGAGAATCGGGGCGAGGCACTGAGATGCCGCGGATCAATGATGACGGTCGCAACGAGAATACCACATCGGCTGCAGCACTCATTGTCGACAAGGAACGTGCTGAGCGCGCCGCCAAGACGGCGCGGTTGAAGGAGCCTCGCCTCGCACAAGCCATCACGCCCGGTCCCAGCCAACGCAAGCCGCGTGTCACCAAAAGGTTCGCAGGATTTTTGTTGCTGGCTAGGAGGTGTCCGTGACTCGCAATCACGACAAGGAAAGATACGACCGCGCCAAACGTATCAGCCAAGAGATGCTGGACGCTGAACGAGCGGAACGAGCCGAGAAGACGGCGCGGCTGAGACAAGCAAGGCTTGCACAGCATCTGGTGGAGACGTCGCCGGCGCAACCGCAAATTCATCGCAAATCCATCCAGGCTCTCAAAAAGAGAAGCCGTAAAGTGATTGAAGTATTTTAGGCTCTCCACATCCGTGCAGAACCACGGCGCGGCGTTTAAATTCGACCAAGAGCGTCTATCAATACCAATGGCGAGCAATCGCGGGGACTTTGCATCTCCGCACCTCGCCATTAAAGCTGCGAGCGAAGCCTGCTCGCAAAGTAGTCGGTGACCTTTTCGCTTAGCGGACGAGCTTGCCATTCTTCCACACTGACCTGCCTTGATCGTTTCAAGTCCTCGTTGAAAACGTCTATTTGCGTCCGCGCGAATTCCATGCCGTAGACATTCAGAGTGGCCTCATCGTTGAGGCGCAAGGAACGCTCATCCAAATTAGCCGAGCCAAAGCTCACCCAGACATCGTCGACGATCAAAAGCTTCGGATGGTACATTGTGGGTTGGAACTCAAAGATGCGCACACCGGCCTTGAGCAATTCGCCCCAGAAGTAACGTGAACCCTTTCGCACTATAGGCACGTCCGTCAGCCAATTGGGAACGATGACATCGACCGAGACGCCTCGCCTCCTTGCATCAAGAATCTGCTGCAGGGCTATGTCGTCCGGCACGAAGTAGGCCATGCCGATGCGCAGATGATCCTTGGCCGCGGCTATTGCCGCCAACATCATCAACTCCATGTTCTCCGAGCCGTTTGGCTGCGAAGAAAGTATTAGCTGGGCATCGAGCCCACCAGCGGGCGCAACTGCAGGGTAGAACTTCGCGCCCTGCAATGTCTCGCCGGTCGTCTCAAGCCAGTTTTCGGCGAACGCCGCCTGGAATGCGGCCACGGCGGGTCCTTCGATCCGGTAATGCGTGTCGCGCCATTCATTAGAGTTGCGTGCGTTCCCGCGCCAATTATCGGCAATGCCGACCCCGCCAGTGAAAGCGACCCGGCCATCGACGATCAGCAGCTTGCGATGAGTTCGGTTGTTTACACGGCCCAACGTATACCAGCGTAGCGGCCGATAGCGTTCGAACCTCACACCGGCCGTGGTCATGATGTGGATCAAGTCCTCGTCGAAGGGAAGGCTGCCAACCCCGTCGACGTTCACGCGGACTTCGACGCCTTCGCTGGCCTTGGTTGCCAATGCGATCGCGAACTCGTAGCCGATGGCTCCCGACCAATAAATATATGTCTCGATGTCGACGCTGGATCGAGCCGCCCCGATTGCTTGCAGCATTGACGGAAATATTTCGTCCCCGTTGATGAGAGTTTGGACCGCATTGGAACCGAACATCTGCCCTTGCGAATAGCTGCTCATCGTCTTGGAAAATTGGGGATCCGTAGCGTCAAACCGGTGGGGAACGATTGATCGTAAAACGCGCGACTCTGGAGTGAGATTTATGATCAACACCGTGAGCAGGCTGGCGATAGCGGCAATGGCCAGATAGATGAGCACCTTTCGCCAGAACTCAATGCCGGAGGTCTTCTTGCGGGCGCCTGACGCAACGGAACCGAAAGGCTGCACGTCAATCGCCCCGCTGCTGGCGATGGCGATGTTTCTCGATCTCCTCGGGCTCTTCATCGTCGATCCGCGTGATGTTTGAAGCCGCGTGATCTGACCGCAGAATCTCGTCAAGCTTGGCGTGGATCGCTTGAGTGTCGCGGTGCTCCGCGCGCTGGATGAACAGCGTCATCGCCCAAGTAAACAATGTAGCGGCTCCATGCCAATCTAAGCTCTGTCGCTCGAAAATCATCCAAAGGATTGCATAGGCCAGCAACACCAGGAACGCTGCGGGACGGGAAGTCAATGTGCCGATTGAGGTAAGGGCGCTCGTGACCGGATGATTTGCCATTCCACAGAACTCGGGGCAGTGCCCCTGGTTCCCGCGGGGCATTATATCGCCCCGCCATGAATCAACAAAAGGTACAGTTGGAGCAGCGCGCGCTTTCCAGGTGTCCTGCGTCGGCCTCCACATGCCATAGTCCGGCATCGAGAACGGTCTGGATTTGGATAGTCTCGCCAAGCGTTCGGGTTCAGCAATTCGCTCATGTCGGCGACGAGGCGATTTGGATTCAGCCGCTTCGGCACCCGCGGTTGCGCCTGGTAAATTCTGCTGCACGTTGTGCCCCATCAATCGCGCCGCGAAGAGTTATAGTCGCTGGAGTATAGGGCTTCGCCGTCTACACCTGCGCGAAGGTTAAGCGATGAATGGGCCGTGGAGCATCTTCACGCATGAACAACGGCCGACTGCGTCATAGTTTAATGACAGCTGGTGGGCTGTCCCGCATAAAGCCGTGGTCAGCGGCTGTGTAACGGGTTTCGCTGCTTGGGAGCGACTATCCCACTCTCGCCCATTTGGAGGAGCCTGATGCTTAACCGACCCATCCGCATGCACACAGAAGCTCTCTACCCCAGTGACCTGAACATCCTTCGCGCGGCATTTGACGCGCTGTGCCAGGAATTTGCTATTTTGCCTGACACGGCGGCGGCCTATGCCGTCGCAAGAGAGCTGATCAGGCTGTTCCAAACAGGAATGACGGAAGCGGCCACGCTGATGATTGCCGTGCGCGCACGTTGGCGGGACGATTGGGAGATGGGACGCAGCAACGCTGCCTGACGTTGGATGGTCATGCGAACACCACCCGCTGCATCCTTTTCGACACCGCCGCGTTGACCGTCAAACCTGCCAGAAATGGCCGATCCGCTGGCACACCGACTGGAGCAACCGATGCCGAAATTTCGCTTCGAGTTTATCGAAGGCATGTCGCAGCCTGCAATCTTCGCCGATATGGCTGATCGAGATGAGGCTGTCAGGGAGGCGAAGCGCGCTGCCAAAGAGGCCATGCTCGACGGAATTGTCGACGGCGTGGACCCGACCAGTTGGGTGACGAAGGTTTACGATGAGGCAGGCTATCTCGTCGCCACTCTCGGATTCCAGGATCTGGTCGCCGCGCCCAAGGATACGGAAGAGTTCAAGGAAACAGAGGAGCCTGGCGTCTTACGGTCGGGTTGAAGCCTGGTGTCTCTACGCTGTCGCCATCGAGCCAGATGTCCCGAAGACCGCCCTTGGAACATCGTACGAGCCAAATCGTTGGCCGGTGATGCGCCGAACCATGCACGATAGCCACGTCAGTCGACCGGCCGCCGAGACCGAAGATGTCCTGATCGTCGGAGGCGGGCCGGCAGGACTGACCGCCGCTCAATATCTTGCCCGTTTTCGCCATCGCGTGCTGGTGATCGATGCCGGCGATCCTCGTGCCGCTTTGATTCCAACGAGCCATAACTGTCCTGGCTTTCCCGAAGGGATAAGTGGAGCCGATATTCTGGATCGCCTTCGACGTCACGCCACCTTGTATGGAGCCACTCTGGTTGGAGGGCAGGTCTATTCCCTCGCCCCTGCCCATGGGGGGTTCGTCACTGAGACCTCGATTGGCGCAATCCGGACACGCAAGGTGTTTTTGGCGACAGGGATCACCGACACGACACCCGTCATTCCGCGTCTACGCGAGGCAATTGCCGCAGGTGTCGTTCGACTCTGCCCGGTATGCGACGGGTATGAGGCGATCGACCAGAAGATTGCGGTCGTCGGGCACGACGTGAGAGCCTTGAAAGAAGCCATTTTCCTCAGTCGGTTTACACCGCTCATAACGATGCTTGGGAGCGACGCATCCGACTTTTCGCCCAGCACTCGTCGTGCGGCGAGGGCAAGAGGCATAGTCATCAGTGACGCTCTCGACACGCTCTGCCCGGCAGCAGACGGCTGCGAGGCGATTTTGAAAGATGGGACGTCAGACCGCTTCGATGCCATTTATCTGGCACTGGGGTGCAAGGTACGTTCTCAACTCGCCGAGGCCGTTGGCGCAAGATGTTGTGAAGACGGCTATGTCACAGTCGACGAGCATCAGCAGACTTCCATCCACGGCATGTACGCCATCGGCGACGTTGTCAAAGCGTTGAACCAGATAGCCGTCGCTTTTGGACAGGCTGCCATTGCCGCGTCGCATGCCCATAAAGAGCTTGAGAGCGCCGAGCGGACTGGATTTGCAGATCAGCCTTCTCAACGAACATGAAACCACGCGGCTGATCGAGATGTCGGCCGCTTGACAGCGCGTCGGAACGTCTCGACCCCGGCCGACAAGAAGTTGCCGCGCCCTGCAATCGCAGCAGATGATCCCGCCAACAGTTACAGCCGCGGAACATCACTGCGGCACGAGGTTTTGGCTGCAGGCCTACAATCCTCCCTCAGTGTCTGGGCCTTGAGGCTGCCGAAGCAGCTTCGGCCCGTCTCGGCTTTGTCCGGGGCGGGCTTTCCATCTAAGAAAACACGTGGAACATTCTTTCTCGTCCAGCGTTAGCGCGCGCCGGACGACCTGTTCTGCGATCTCTTGCTGGCCGGCATCAGAGGTTGCAACCACAGCTTCAGCCCGCCTCGGCCCCTCTCGAGACGGGCGGCGCGCGGAGTTGAGATGCGATGCATAGAGACGCCTTCACGCCATCAGAACTTGCCCTACTCAGTCGCGTCTTCGCACGCAGCAAAATCAAAAACGAAACCGCAACCGAGAGGGAACGCCGGGCATCACGTATTCTGGCCTACTACCAGGCGGGGATCACGGACGAGGATGAGTTAGAACAGCTTTCTCGCCAACCGCTGGGAAGGTGACGATTAGTCTTCCTTCTTCAGAGCTTCCGCCTCGTCTTTGAGCTTCGGCCAATCGGCGCCGTGCTTGCGAAGCAGCGTTCGGGCCTGCTTGGGGTCAATGTCCGTGAGCTCGACCAGATGTTCGAACTCAAGTTCCTGGCCTTTCGCTACCCGGCTTGCCTCGTTCGCTTTTCGTTGCACTTCGACACCCACTGCTGAGACAACATGAACGAGCGCCGAGAGTGCGCGTTCCAGAACTTTATACAAAAAATACGCGACACCGGTTGGGCCGTATGGGACGGGCTATGCCCTTCTGGCTGTGCCTTGCCGATTTCTTCCATGTGGGCCCGCCCCGACTTGTCGTCGGTCGCAAATCGCGGCGGCATCTTCGTCCGACTGTCCGACCACGCGGCGTGTGCCGGCGCTCGGCAGCTTTTCGACGCAGCAAGTCCGGTGCGCACGTCACCTCATCAACTTGATCTGAAGCGAGATGCTCAGCCTCAGAATCCTGTCGCCGTTTTCGTTCCGCACTTCAACAAACACTTGCTGCCCGTCCACCTCAGTGAGTGCATCTCTCGTAAGGTCGATAAGGCCCTCGAAGCCCACGCGGCGCACCTCCTCCAAACCGGCACATTCGATGCCGATTTGGTCCTCGAAGACCAGATCGTGATCGCCACTATCAAAGAAAAATCGTGCCATGCGAGAGCATCCGTCACCACTAAACTGCAGGGTTTCTTTGGTGCAGGTAGGTCGTGTCGAAATCACCTGCATGAGTGAGGCCAAGCCAATCCAGAACATGCACTCTTGATCCTGTGGTGGCGATGAGGCCTCTACGTCGAAGTTCCTGAAGCATTCGGTTGACGTGGACTGTGGACAAGCCCAATGCATCGCCAAGGGCTGCCTGGGTAATGGGAAGATCCGCGACGTGATCCTGGATGCGTCCAACCGAGCGCAAGCGAAAAATCAATTCGCACAATATGTGAGCCATGCGCGTGTATGCCTCGCGTCTTCCCACATTAGTGACCCATTCCCTGTAAATCGCTGCATCGATCAGGGTCGACCGCCAAAAAGCCGTCGCGATTCGAGGATGCTGTTCGCAAACGGCGCGAAGAGCGTCATGTCGTATGAAGCCCAGTCTAGCTGCTGTGAGGGTCGTAAAATTGCAATCCATGACCGACAGATGCAGTCCGTGCAGATCCGGAATATCCCCAGCCACAAAGAAGGATGTAATCTGCCGTTTGCCGTCGCCGGTAAGTTTGGTGGAACCGAGCAGGCCATCCAAAACGACAAACGAACTGACAGGACGGTCCCCCTCACGCACCAGGTCGTAGTTGGGCAAAAAATCCTTCTCCTGGATCGGGATGCTCTTCAAAACGTCGATGTCGGTCTGTCGTACTTGCGAGATGATCAGGAGTTTGCGGATAAGTACATCCGAGGATGAGGTGGGAGACAAATTGGCTACCTAGCTTATGTTATTTATCGAACTTGCAATCGCGCTGAAAGTTCCGTGACATTACAGAGCGGCGGCGGAGAACGGGCCCGGTTCGGCGGGTGATTGGACCGCCGCACAATCGAGCCCGCAGTTATGCCGCCCATAGGGGAGCCTGCGGAGCCACGCATTAACCTATGACATGGGCTGTGTTCGAAATTGTCGCTGAGATAACCATTGGCGCCAATTCGGCAAGGCTTTGACGTCCGCAACGGAACATATGCCCCAACTGGCGCTACGAGGTTGTTCCGCCGAGACAATCTGCAAGCACCTTGGAGCGGCAATACAGCTCCTGGCGCTCCGCTAAGCTCCGCTATTTGAAACAGTGGCTGGCTCACGCACGAACTTCATCCGCGGCGGCACGGCGAATGCCGTGAACCGCTCAGCCAGTCTGTCGAGGGCTTGGCGCATGCCAACTCCCGCAGCTGGCGCTCCGTGTCCGCTGATCACCATCTGCGGCTTCAGCGCAGCCAGTTGTTTCACGGATTTTTCCGCCGCATCCCAATCCGGTGTGAAGTAGCGCGGTGGACCATGCATCTCCAAGTCCTGAACGGCGACTTCATAGACCGACTCCTGACCCGTGGTGATGAAGGCGTCCCCAGCGATCAGCGAGCGGTCTTCTTCGCGCCAGAGAGAGACATGCCCCGGCGCATGCCCGGGCGTGTGCAGCCAGCGCCATCCGGGCATGCCGGGGACCGATCCGTCGGCCGGCAAGAGTTGCAGGCGATCTCCGAGATCGATTGGGCCACGAGGAAAGAGTGGCGAAAGCAGCGCTATCAGGCCGCCCCCCACCCAAGGATCAGGCGGTGGATAGGACCCAGTTCCGTCCAAATAAGGACGCTCGAGCGGGTGCGCAAAAACGGGCGCATCCCATGTGCCGGCCAGATCCACAACCGCTCCCACATGGTCGAAATGGCCATGGGTCAAGATGATCGCGGCGGGCCGCGCGCCGGCTCCAAAGCGCTTTTCAGCGACCGCCAGGATGCTGCTTCGCGACGTCGGCAAACCCGTATCGATCAGGACCCAGTTTCGATCTCCGCTGCCGGGAGCGCCGAAGAACACGACATTCACGATTGTCAGCCGCAAATAGGCCAAATCCGGCGCGATGCTCCAGACGCCGTCGCCACGATCCTCGCGCCTGGCATGGTCGATGTCGGAAAGTCGAATCTGAACGGTCATGCTGTTCCCTGCCTCCGTTGTAACCGCTGGACAATCGATGACGGCTCGGTCCCGAACTTGCCTCGGCGCACCTTGTTCCCTGGCTCCTGTCTGCTCCACCGGCTCGGTGGGCTCGATCGGGGAACAAAGGCTCGACCATCCGGGTTTGGCCCTGAGTAATACACTGGACGATGGTGCAGCATGGCAAATGAGAAGGGGTTGCCGCATGAGCGAAGCAGCACAAAGCGATAGCGATGGCTTGACTTCGATTGCGGGCACGTCGGCGTTCGCCAGTTTTTTCATGGCTGGCTTTGAGTGCTCGTCGCACCGGCGCAAGGACGGCGTTCGCCTCGATCTTATCCGCGCGACGTCGCATTATTTGCATGCCCTGGGCGACTACCGCGGTTGCGCCGAACTCGGTCTTCGTACCATCCGCGACGGTTTGCGCTGGCACCTCATCGAAACCGCTCCTGGGACCTATGACTGGTCAAGCTGGACGCCGATGGTCGAAGCAGCGCAATCGGCAGGTGTCCAGGTCATCTGGGACATTTTCCACTACGGATCTCCAGACCACGTTGATCAGGGGTCGATGCATTTCATCGATGCCTATGCCTCGTTCGCCGCGGAAGCTGTGAGGGTTCATCGTTCAATCGCCGGTACAGCACCTCTGTTGTGCCCAATCAACGAAATTTCGTTTTTCGCCTGGGCTGTTGAGGTCGGGTATTTCCCGCGCGTCGGTCCGAAGAAGCGGGGATGGTTCAAGCGGCACCTCGTGAAAGCTGCAATAGCTGGCGTTCGCGCGATGCGGGAGGTCGATCCCGCTTGCAGATTTGTCTGGGCCGAGCCGCTTATCCACATTGCTCCTCGCGACCGAACGCGGACCGAACGGCGCCGGGCCGAAAATGCCCATCTCGGACAGTTCGAAGCTTACGACATGCTGCTGGGCCGGGCAGAACCTGAGTTGGGGGGCAGCGAAGATGTTGTCGATGTCGTTGGCCTGAATTTCTACCCACACAATCAGTGGTACCTAAACGGGCCGACGATTCCGATGGGGCATCACGAGTACCGTGCCCTTTCGGAGATGCTGATTGAGGTCGCGCATCGATACGGCAAGCCGATGTTCATCGCCGAGACCGGCTCCGAAGGATCGGGCGGGGCGGCTTGGCTCCATTATGTCTGCGACGAGGTGCGTGCCGCAATCGGTCTCGAAGCGCCAATCGAAGGTATTTGCCTATACCCGATAACCGCCTATCCGGGCTGGGACAATTCGCGGCATGCGGAAGTGGGATTGTTTTCGGTCATCCAGGCGGACGGCAGCCGACACGTCCGCACGCCCATCGCGGATGAATTGGCCCGCCAGCAAACTTTGTTCGCGGCGAACCCGACGCGTTAGATACATGAGCGGCACGAGGACTGTTGCGAGCGCCTGTTGACGCCGCTTTGCCACGTCCGATGCTCCCAAGTACGTCTAGGTGGGGAGCTACAGCGCCCCTTCGGCCAACGACGCCTTCCCCGCGCTCGCCCATTCCGGGACGCTCTTTTGGATGCGGGCGAAGGTTGCCAGGGCCTGCCCGACCACCTGATCCATGTTGTAGTAGCGGTAGGTTGCCAGGCGGCCGACAAACCACACGTCGGGACAGGTTGCGCCGAGCGCTTCGTAACGCTTGTAGAGCTCTTCGTTTTCGGCCCGCGGCACCGGATAGTACGGGTCCCCGATATCGGTGGGATATTCGTAGGTCAGGCTGGTCCGCGCGTTCTGCTGGCCGGTCAGATGTTTGTACTCGGTGATGCGGGTGTAATTTTCCGTCTGGGGGTAGTTGACGACGGCAACCGGCTGAAACTGCTCTTGGTCGAGGGTGACGTGCTCGAAACGGAGCGAGCGATAAGGAAGACGCCCGAGCTGCCAGCCGAAGTATTCGTCGATCGGGCCGGTATAGATCAGGTGGTTGAATGGTATCTCGTCACGAATTTCGCGGAAGTCGGTCTGCAACATGACCTTGATGTTCGGATGGTCGAGCATGCGTTCGAACATTCTCGTGTACCCGCCGGCCGGCATCTTCTGGAAGCTGTCGCTAAAATAGCGGTCATCGCGGTTGGTTCTGGTCGGCACTCGTGCCGTCACTGATTTGCTCAGTTGGCTAGGATCGACGCCCCATTGCTTCCTGGTGTAGCCACGGAAGAATTTCTCATAGAGTTCGCGTCCCACCGTGCTGACGACGACGTCCTCGGCCGTTCGTACGTCCTCTACGGTTTCGCGCCGCGACGCGAAGAACTCCTCCAACTGTGTGGAATTCAGGTCGAGGCCGTAAAGGCGATTTACCGTGTCGAGATTGATCGGGATGGGAAGCAGTTTCTCATCCACGGCCGCCAGCACCCTATGCTCGTATGTGCGCCATTCCGTGAACTGCGAGAGGTAGTCCACGATCGACTGGCTGTTGGTGTGAAAAATATGTGGCCCATAACGATGGATGAGGATGCCGGCTTCATTATAGCAATCATAGGCGTTGCCGCCGACATGGCTGCGGCGGTCGACCAGGAGAACACTTTCGTGGCGCTGGGAGGCTATCCTTTCAGCAAGCACGCTGCCGGCAAATCCCGCGCCGACGATCAGCCAATCGAACATGGCTATGCACTCCTGCGGAGAGGGATGACCTTCTTACCTCGATAGGCACGCTCGATGTGAGCGGTCATGCCACTCCATGTCTTTTGCCAAGACATGTCCGCAAGATAGGCGTCGACTTGCGGCAGGAACGTCTCACGAGGTCGCAATAGAATGGAGCGCAGCTTGATTTCCAGATCGTCACTGTCGGCGATTTCCACCAGTCCAGCAGCGCCGTAGCTGCGCACAACGTCAACGATTGCCGTCGAGATCACCGGGAGACCGGCCGCTAGGAACTCTGGCGTCTTGGTCGGACTGATGAAGCGGGTCGCTTCGTTGAGTGCAAACGGCATCCAACCGGCATCCCAATGGCGCATATAGTGGGGCAGGTCGCAGTAGGCCTTCGCGCCCAACCAATGCAGGTTTTCGGCTCTGGGCAGGGTTGCGGGGTCGATCTTGACGACCGGGCCAAGCATCACGAAATGCACGTCCGACATAGTCTCCGCCGCCTGCGCTACGAGCTCGACGTCCAGCCGCTCGTCGATAACTCCGAAATATCCGACCCTCGGATGAGGAATGCCGGCCTGGTCGGTTGGCTCCTTTCCTGGGCGTCTCGCAGTGTGAAAGTGCTTCACATCGATGCTGCTAGGAAAAGGGAAGATCGCGTGATGCAGGTGACGCTTGGTCTCGAACAGGCTTAGGCCTCCGGTGAAAACGAGATCGGCGCGGCGCAGCAGGGCCTTTTCCATCTGCCCCAGCTCGGGCGGCGCATTCTTGAATGCGGAGAGTTCGTCCATGCAGTCATAGATGCATATGTCCGGGTCGAGGTGCTCGGTGAAGCGCAGAGCCATCGGCGTGTAGTACCAAGCGATCAACCGGCTGTGCGGCATTGAAGCTATGATCTGCTGGACAAATCTCCGCTGGACGGCATCTGCTTTCGCGGCCGACATGCCGAGCGGAAGCACTGGCGTCACAATTAGAATGCTTGGCGCTGCCTCGCTCGTCCGCATCAGCGGCTGTGGCAGGTCTTCGAAAACAGGCTCTTCGAAGTAGACCACTCTCTGCTGCATGGAGGCGAGACTGAGGATATGTTGCGGGCGTTGATGAACGAAATTCCACCGCAAATGGGAGAAGCAAACCAGTAGATTTTCCCTGCCAGCGCGGTTACTGGCGACTGCCCCACCCAAGGCTGCTTCCATTGAAGATTTCCTTCCTTTAGTCTGTCGTTTATGTTCCGACTAACATTTGTTAGTCGCGGACGGGAGAGAACTAAACTTCGTTCCCGTCTCCTAACTTTCAACGAGGTGAGTTGTTCCAAGGTGAAATGGAGCGCCTTCAGTCGCCGCTCGATAGACGAAAACGAGATCCGCTCGCTGAGTCGAGAACGGCTATCGTGTGTCGGCGGGCTTTGAGGCGCGGGGCGACTGGGGAATGCTGGTGGAGAACGGCATTGCCGTATTTGCGTTGAACTTGTCGGCTATAAAATGTGCAGAACATCACGTTGATTCGCCTGCACGACTGGCGATTCGGTTTTGGCAGGGCAAGATTCCGGGGCTGATATGAAGATCGACTTTGCGACCAATGTTTTTCCGCTGTTTCATCCGCAAAGCGTCGATGATCTCAAAGACCCGTGCCCTGTCTTCGATGGCAGTCTGTGGCACGTCTTCGGCTCAAGTGGCACGGTGACCACCGAGACGTGGAGGATCCTTCATGCCACGGCGCCCGATCTCTATGGACCGTGGACCGAGCATCCGCCGATCGAACTTCCTATCAACGGGAGTGGTGTTGCGGCTCCCGGCGTCATCCACGAAAGCGGCGTCTTTCATATGTTCATCCAGACCGAGTTCATGAAGTCTGGCGGCCGGTGCGAGCACGCGGTTTCCAATGACGGATTCCAGTGGGTGGTTCTCAGCCCGGCGATCCTTGCCATCCCGGACACCGAGGAGGACGGCATTTACGATCCGCATCCCGCAGTTATTGGCGGCAAGCGCTACCTCGTCTATTCCGCGATGCCAAAATTCACCAAGGTGCCGCAACCCGACATCTACCTCGCACGGAGCCAATCCGACTCGTGGTTCGGTCCCTGGAAGCGGATCGGCAAGATCCTCGACCATAATGATGTCCCTCACCATAATACGAGAGAGGATCCCGACTATGAATGGGGCATAGAAGGCGCACAGCTGGTCGAGTTGCCGGACGGTCGGGTGCTTCTCAATGCCACTTGTTTTCTGCCGAATGGACTTCGGGGGAACCGGCAACGCGTGTTCTTCGCTATCGCTGATGACGTTGCTGGACCTTACGTATCGATCGGCCCGGTGCTGGAGCCAGGCCAGCCGGGAGAGAACGGCCACTCGACGGTGATGATCGAAGGCAGCCAACTATCGTTGTTTTACCAAAGCCGGGTCGCCACGACCGATCATCGGTGGCGCTACGGCCTGGCCAGATGCGACGTCGCCCTGTTTTCCAAGGTCGCATGATCCCCGGTGCCAATGGGCACCCACGGCGTAGACCGACTGGATGGCTCGCATTGCGCAATGAGCTTCCGTAGCTCGAGACGTTCCGTCGGGAAGCCTGCCGGAATTAAACGTTCCTCCTACGGAACAATGCGTCCGAGCTGAGGTTCGGCTGACTTCAAACCAGGAGTCAGCCATGTATTACACCGACAAGAAATTGCAGTACCCGGTTCGTGTGGAAACGCCGAATCCAGTCTTTGCCCGCGCGTTGCAGCAGGCCATAGGTGGAGTAGAAGGCGAGATCCGCGTCGCCTTGCAGTATTTCTTCCAGGCATGGGGATGCCGCGGACCGGCCAAATACCGCGACCTGTTGTTAAACACGGCGACCGAGGAACTCGGCCATATCGAAATGCTGGCGACTGCGGTCGCCCTCAATCTAGAGGGTGCACCACTTTCGCTGCAGGAGGACATCTCGTCGGACACGGTCGGCGGCTCGGTCCTCAACGGGATGAACTTCCGCCATATCTTGTCGACCGGCCTGGCCGCACTGCCTGAAAACGCCAACGGCGTTCCCTTCAATGCTTCGCATGTCTATGCCAGCGGCAATCTTGCCGCGGATATGGTCGCAAACGTCACCGCGGAAGGAAGCGGCCGCGTACTGGCTACCCGCCTGTACAACATGACCAACGATCCCGGCATGAAGGACATGCTGTCCTTCCTTATTGCGCGCGACACCATGCACCAACAGCAGTGGCTCGCGGCCATCGAAGACATGGGCGGACTGAACGCGTCTCTGCCGGTCCCCAACTCCTTCCCGCAGGAGAAGGAGCATCAGGACGTATCCTATGCCTTCATCAATTGCTTCGTCGAAGGTGTCGAACCAGCGCGGGGACGTTGGAGCGATGGACCCTCGATGGACGGCAAGGGAGAGTTCTCCCTGGTCGCCGGTGCACCAATGGGCGAGGAGCCCATGCTTTCGCCGCCACGGCCAAGTTCCGGCGCCCAGAGCGAGCAGATGATCGACAGGCGGGCCGCCGAATAGGCTGTCATAGCAATACCGAAGGCAGCCGGCACTGGCTGTCTCCCCCTTGGAGCTTCTCGCTGACTCGGCCGCACCCGGTTATATCGGCCAATTGACGCTGTGTACGAGCGACAGCGCAGCTCATTGGTGATTGGTGTGTGCCTGACGAGCTCTCCATTTTCAGCCTAGCTATAAATGCTTCACCTAATGGAACATCGGAGGTTCCACGAAGTTGGGAAGCCACGGAGGACGTGCACATGAACAGTGTCATCTATCTTATCGGCCTTGTCGTTGTCGTGCTCGCGGTCCTCTCCTTCCTCGGTCTTCACTAGGTGGCCCATGCAGCGTGAGAACGATCAGGGCGGACAGCCCACCGATTTTGACAAGGCGAAAAGCGACGTTTCCGACAGGCTTCGCCTGGAACAAGAACGTGCCAGCGAGTTGCTCCACGACGCGCGTGACACGGTGACCCGTAAGGCTGGCGACTATGCATCTGAAGCCAGGGATGTCATTTCCGACAAGGCGGAGGAAGCTCAGCGCGACATCGGATCGAGTTTGGCGGCGCTGGGCGGCGCACTGCGCGCGGCCAGTGACCATCTGGCCAACAACGATGAAAGGAACGCATCGAAGTTCGCATTGGATGCCGCCGGTGGCTTGGAGCGGCTTTCATCGTCATTGAAACAGAAGCCGTTCGGCCAGGTCCTGGAGGACGTGCAGTCCTTTGGCCGGCAAAATCCCGGTGTCTTGCTTGCCGGATCGGTATTGGCCGGATTGGCTCTCGGGCGGTTCATCAAGGCTTCTCCGCCGGCGGGTCCTGAAGCAGCTCAGGGAGCGTCGGGAGACATCACGTCCAGCCAGGCCGCCGATTGGTCCGCCGACAGTTCCCAGAATTTCGACCTTCTCGGCGAGGATCCGGCCACTCAGAATGCGGAGCAAGACAGATGAGCACACAGGACAATACCAGCCTTGCCGGGCTGGTGACGGACCTGGCCCAGAACGTCACCACGCTTGTGCAAACCGAAGCCAGGCTGTTTCGGGCAGAGCTCTCTGAAAAGCTTACCAAAGCCGGAGCAGGTGCCGCGGAAGTACTGGGCGGCGCGATCTGCCTGCTCGCCGCGCTATTGGTGTTGCTGCAGGCACTCGTTATCGCACTGACGCGGGCAGGGCTTGGCGCGGGGTGGTCTTCCCTGCTGGTCGGTGTGGTCGTGGCGGTCCTCGGCGTCATCCTGCTGCGGACCGGGATGGCCAGCATGGCGCCTTCGGAACTTACCCCCGACCGGACCCAGGAACAGCTCAAGCGCGATGCGAGCGTGATCAAGGAACAGGTGAGATGAAAGAGAAATCCGCAGCCGAACTTGAACGCGAGGCAGAGGCAGCCCGCGCCCGGGTGATGGAGACCGCCGAATCTATTCGAGGCAAGATGACGCCCGGACAATTGCTGGATGAGTTCACCGGGCTGTTCTCGGGAGGGGAGAGCTCGGCCATACTCAGCAATCTCAGGACGCAGGTCCGAGACAATCCTTTGCCGGTCACCATGGTGGGCGCGGGTCTGGCTTGGCTAATGTTCGGCAGCGGTACCTCAAACATGGCCCACGGTTCGGCTGGCTACCCATTGCCTCCAGCGCCGGGACGACATGATGAAGGGGAGCGCGGCGGCTTCGGCGGCACGCTCTCCGATGCCGCGGATTCGCTCTCATCGAGCGCTACCAGCGTCGGCGATACCATATCGGGCACCGCAAGGGCCGCTGCGGCGGGTCTGACGGGAAGCGCTGCCAATGCAAGCTCGATGACTGGTGACATGGCGGCGAAAGCCAGCCGCTCCGCGCAAGATCTGTTGGAAGACCAACCCTTGGCCGTAGCGGCCGTCGGTCTCGCCATCGGCGCCGCTATCGGTGCAATGCTGCCGCATACCACAACGGAGGATGAGCAACTAGGCGCCTTTGGTGACAAGCTTCGCGATACTGCCGGAACCATGCTGGACAGGGGTCTCGATGAGGCCAAGCAGGCCGCCGCCGACGCCTATGAAACCATCAAGCAGGAAGCTGGCCGGCAACATATGGAAGCAGGCACGATGGCCGATCAGCTCGGCGAGATTGTGAAGTCCACAGCAGACAAGACCGAGCGTGCCGTTCGGGAACGGATTTCCGATCCGTCTCAGCGCCAAACCTAGCTTGGTAATCATAGATCAACGATAGTCGGTCTCTTCCAGAAAGGGGTCGGCGTTGTCCGTCGAACGGTGAACCGCTCGAGTCATTTCAGAGCGTAGAGGTAGGCCGCGATATCGCGCGCCTGCTGCTCCGTAATCCGTGTCGATGGCATGGCCGTGTGCGGATTGACTTCCCTTGCCGATCGTATCCAGCGGATCAGGTTCTCTGGATTGTTGGCTAGCCCGCCGCCGATAAAAACACGGTCAGCAAGACTGGCATCCAGGCGAGGGCCGACCTGCCCTTGCGCGCCCGGCACGCCCGCAATCGTATGGCAGCCGGAACAGCCGTTCGCCGTCATGATCGGCAAGGCCCTCGCAGTGTCACCGCCCGTGGCCGCCTCCGCCTCGTGGCGGACGCGTGCGGCCCGATCGGACCACCAGGTCATTCCGGCCACGGCCGCGACGAGCAGCACCAGCGCGGCGCTGACGGCGGCAAGCAGTTTAGACAAGCTCGTACGCATGCGCCGCCTCCCTGCTTCCGCTCGCCTTGATCCACAGCGCGGCCAGCAGCAGCGCTACGCCGCCATAGATCAGTCCAGCTGGAACCCACATGACCAGCCCGGCAAGCTGCTGGTCTTCCAGGGGACTCAAATTCCACAGTGCCGCTCCCTCGGCGTTCTCCGGGTACCAGAGCCGTGGCGAGAGCAACAGGAGAACGCCGAGCAGACCCGTATGCAGCGAGGTGACGAAGAGGTGCATCACTGCGCTCCCATAGGCATGCTGGCGGCCGGGACGCGGCAAGAGCACCCACCAGAACAGCAGCCCTGTTCCGAAGAAGCTCGCGTGCTGTGCATAGTGCAGCACGCCGCGTTCGAGCGCGGCTTCGAATAACACCGGAATGTGCCAGATCCATATGGCTATGCCGTGGATAATGGTCGCGCTGATCGGCCGCGTTGCGTAAGCCCAGACTGCCTTCAGCCAATTGGCGTGCCCGGCAATTCCCAGAATGCGCCGGAACCGGGTGGGCAGGCCCCACATCAAAGCCGCAGCCGGGCAGGCAGAGACCAACAGCGGCGCCGCCACGGCCATCAGAAGTTCATGCTCGATCATATGCGCCGCAAATACCTGCTCGCCGAGCGCATGAATCGGGCTGACCAATGCGGCTGTCAACACGCCCCATCCGGCCGTGAACAGCAGAGCCTGGCGCAGCCGCAAAGTCCTGCCGCGGCCGCTGCGCCGCCAAAGCCGGCTCGCGCCCACGACATAGGCGAGTCCGAGGACGGCAAGCGGCAGCGTAATGGGCAGCGCGAGCGTCCACCCGGCCTCGGGTGCGCCGGCGCCGTAGCAGATGGAAGTAGAGAACAGCGCGTCCAGGTTCATCGCAGGCACTCATCCAGGATCAGCGCCGCGCTGCCTTGCATGAGGATCACAAGCGCAAACAGCAACGCCGACAACATTCCGAGGTTGGCGACGAAGCGCTCTGTGCCGCGCGTACGCTCCGGCTTGAATGCGGCACCGCCTCGCCGCTTCGCCCGCCACGACAGCGCCCCGCCGAGCAGCGACAATAAGACGAGCAGCAGCGCCACGGGAAGCACGACCGGCACCTGGCGATTGCATTGCCAAGGCACCAGCGCATAATTCAGCTGTGTCGAGACCGCCCAGGCCAGCGGACCTGACAGAAGACCACCCCAAGACGTTCCAAACCGCAACGCTCGCATGTCAGCCTAGCCTCGGCGCCCAATAGATGAGCACATAGATCGGGATCCAGGTCAGGACCACGAAATCCCAGTAGAAGACATTGTCGCCGACATCGCCGAAGCGCCGGCCGCTATAGCCGTGGCGCGTGAACATCAGCACCATCAGCACGATGGTGTCGCCGACATCGGTTATGAGGTGCGTGGTGTGCAGGCCAAGCAGCACCCAGAGCATCGATCCATAGGCGTTGGTGTCCCAATAGATGTTGAGGGCGGGGAATTCGAACCAGCGCACGACGAGCGGAGCGATGCCGAGCAGCGACATGACCACCAGGCCGATCCGCACCGGAATCATGGAGCATTGCTTGGCGTGGCGGTGGAGGACGTGGTTGGGCACAAGGCTGACGACAAACAAAATCATCACGATCGTTCCGGGCCAATGGTTAGGTTGCGGTGCGCTAAGCCGCCACGCTGGCCACGACAACGCAAGATAGAGATATGCGCCCGCTGCCAGCGCGAAACCGGTGCCTTCGAGCGCCATGAAGCCCAGCGTGCCCCACCAGGTCGGGCTGTGCGGACCATGCCCGAAGGTCGGCAGTCCTGAAAGATCGGCGGCAACTCGATGCTTCATTCCTGGTCCTCCGGATCGCCCTTCGGCCAGAACCAACCGATCAACGTGATGGCGATCGGCGCGGCGCCCCAGACGATGGCCCAAGGCGTAAAAATCGAATAGAGAAACGTACCACCGACGGCGAGCGCCGCGAAAAGAGGCCAGATCGACGGTGTGGCCGATTTCTCACGAATGTCGGGATGAGCTTCCGCCACGGTGGAGATGAGGAGCTCGCGCGCATCGACGCGGAGCCCGGTCGCTACAGGGAGCGTCTCGCGCTCGGCCCAGAGCGGCTCGATATGGGTGACGATGGGAATGCGTGCGAAATTATAGCTCGGCGGCGGCGAGGATGTTGCCCACTCCAAGGTTCCTGCGTCCCACGGATTGTTGCCGGCCGAGGTGCCTTTCAACGCGCCATGCACAAGATTGAAAGTAAACAGGACAAAGCTCAGGAAGAAGAGTAGCGCCCCTGCCGAGATGAAAAGGTTGATGTTGCCCCAGCCAAGCTCGGCCGGATAGGTGTAGACCCGTCGTGGCATGCCCCATAGGCCGACGAGATGCATCGGGAAAAAGGCCGCATTGAACCCGATGAAGGCCAGCCAGAAATGCCACCGCCCAAGGCGTTCGCTCATCATGCGGCCGGTGATCTTCGGGAACCAGAAATAAGCCGCGCCAAGCAGCGGGAACACCGAGCCGCCGATCAGCACGTAATGGAAATGCGCGACGACGAAATAGGTGTCGTGCACCTGAAGATCCAGTGGCACCGAGGCGAGCATGACGCCGGTTAGCCCGCCGATGACGAAGATGAAGAAGAAGCCGAAGACAAACAGCAACGGGGTCCGGATTACCGGTCTGCCATCCCATAATGTTGCCAGCCAGCAGAAGATCTGCACGCCGTTCGGAATGGCGATCATCATGCTGGACGCGGTGAAGAAGCTTGCGCCGAGCTTCGGCAATCCGGTGGCGAACATGTGATGGACCCAGAGCCCGAACGACAGGAGGCCGACAGCGAAGAGTGACAGGACAAGCCCGAGATGGCCGAATGTCGGTCGCCTGGCGAAAGCCGGGATGATCGAAGAGACCATGCCCGTCGCCGGCAGGAAGATGATGTAAACCTCCGGATGGCCGAAGAACCAGAAGAGGTGTTGGAACAGCAGAGCATCCCCACCCTCCGCCGGGTTGAAGATGTGCGTGCCGACCAGCCGGTCAAGGATCAGGAAAGTCGAGGTGATCATCACCGCCGGCATCGCGAAGACGACGACGAAAGAAGTGACCAGCATCGCCCAGACATAGAGCGGGATCTTGTCCAGCGACATGCCGGGGGCCCGCTGCTTGAACACCGTGACGATGGTTGCCACCGCGACGGCCAGTGACGACACTTCGGTATAAGTGATCATCTGCGCCCAGACATCGGCGCGCTTGCCCGGTGCGAATTCGGGGCCGGACAGCGGCACGTAAGCGAACCAGCCCACATCAGGAGCCATGTTGAGGGCAAAGGACACCCAGGCGAAAGCGCCGCCCGAGACGTAGATCCAATAGCTGAACGCGTTCAGGCGCGGAAACGCGATGTTGCGGGTGCCCACCATCAGCGGCACCAGGTAGATCCCGGTCGCCTGCACGATGGGCACGGCGAACAGAAACATCATCGTAACGCCATGCATGGTGAACAGCTGGTTGTAGAGGTCGGGCCCGATCAGGCCGCGTTGCGGTCCCGAAAGCTGGATACGCATGGCGACAGCGTTGAGACCGCCAAGACCAAGGAAGACGAAAGCGGTGATCAAATAGCGTCGTGCGATTACCTTGTGATCGACGCTCGAGAGCGCTCCGACGATGCCGGACGGCGTCCGCCAGGTGCGCTCGAGCCAGCGATGCAGGCTGGCATCATCCATGCCCGTATCGCGGGGGCCGTCACGTTCGGGAGCAAGGTCGCCCTTGGCGGGGTCTGGTTCCGGGATGTGGCGGTCGCCTGTGACATCGGCGCTGCTCATTTCAGCCCCTCGAGATAAGCGACGATTGCGTTGAGCTCGTCGCCGTTGAGATCTGCCACTGGCATGTGGGAACCCGGCTTGATGCCTTGCGGGTCGGCTATCCAGGCGGCGAGATTGCCGCGGCTCATCGTCAGCGTTCCGGCCGCCAATGTTTTCCGGCTTGCTATGTGGGTGAGATCGGGAGCCACCGTTCCGCCGGCCGGCGTCCCCCCGATCCTATGGCACATCACGCAGGGGCGCTTGAGGAACAGGTCCGCGCCGGCCTTGGCCTCGCCACTCGCCGGCGCGCCGGCCGGCTGCAACTGGTCGTTCAGCCAGGCATCGAATTTCGGACGCGGCTCAGCGATGATGAAGGTGCCCATATTGGCATGCTGCGCACCGCAGAATTCAGCGCATTGACCACGGTAGACGCCCGGCTTGTCCGCCTTGATATCCAGCACGTTCATGTGGCCGGGGATAAGATCGAGTTTGCCGGCCAAGCTTGGGATCCAGAAGGAATGGATCACATCGGTCGAGGTCAATAGCAGCCGCACCGGCTCGCCGGCAGGGATATGGATCTCGTTTGACGTCGTCAGGATGCGGCTCGGCGTAGCATCCTCGTAGCGCACCTCCCACCACCACTGATGCCCGGTTACCCTGATTGTCAGCGCGGCGTCCGAGCCAATGGCGGCAAGCGTCCTGTTGGCGAAAAAGCTCAGCAGCGTAAGTCCGATCAGGATTATGGCGGTCAGCCCGACAGCGGTGACAACCACGCGCATCTTGCGGCGTTCGGCCCCTGCGTCGAGTAAGAGGGGCTCATCGCCGGGACGCGATCGCATGACCAGCGGTGCTGCGAGCGCGATCATCACCAGCACCCACACAACCGCGCAAAGCGCGGTGAAGAACCAGATCAGCCAGGCCAACTCGTCGGCTGCGGGGCCTTTCGGGTCCAGCGCCGACTGCCAGCCTGCGCATCCCTGCAGAAGCAGGACACAGAAGGGGGCAAGCGCCATGAAGGCGAGCCGTCTCACGGCGACTTTCCCAGCGTCGCGGCATCCGGCAGGCGGTTTTCAGACGGGTGCACCATCATATCGTCGTTGCGCTGCGGCGCGGCGGAGGAGGGCGCGTTGCCGCTCAGTGCGCGTACGAAGGCCGCAAGTTCCCAGATTTGGTCGTCGGGTATCTTCTGGCGGAAGCTCGGCATCCCGTTTGGTCGCCCGTCGCGGATCGTGGCATGGATGCTTTCGATCGAGCTGCCATAGAGCCACTTTTCGTCCATCAGCGCCGGGCCCATGCCGCCACCGCCATTGGCGTGACAGCCCGAGCAGTTGAACCAGCCGAACAGGCGCTTGCCCTCGCTAAGGTGAAAGGCGTTCGCCTCGAAGCTCGCCGCCTTGTTGTCACTGGCGGAAGGCCGCTGGCCGCCGGGCTCAAGCGCGGTCACCGGTGTCGGCTGTTCGCCTGAGCCGAGCGCCGATTGTAGCCGGGTATCGCGCTCCTCACGCTGGCAGGCGACCAGGACCAGCGTCAAGGGCAGCAACATCGCCAGAGCCTGCCTCATCGCGCCGGATTCCCGGCCATGTCCAGACGCGGTACGCCGTATTGCGCCAGAACCGCGTCGATCTCGGCCTTGTGTCTGGCAAGCGCGCTATTCACATCGCCACGCAGCGCATCGTCCTCGCGCCGAACACCCATTGAGATGTCGTACATTAGCGGCAGTTGCGGTCCGTCGATGCGAGGCGTGACCGGCGTGATCCGGAGCGACACCTTTTGCCTCTGGGCGAAATAGCCGGCGAGCGGACCCCAGACCACGGCAAGATCGATCTCGCCGTTCGCGACAGCTTCGACGATGCGCGCCGGAGGGTTGGGAGAGGAGTAGTCGCCATAGACGGGGTAGCCGATGAGGTGCCAGACGATGCCGCGGCGGCCAAGCGCCTGGACAGGCGGCGAGTTGGCGCCATCGTCGCCGATGAGCTGAACACCGATACGCAATTCTTGCAACCGCGGGTCGTTGAAGGAGGCCACGTCCGGGCCGTCCTGGCGGGTCACGAAGACATAGGACGAACGGTAGTAAGGCGTGGTCGTGCGCAGCATTTCGAGATTGGCAGGCGTGCCGGGCACGAGATCGCAAAGGCCTGCCTTCAGCGTGTTACGGATGAAGCCACGGCGCTGCGCCCACCAAGTATACGTCAGCTTGGCGCCGAGATCAGTGGCGATAATTTCCGCGATCCTGTTCTCGAAGCCTTGACCGGCCGCGTTGGAAAACGGCATGTTGTTCGGGTCGGCGCACACTCTCAACTCACGTGGATTGGCAATAGCCGGCAAGAGCAACAAGGCGAGCCCGGCCATGCCGATCGCCACCCGTTGGAACGCCTTTCGCGCCGGACGTACGGTCAAGTCCAATCCATCAAGGCAGCCGGAACACATAAAGCGTGCCTCCCGCCGTGGTAGCGTTCTTTAGATCCTTCATCGCGTTGACGAAGCCAAGTGCCGCGGTGGCATCGCGTGGGTCGAGGTCGCCGGAAACGATGGCACCGGCCCAGCCACCGACGCCTGACAGAATTGCGACATATTGGTGCCCATCGGGGCCGCGATAGGTTATCGGCTGGCCGATGATGCCGGACGATGTCTTGAATTGCCAAAGGAGATCGCCAGTCCTGGCGCTGATCGCCTTGAACCAGCCTTCCATGGTGCCGTAAAAGACGACATCGCCGGCAGTGACGACGGTGCCGCTCCACACCGGAAAGTTCTCCTTCAGGACCCAGGCCGGCTTGGCGGCGGCAACATCCCAAGCGGTGAAGGCACCACGATTGCCGCCCGGCCCGGGGATCATGCGTACGTTCATGCCGACATAGGGCGTGCCTGCGATGTAGTTTACCTCGACGCCTTCTTCGTCCATGCAGAGATTGTTGTGGGGGATGTAGAGCAGGCCGGTCCTCGGCGAAAAGGCCGATGGTTGCCAGTCCTTGAGGCCCGACGCTGTCGGGCAAATGTCTCGCACCACCTTGCCGGTGCCGGTTCTCTTGTCGGGGTTTGCAATCAGGCGGCCGGTCTTCAGGTCGACGCCCTTGCTGGAATTGACCGGGCCATAGGCTGTGGCCGACAGCACCTCGCCAGTGGTCCGATCGAGGATATAGAGGTAGCCGTTGCGTTCCGGTCGGACGAGGACCTTGCGCGGCTTGCCTTGCCAGGTCACGTCCAGAAGGATCTGCTCGTTGATCCCGTCATAGTCATGGAGGTCATGCGGGCTCCACTGATAGAACCACTTCGCCGCTCCGGTATCGGGATCACGCGCGAAAATACCGGACGTCCATTTGTTGTCGCCGGGCCGCAAATCCGGATTCCACGGTCCTGGATTGCCTGTGCCGTGGAAGATCAAGTTCAAGTCCGGATCGTAGGAGATCCAGCCCCACATATTGCCGCCGCCGATCTTCCAGGCTTCCGGCGGCCATGTCGTCACGCCAAGGTCTGTGCCCTTGTCCATGTCATAGTGGGGCTTGAAGTCCGGGCCGATCAGCACATCCTTGTCGGGTCCAGTGCCATAAGCCGTCCAGACAACATGCCCGTTTCCGGCATCCAGCGCCTTCACCCAGCCGCGGACGCCCATTTCGCCGCCGGAATTGCCGACCAGAACTTTTCCCTTCACCACCAGCGGCGCCATGGTGATTGTCTCGCCGATGTTGATGTTGCCGATATGAGCGTTCCAGATCGGCTTGCCCGTACCGGCATCGAGCGCGATCGTGTGGCCGTCCAGCGTGTTGAAGAAGATACGCCCGTCGGCGAAGGCCGCGCCGCGGTTGACGACATCGCAACAGGCCACCCCTTGTGCCGCCGGCTCGGGGTTGGGCTCGTACTTCCACTTCATCGGCGCGCCGGGCCTGGAAAGGTCGAGCGCGTAGACGATGTTGGGAAAGGGCGTGACGATGTACATGATGTTGCCGACAACCAGCGGCGCTGCTTCCTGACCCTTGTTCACGCCGGTCGAGAAGGTGAAGGCGACCTGCAGGTGCTTGACGTTGCCTTCGTTGATCTCGGTCAGGTCGCTGAAGCGGGTCGACGCGTAGTTCTTGGCCGGCATTGTCCATTGCCCGTCATCGGGTGGCGCGGCGGCGGCGGGCGGCGCAATAGCCGCCGCCGATGGCGGCCCCGAGGCACCGCTCAGGAATGGGCCGCATGCCAGCAGCATCACCGAGAGTATGCAGGTGCGAAAAGAATTCCAGATCGCCAATGCGCGGGCGCCTTGTCCTGCGTCAACGCGCGCTGGTGCCGGGTGCAGCATGCCTTTCATTTGTGGATCGAGCCTCCCACGCCGGCGCCGAGCTCCGCCGCGATGTCAGCCTCGGTGCCGGCACAAAGCGGATGACCCCAGCCCGAGGCGCTTTTGCCGCCGGGATCGAGATCGTAGACGATGGCGTCCTTGCGATTGGGATTGACCCCGGCGGGAACCTTGTCGAAGCCGAGCGCCGCGCGAACACGCCAGGCGACATTGTGATCGGCGCATGAGGAATCTCCGGAAACCCCGATCCCTCCGACGATGCTCTTGCCGTCATAGAGGGCAAGTCCGCCGCCAAACACAACGACGCCTCCAATCGGCTTGCCGACGAGGGGATCGCTGGCGCTTCCGAACGTTATGGGATCGCCCGCATAGGCCGCGGCCTGGTTGACCGGATTGGTCTCCTGCAAGCCGAAAAGCGGCCCGCCCGGCTGCGCCCCCGCGTAGAGATTGGCCGTCGATAGGGCCATCTGCGCCAGGCTGAGTCCATTGGCCGTGTTGGCCTTCTCTGCCGCGACGAGGCGACTGCCTGGCCATTGCGAATCGGCGGTGGGACCGCTGAAAGCGATCGCGCATACGGCGCCGTCGCGGGCGACGATAGCGGCCCATTCGTTGGTCTCAAAGCCACCGTTGGCAGGTCCGCCGCTTGCTTTCACATTGGCCTTGAGGACAGCGAGCAGCTTATCGTGGTCGGCCGGGCAGGGCGCCTGTGCCATGGCTTGGCCCTGTGGGAACAGGCCACCCGTCAACAACACCAGACCAAAGGCTGATAGCAAAAGCTGACAGCGATACATTGTCCTGCCCATTCGTTCGAGCATCAAAGAATCCCGGAGCACTCTGGCAGACTGGAAATGCGAGAATGAAGCCGTGATCCAATGCCGTCGGTATTTAACTTGGGCGATGCAGCTATGTTCCTGCTTCTGCAAAAAATTGCGCAGCCCCCTCGTACGCCGATGCAAGTTGCCGTCTGTCCGTGTCGCCGGCGGAATATCCGCGGCGAGATTGTGCTGCCTGCTGTGATACAAACAACACCCCGCAGGAAGGAAAAACGTGACAAAAACAGTTGGTTGATGGGCGAACTGATCCCAACCAACGGTACCACCGGCTTTCCTCATAAAGCATTGGATTTAGTGGAAATGATCGCCCCTCCGTTGCAGGAAGCGGTCGGGATCATGCTGCCCAGAGAGGTCAGGGATCACGGAAGGCGTGTGGTTCTCCGTATACCAGCCGTGACGGAGGAGAACGAACGGCAGACCCGGGTCCGCAACGCAGCTTGACCTTTTGCAACGCTGCGCTGAAGCGCTTGAGGGGTTTTGAGCTATGGCGTTCCGGATGGGTGTCGCATCGGCCCGAACTGCGAGGTCGATCCTGGCTGCGTAAATTAAACTCGTTGACGATGTCCGCTTCTGGCTGTTGGGACGCTTGGTCTTATCGTCCAACTGGGGATCGTATGGAGAACGGCAGCTATCTCAAATGCCTGCCGAGACCTGACAGTCGGTTACAGCCCGTTGCCGCCGGACTGCTTGCGCCCGCTTTTGGTCAGGCGAAATGCGTCAAAAGATGTTCGATGACGCGCTGTGTAGCATCGATGTCTGCCATGCTCAGCCCTCGGCGATGATCGCTAGTGCCTTTGCAAAGCTAGCATCAAGGGAGGTCAGCGCCTCAATCGCTCCGTCATATACGCTGTCGAGTGTCGCTCCCCAGCCGTCTGCTGCGCCACGAGTATCGATGCCAAAGCGGGCGAGCGCCTCCTCGATGCCGGCGTCGATGCGCCCAGCCAATTTTACGCCAGATTCGTTCCAACTTTGTGCGGCGTCTCAGTTGGGCGAACGCCGATAGATACTCGTTTGACAGGAAGAACAATGACCGTTCTCACTTGGTCACGAGCGTCTGTTGGTAGAAGGATCGTTGACAGAGGCGCTCTGGGGCCATAGCGTATTGGTATAACAGGTATGCCAATGATCGGAGTTCTGATCAAGCCGCGGAAGCTTTCGGACGAGGTTGCAGCGCACCTTGAGCGGATGATCCGCGAGGGAGAGCTGGCCGAAGCCGACCGGCTCCCATCCGAACGGGAACTCATGCGGCAGTTTGGGGTCGGGCGCCCTTCAATCCGCGAAGCCCTGCTGCATCTGAGCAAGATGGGCCTTGTCGAGGTGAAATCCGGCGAGCGCGCCCGCGTCACTCGGCCAACGCCCCAATTCGTGATCGACGCCCTCTCGGGGCCGGCGCGTCACATGATTTCGGCCCCCGGCGGGGTTCATGACTTCCAGAGCGCGCGTTTGTTTTTCGAAGTCGGTCTTGCCCGCAACGCCGCCATCAATGCCACCCCAGAAGATATTGAAAGTCTCAAAGAGGCGCTTGAAATCAACCGACAGTCGATCGGGGACCTGACGCGCTTCGAGCGCACCGACGTGGACTTCCACTACGTGCTGGCGGTGATCACCCGCAATCGAATCTTCACAGCTATCCACGCGGCGTTGGCCGAATGGCTGCTCGAACAGCGGCGCACGACTTTGGCCAAAGGTGAAGACCGCAAGGCCTATGAGGCTCATCGCGAAATCTTTGATGCCGTCGCCGCGCGCGATCCAGACGCCTCCGAAGCGGCTATGCGCAGGCATCTGGAATATGTGTCCAGGCGCTATCTGGAAATTGCAGGTGCCAAGTGATGAGGGGCTTCGTGGTCTGGGTCGATTTCCGCCTCAAGCCGGGTGCCCGGGGCAGATTCCGCGAACTTGTGGACGCCAATGCAACCGCGTCGATGCGCAGCGAGGCCGGCTGCCGCCGCTTTGACGTGACGGAGGCGCGCGGCGAACCGGACCGGGTCCTGCTCTATGAGATTTACGATAGCGAGGCCGCATTCGAGGAGCACTGCCGCACCGCTCACTTCGACGAATTCAATACGCAGAGCGCGCCGCTCGTCGTGACCAAGTTGGTGATGACCTGCGACCTCGTTCTTGAGGCCACGCATTGACGAGAACTAGGCGGATTGGCCCTTTTGGGCGAACGGGAGGAAGTGCATGTCAGAGCCAAGTCTCAGGGCGTTAACTTCTCACAGGCGGGTCAAACTTGGTACGCTCGTCGCCGAGTTCGCGACGCCGGGTATAGGTCACATCCTGAAGTCCGCTGGCTGTGACTTCGTCTTTTTCGATATGGAGCATTCGGGCTTCAGCCTGGAAACGGTGAAGAGTGCGATCCGCTATTTCGAAGCGGCCGACCTGCCGGTTATGGTGCGTGTGCCATCGCAGGACTACCATTTCCTTGCCCGCGCCATGGACATGGGGGCCGAAGGCCTGATCGCCCCGATGGTGAGTACCGTCGAGCAGGCGCAGCACATCATCAATTCCATGAAATATCACCCTGCCGGCGTCCGCGGCGTGGCGCTGCAGATCGCTCATGACCGCTACCGTCCGGGCTCGGTCGCTGATAAATTCTCAGCCGCCAACAAGCGCTCGACATTCATCTGCCTGATCGAGACCGCCGACGGCGTCAAGAACATTGACGGCATCGCGGGACTGGACGGGGTCGATTGTCTGTGGGTCGGACATTTCGACCTGTCCGTCTCGCTCGGCATTCCTGGCGACTTCGCCCACCCCACTTTCTCTGCTGCAATGGCCAAAATCGTTGCCGCCGCCAAGAAGCACAACAAATCGCTTGGACGCTTGGTTCCCAACGTCGCGCAGGGACACGACTTCTACGCACAAGGCTTTGATTTTATTTGTTATTCAGGCGACGTTTGGATTCTGCACGACGCGATCGCCGACGCGGTTTCCAAGATCCGCGCCGGGTGCGAATAGGAGCGGAGGAGACGATGGACAGCGTAAAATTCAGGGTGGCGCTTTCCGGTGATTTCCGCAAGCCGGACGGCTCGCCGACCTACCCAGATTTCGATCTGGTGCCACTGCGCAATGCGACGGGCGTCGAGATGGTGTTCCTGGAGTCAAACAGTCCGCTTCGCGCCGACCAACTTGAGGATTTCGATGCGCTGATCCTCCTCGCCCATCGCTTCGATGCCACGAGTGTCCCCAGGAGCGGACGCCTGGCCGTCGTTGCCCGCTTCGGGGTCGGCTACGACACTGTCGACGTTGAGGCCTGCACCGCAGCCGGCATTGCCTTGGTCATCACGCCCGATGGCGTGCGACGCCCCGTCGCCGTATCCGTCATCACCTTCATGCTGGCACTGACCGGCAAACTGCTGACAAAGGACGCGCTCACCCGCAAAGGGTCTGTTGGTTTCGAGAAGCGCTCCGATCACATGGGGGTCGGCCTCGTCGGGCGTTCGCTTGGGTCACTGGGCATCGGCAACATCGGTGCCGAGGTCTTCCGCTTGGCGAAGCCCTTTGACATGCAATTCATTGCCCATGACCCGTTTGCCGACAAGAGGGTTGCTGCCGACCTGGGCGTCGAGCTGGTCGGGCTGGAGGATCTGTTTCGCCGCGCCGACGTGCTGTCGGTCAGTTGCCCCCTGTCGCCTCAGACCCACCACATAGTCAACGCTGAGCGGATCGCCCTGATGAAGCCGACAGCTTACCTGATCAACACCGCGCGCGGCCCGATCGTCGACCAGAAAGCGCTGACGCAAGCGCTGCAGGAGCGCCGCATCGCCGGCGCCGGTCTCGACGTGCTGGAACAAGAGCCTCCCGACGCAGACGATGCGATCCTCAAACTCGACAATGTGATCCTGGCGCCGCACGCACTTTGCTGGACCGACCAGTGCTTTGCCGGCAACGGTGCCGCCGACGTCAAAGCGGTAATGGAGGTGCAGCGCGGTCGGGAGCCGCGCGGCGTGGTCAATCGCGAGGTTCTTTCGAGCGAGCTGTGGAAGACCAGGCTGTCGGGGCTCGCCGCCCGCTTCGGAACCTAGGAGGACACTGATTTTTGGGCGCGCCGCCGCGGCCCCTTTGCGGCGACCTTACGGGAGGAAATGCTTGACCGCAGCGCCGGCGGACGAGTGAAGCAAATGGAAATGGGAGGACCAAGCACTATGAACGATCGTGAAAAACGTGACTTTCAGGCAGGTCTCGAAGCAGAGGTCGACGCCTTCATGAGCGGCGAAACCACCCGCCGAACTTTCATCACCCGCTTCGGTCAGATGACCGGCATGTTGGCCGTGTCCGGCCCGATGCTGGGGATGATGACGGATTGGGCGATGGCGCAGCAAACATTGGAATTGGCGGACGCCACGTCGCCGCTCGGCCAGGCGCAGGCCGCAGCCCTAAAAGCATCGAAGGAAGGGCCGGCGGACGGTTCCGCCTTTCGCGCGGCGGAGGCGGCCAAGGCGCATTCGGGCGTCACCCTCAACATGACCTACGAGGCTGGCCTGCAGGCACTCGATCCGCGCAATTTCAGTGGGCCGATGTGGGAGCAGCTTACCGGGATGAAGTCGAATGTCGTCGAACTGTCGAACCCTGACCAGTACTCCAAGGCAGTCGCCGAGCACATCGCCGGCTCGGGTGCCTATGACGTTCTCGACATCTCGCCGGCCTGGACACCGTCGCTTGCCGATGGCGGCGTCATTGCCCCTCTAGACGACTACATCGCCAAATACATGAACCCGGCAGACCTCGAGGACTATCATCCCCTGTACAAGGCGCTGCCGACCTACAAGGGAAAGATCTGGGGGTTCTTCGACGACGGCGACATGTTCGCTCTCTACTACCGCAAGGACATCTTCGAGGATCCGAAAATGGTGGAGGCTTACCAGGCGAAGTTCAACGCCAAGCTTGGACCGCCGAAGACCTGGGAAGAATATGCCCAGATCGCCCAGTTCATTACCGACCAGATGGCGCCAAAGGTTTATGGCGCGGGACATTTCCGCAAGGCGGGCAGCCCTGGCAATCAGTTCGACTTTCTGCAGCAGTACCGCGCCAACGGCGGAAAACTGTTCGGAGACGACATGAAGGCCGGCTTGGTGTCGGATGCCGGCGTCAAGACGCTGACAAACATGCTCGCCGCAAACAAGGCCTCGATCCCCGGCAACAACGAGCTCGACGCCGTTTCCTTGTGGGCGGCTTTCCTGACCGGCAAAGTCGCGATGATCTATTCCTGGCCTCCTAGCGGCCGTATGGCGGCGAACTATTCGCAGTCCGCCACGGCAATCAACTTCATTCCGCAGTCGCAGATCGCTGGCAAGGTCGGCTATGCCGTCGTTCCGGGAAATCCGGAACATGCGACCGGCTACAACAAGGCACTGTCCGCGGATTCGCCCAACCCAGAGGCGGCATATCTGTTCATGCAATGGGTATGCTCGCCACCCGTCTCGCTGGCACGTTGCATGCTGCCCTATGCGCTACGCGACCCATACCGCATCTCGCACTTCAAGTCCGAGCTCTACGGCGCGCTCTTCCCCAGTGCCAAGGAGTACCTTGCCAACCTCAACAACTCGGCAAATGTCGGTCTGCTCGATCCGATCATGCCAGGCGCGCAGGACTACTTCTTGAGCATCGACCGCATGTGCACCGCGGTGTGGGCTGGGGCGGATGCGAAGGCGTCGCTTGAAACGGCCGCCGCCGAGTGGAACGAGACGACCGACCGACTGGGTGTGGATTCGCAGAAAGGCTTCTACACCGAGTTCTTGAAACTGCCTGGCGCCACTGCCGACAACACGGTGGAAAAACTTGGCATGGCGGTCACCCTCTGAGGGGAGGCATGCTGTCTGGAGCAATTGGTGTTGCGGGCGCTTGGCTCGCAACACCTCCCCGCTAAGCGGCGATTTTTGGATACGCCTATGCAGCCCACCGCCACGATCCGTCGCTTGAAGGCCGCCGGCGCACCGCCCCGGCTGTCTGCCTTTGCCCAATGGGCAGACCGTCACTTCAAGTGGCTGCTGGTGGCGCCCGCGGTGCTGCTGATATTGGCGCTCTCGATCTATCCGCTTCTGTTCTCGCTGGTGGTATCTTTCATCAACTACGACTTCCAGGTGCCGGGCCACGCCTTTGTCGGATTGAAGAACTTTGAGCGGGTCGTGTTCGATCCAGTAGCACGTTGGTCGCTGTTGCTGACAGCATGGCTGTCGGGCATCAGCGTCGCTATCGAATTCGTGCTCGGTCTCCTGGTGGCGCTGACAATGGTGCGCAGCTTTCCGGGCCGCGGTGTGATCATGTCGATCCTGATCGTGCCGCTGTTCATCAGCCCGGTCATCGTCGGCCAGGCCTGGACGCTGCTTTTACAGCGGCCTTTCGGACCGACCAACTATATCCTGACGCAACTATTGGGGCAGGAGGTTACGATAGGATGGATGACGGAGCGCCCGTGGCTCTATATCTCGCTGATCATCGCCGATGTCTGGCAGTGGACGCCGTTCATGTTCGTCATCCTGCTCGCTGGGCTGACCGCAATCCCACCCAATCTCTATGAGGCGGCAGAACTTGACGGCGTCAACGCCTGGCAGGCTTTTTGGGCGATCACGCTCCCGCATCTCGGGCCGATGATGCTGCTGGCCCTGACCTTCCGTCTGCTCGACGCAATCCGTATGTTCGATACCATTTTCATCATGACAGGCGGTGGCCCGGGAACACAAACTTACACGGCCTCCTATTATCTCTATACCGTCGGCTTCACGCAGTTTCATCTATCGCAAGCAACAGCAGGAAGTTGGCTGTTCCTGATCTTTACGGCGCTCATCGTGACGTTGCTGGTGCGTCGGCTCTTGAAGGTAGAACCGGTCTAATGGCCGCCGTCGCGCCCGCCCGCCGCAGGAAACGCCGGTCGTTGCCGATCGGCCGAATTCTGCTGCTGGGGTTCTTCCTGGTGTTTGTGCTGTGGCCGCTCTACTGGATGTTCAACACCTCCATCAAGCCCAGCGACGACTACCTCACCGTACCGCCTGTCTGGTTCCCTGCCGCACCGACGCTTGTCCACTACGAAGCTGCGCTGTTCACCTATCGCGGTCTCGACGGGCTTATCAACAGCCTGATTATTTCGCTTTCGGCGACGGTGCTTTCGGCACTGATCGGCACGCTGATGGCTTATAGTCTGGCGCGCTACAACACGGGCGGCCGGCATCTGTCCTTCTGGGTCCTGTCGCAGCGCTTCCTGCCACCGATAGGCATCGTCCTGCCGGTATTCCTTATCTATCGTGGCGTCGGGCTGTACGACACCCATATCGGGCTGATCCTAGCTTACACGGTCTTCACGCTACCGGTGTCGGTTTGGATGATGTTTGCCTATTTCCGCGGCATGCCGAAGTCGATGGAGGAGGCGGCCCTCGTCGATGGCTGCACGAGATGGGAGGCGTTCTGGCGCGTTGCCGTGCCGCTCGCAGCACCAGGCATCGTCGCGGCGGCTGTCTTCGCCTTCATTGCCTGCTGGACGGAGTTCTTCTTCGCTCTGATTTTGACCAGCCGAACTGCCTTTACGCTGCCAACGGTCTTCCGAGCCTTCATCGGCTTCCAGGGCGCACAATATGGTGAAGCCGCAGCCCTTGCCATTGTCTCCCTTGTGCCATCGATCGCCCTTGGAGTGCTTGCTCAACGACATCTCGTGCGCGGGCTGACGCTCGGCGCCGTTCGCGGATAGGAAGGGAAGGCATGGCCGAAGTCAGAATCACCGGCTTGCACAAGCGCTACGGCGCCTTCCATGCGGTGCGCGGCATTGACCTCCACATCCCCGACGGCGAGTTCACTGTCCTGGTTGGACCCTCCGGATGCGGCAAGAGCACTCTGCTGAGGACCATCGCAGGACTGGAGGAGAGCTCACAAGGCACGATCGAGATTGGCGGCGAAGTGGTCAATGATTTCCGGCCGCGCGATCGCGACGTGGCAATGGTGTTTCAAGATTATGCGCTCTATCCGCATATGAGCGTGGCCAAGAACATTGGCTTCGGCCTCAAGGCTCGCAAGATGCCGAAGCCAGAGGTCGAGGTGCGCGTGGCCGAGGCGGCACGCATGCTTGGCATCACTCCCTTGCTGGGGCGTTTTCCGCGTCAGCTGTCCGGTGGCCAGCGTCAGCGCGTCGCCATCGGCCGCGCCATAGTCCGCAACCCCCTCATCTTTTTGTTCGACGAGCCACTGTCCAATCTCGACGCACAGCTTCGCGACGAAATGCGCGGCGAAATCAAACGCCTTCACCAGGACATTGCCACAACGATGATCTACGTCACCCATGACCAGATCGAAGCGATGACGTTGGCTGACCGCATCGTGCTGATGCGCGACGGGTTGATAGAGCAGCAGGGCGCGCCACTCGAGTTGTTCGAGCACCCGGCCTCAACCTTCGTCGCTGGGTTTCTGGGTTCGCCGCGGATGAGCTTCCTGCCAGGCAACCTTGCCTTGGACGGAAGCGCCGCCGCCATCCGGCTCGCGGACGCGCTGCTGCCCTTAGCGCCGGGCAGGGGGCTGAAGGGCGTCGCAGACGGACAGCAGGTGCTGCTCGGGTTGAGGCCAGAACATCTCACTCGGGCGCACACTGCCACACCGGAGCAGGGCACGTTTCGCTATGAGGCAACGATCGACCTGCTGCAGCCGACCGGCTCGCGCAGCTACGCGACATTCCGACTGGCTGGCGCGCCGGTGATGGCTGAGCTGCAGGCGCACGACGTCAGCCGTCCGGGCGAGAAGCTTGCGATCGACATCAACATGAACCGGGCCTCGATCTTCGACGCCACGACGGAGCGGGCAATTTGACCTCGACAGCTTCCCTGGCAGTCCGCTTATGTGGCACCGAACAGCACGAGGCACCGCTGCGCACACTGCGCGCCGGATCCTTGTCGGTCGCGTTCGACAATGGGGCGTTGCGCTACATCCGCATCGGGACGATCGAGATCTTGCGCGGAATCTCGTTTCTTGTACGGGACGAAAACTGGGGAACATGTACCCCCGTTCTCGATGATCTGCGGATCGACGAGAGGCCGGATGCGTTCGCCATTGAATACCGTGCAACATGTGCCGCAACATCCGGCCGCCTGGTTTACCGGGCACGCGTCTCGGGCAGTAGCGATGGTGCGCTGTCGTTTGTGACAGAAGCAGAGCCTGAGACCGACCTTTTGACCAACCGGACCGGCTTCGTCGTGCTGCATCCCATAGCAGATTTGGCCGGCAAGCCGGTGCGGGTCCTGCATCAAGATGGTCTCGAAAGGCTTTCGCATTTTCCGGACTTTATTGATCCGGAATGTCCGTTCACCGACGTGCGCGCGTTGTCACATGAGATCGCGCCTGGGATCTGGGCCACCTGCACCATGGATGGTGATGCCTTTGAGATGGAGGATCAACGCAATTGGTCTGACGCATCCTATAAAACCTATGTTCGTCCCTTGCGTCGCCCGTGGCCCTACAGACTGCCCAAGGGCCAGAAATTCACCCAGGCCGTCCGGCTGCATATGTCGGGGACGCTTCTTGCGCCGATGTCTGAAAATCCTGACCCGCCGATCAAAGTGACGATTGGCGGACCGGCCGGCCGAGTGCCTCGCATTGGCGTCGGCGTCGCCGCCGACGAGGCCAGGCACGCCCTTGGAAACTCCGATCTAATTCGGCAATTGGCTCCGCAGTGGATAGCCTGCCAGGTCGATCTCCGTCTCGGGCACGGCCACGATGAACTTGAACGGTACGCAGCGCTGACCCGGTTGATTGGTGCAAGCGTCGTGCTGGAGATCATAACCAGGGGAACGCTGGATCCCTTCGGCGAGTTGAAGCCGGTCGCGGATGCTGTCCGTCGCCTCGGCCTCAATCTAGAAGCTATCTGCGTCTTTCCGGCGCAGGACATGAAATCGGTACAGCCGGGAGCAGCATGGCCGGCCATGCCGAGCTTCCAGGAAAGCTACTCGGCAGCGCGCCGGGCTTTCCCGGGTGTACCGGTCGGCGGCGGCATGGCCGCGTACTTCACCGAGCTCAATCGCAAGCGCCCGCCAAGCGAGGCGCTCGACTACGCGACCTTTACCACCTGTCCAAGCGTGCACGCTGCCGACGATGTGTCAGTGATGGAGACGCTTGAGGCCATTCCCCACCTGATCCGCTCTGCCCGTTCCTTCATGGGCGGGTTGCCGCTGCGTGTGGGTCCCAGTCAGCTCGGCTGCCGCGAGAACCCTTACGGTGCCTCCACGGCGCAGAACGAAGCGAATGGTCGCGTCTGCCTATCGCGCATCGATCCTCGTCAGCGCGGGCTGTTCAATGCGGCCTGGATCGTCGGCTATTTCGCCGCATGCGCTCGCGAGGGCATCGAGGCCGTCGTCTTCGGTGACTTCACCGGTCCATTTGGCCAAATCCATAGGAAGGCTGACTTCGTGCAGCCATGGTTTGACCAGCAGGATTCCCGAACGGTCTATCCCGCTTTCCATGTCTTGGCTGGTCTCTCAAAGCTCGGCGGAGCCACCTTGCTGTCCGTAGGAACTTTCGGCGCTGACGGCGTTGTGACGATCGCAGCTGAAAACGATCGGGGCGTGACCCTGTGGGTCGCTAACCTCACCGCCAAGACGCAATCTGTGCGGCTTTCGGATGCGCCGAGCAGCGCCCGTATTGCTCTTCTCGGCGCCGAGCAGTTCGAGCAGGCGGCAACCGATCCCAACTTCATGGAAATTTCCGCAAGACCGCTGGATGACCAATTCATCTCGCTTGACGCCTACGCCGTCGCGCGAGTCGACCTCGATCGGCCGTCTTCGGCCTAGCCCGATCTTCGCTTAGTTGGCCAAAACCCCAACAAAGATGAGGGTGATAGTTCTATGAGGCCCTAAGGCCGCGCTTGGGATCAATCTCGCTTTGACCCCCAACCCCATCGTTGGTCAATTCAAAGGCATAGCGCGCGAAAGCAGCAGATGATTGAGACCTGGTCTGCCGTGCAAAACGTCCGTGAGCCTGGTTTGCCCTGGCTGCGCCGGGCAAGCCTCACGCGCCTCAATGCCCCCTGGCCACTACGTGCGCTTCAGCATGTGCCTGGAAACCCGTTCACCGAAACGATTTTCAGG
The DNA here is from genome assembly GCF_040321125.1 of Mesorhizobium sp. M0518. Lineage (NCBI taxonomy): Bacteria > Pseudomonadati > Pseudomonadota > Alphaproteobacteria > Hyphomicrobiales > Phyllobacteriaceae > Mesorhizobium > Mesorhizobium sp. M0518. Next base: position 240,821 of record NZ_JAMYQY010000002.1, read on the forward strand.
TCAACAAAAGTCAACATAATCGTAACACCCCATGGAGTGGCACCGTTTGCATCTTGATTCATTCAAGCGGATTGTTGACCCATTCAAACCCGTCCGAATATGTCCGTTGAGGAGTCAAGTCATTCGTTGAGCGCCGACGATTGCCAAGCCAATTTGCTAGGAATCAGCCGCAGCTCTCCACCTCTCCCAACGATACCGCTGCGCTTCGGCTATCCTATCCTTTCCTCCTTGGGATGTGGGGCCTGTACTCAGCCCACCATGAAACCGACATCTGAGCTTTCCAGGCACAGCTGCGTTTCTGCATTCCGTCCCCCTCCTAGTTTTAGCTTCGCATGTCTCGGTGTAGTCTTGGGCCAACTGGTTCTGTCCTCCATGTTCGATCCTTCGCTCCAACGCGGAACAGGGTAGCTTCGCCGCTCGCGGCAAACATTTTTCAAAATGGTTTAGGTAAGATTTTTTGTTTCGTTGGATTTCCGTCTTGTATGGTCTCTATCTCTGTCTCTGTGTCGATAGGGTATCGATAGGGTATCGATGGGGTATGGATAAGGTATCGATAGGGTAGGGCAGCGACAGGGTCTCGATAGGATGGCTCACTGAGAGCGTTTCAAAGACCCAGCATTTCGGACGATTGCGGTATTATGAATACCCGATTTGAATGGGAGTACCTCTGATTCATCTTTTAGCTTTACTGGGCAAAGCCGCTCAAGCTCGGATAGCGCCGCTCCACGAACTCGCTTGCTTACAATCTTGTCGATTTGCATTATCACGCCAAGCCGATGTTTTTCACGGCGGGTTATCTTTGAACCAGTCGATAATGAAATATTCTTCAGTCTTTGGATCGTAGATGACAAAACGATCTTCGATAAGGACAGTTCGAGCCAATGACAGCTGTTTTTCATTTAGGCGGCTCTCTGCAATGGCATGAGCATCGGGGAGCTGACAGCAGCCCCCACTGGTCTGGTACGGAGACGTAAGCAGGTAAACGTAAAAATGGTGGCTCTCCAGAGCTGGCAAAAGCACGGGCCGCTTCGATCCCGTCCAGCGTCGTAGAAATCTTAGCCGAGGCTCGGCATCGGTGAGAAACAGCGCCTGCAGGCGGTGGAACGCCTCGTGGTAGGCCGCATTGGGCCGGCCGCTGTCCAGCGCGGTACGATTGCGTCTCTAGGCGTGTAGTAGCCGCCGGCGGTGTCCGTCCGGTCGCTCCAAACTCAGGCGCGTCTGCTCGGTGTCACCGTCGACGGCACCCCAGCCGCATAGGCCGATTTCGCTGCCTTGGGGCGTAGACCCTCGAAGGCTTTTCGCGCGAAGTCGCCCGTCTCTTTCGACTGTTGCCGAAGCAAGTCGAGCTCAGAGGGCGTCAGCATCACGGAAGTCGAGGATGTACTCAGCTTCGGAGCGGATGAGGGCCGAAGGCTGGAGATTGAGTTCTTCCCTAACGACATCGCCATACATCCTTCGGCCTCTCGGATTTGTTCTCGGCTCACGGCCATTAATCGGAGAGCACCGCATATACAAGCGTGACTGTACCCCTGAGAGCGCATACGTGCCGTTGTTCGAGCATCTGGAGCGCGCCGTCGAGCTCAAGCGCGCCACGATGATAACGCGGCGGTCCTCACCGCAATGATGCGCGGGAGGTCAAAGATGCGCCGGCGGTTTGAACGCGATCTTCTTCAGCCAGAACTGCTTTTGCTCGAGCGTCGGGCCAGAACCGTATTTTGGCCGATGCCATTTGTGGCCCATCAGCATGGCCACGACCTTTTCGGGCGCCTCCACGGCCGTCAGCCGATCCTCGTATGTGTGCCGCAGGCTGTAGAGAGAGTGGTCATCAGTCGGCAGGAGATTCGCATTGTCAAGAAACTTGTTGACCAAGGCAGAGAGCGAGTCGGCCTTGTCGAGATAGCGCGGAAACCCTTTGGGGTGGAGCTTCATTACGGCGAGCGCGCAACCCACGAGCGGAATGTCGCGCAGGGAGTGGTCTGTCTTCAACACGCGTCCATCGGGCCTCACCTGCACATGTGGCACCGCGTGATCTAGCAAGATGCGGTGCGGCAGAAGGTTCGCCGCCTCCGACAAACGCATGCCGGTGTCCGCTATCAGCAGCACAAGGTGACGGGCCTCCTCGTTGAGTTCCGCCAGCGCGCGGTCGGCAAGGATCTTGTCTTGGACGAAAGCCGCTTCGAAAGCCGCTCGTTGGACCGCGACCTGTCCCGATAGCCGCAATTTCTTGAACACCGGCGGCAAATTCAGCTGATGTGCCATGTCGACAGTGGTCAGCATCTTCGACACGTGGCCAATGTCCTTGTTTGCGGTGCCGATGTCGAGACTTTCCACGCGTATGCGTTTCTGCCACCACTCGCGAAATTGTATGGCGTGGCTCCGGGTGAGGGCGGCTATGTTCATGTCGCCCACAACCTCGATAAGGTTGCCAACGGCGCGCTTTTTCGGATTGCGCCACTTTCGGAGCTGGTTCGGGGACATGGCATTGAGGCTTTGGGCCTCGATCTTCTCGAATTCTGCAACCAGCCCCGTGAGGCGGATCGCCGGCCGCTCCTCACCACCCAGGGCGGCCGCCACCTCCCGCTCGTCCTCAATGACGTTCCTGTCGAGGAGCAGTCTAATGCGGTCGACAATATCATCGCGCGCGCCTTCAGCGAGCTCGGCATTCGTCTGATAGACCAGCCTCAGGGCTTTCGCCCGCTGCTGGGCCGCCTCGAAACGCAAGCGAGCTTCGCCAGATTGACCGTCGCGAAGCCCTCCCCAATACGCATCGAGCTCGACGTGGAGGCGCTGCACTACTTCCTTGGCACGAATGCCACGGGGATCGTTTACGATCGGAATGTCGGTGCTGATGCGGACCAGGACGCGGCGATCGAGCTCGGCGAATTCCTTCGGAACACGGCGAACGAGGTACCAGGTGCCGTCGCGCTTATGCGCCTTTGGCGGATCTTGCAGGGGCGCCAGTTGGCGGAGGAAGTGGGATTCGAACCCACGGTGAGCTTGCACCCACGCCGGTTTTCAAGACCGGTGCCTTAAACCGCTCGGCCATTCCTCCATCGTGATTTTTCAACCACTTGGGTAGCGCGGGGGCCAACCCGTTTGGCCTGTTGGCACCGGATTGGCACCGAAGGCGCTCCCGGCTGGTTCACGCCTCATTCCTGTAAAGCGGCATTGAGGGCTGCGTCAACCACCGCTGCGTCGCTTCCTGCTGTCCTGGGCAGACTCTGAGCTTGTCGGGATCGAGCACCGGGACCATCGCGGTCCAATGGTGCATGAAGAAGAAGCCCGCCGCGGGCGTTGCCCGAGATTGTGAGGCGCTGCAGTGCTTCCATGCAGCGCCCCAGGCAAGGGCGCAGTCCAGCTATCGCCAGAACCATCCTTGCAACCGGGCGGGGCGGGTTAATCCCTATAGGTCAACCTCTTGGGAGAGCTGCGGCATTTCCCCAAAAAATTCAGTTCGCCAAGGGAACAGCTGCTCGTGAGGAAGGCCGAAGCTGCAAATCGGCTCCGGCCTGCGTGTTCCTCAGTCTTTGCAGCTTTCGTCCGCCTTTGCCGCCGCGGCCTTATCACCATGCTGCTGCGCCTCAATGTCCTGCTGCGAGGTTGCAAGATTCTTGTCGCCGCCGCCTTCGGCGCCCGCCAACGGCATCGTGGCGCCATCCTTGGCGGCTGGCTTGCCCGTGCTGTCCGACGCTTTTGGGGTCTCTAAAGGCGCATGAGTTCCATCTTTCGAAATACCGGCGGTCTGTTCGGAATCCGTCCCTGCGTTGGAAGCCGACTTGTCCGGGCATGCGGCGATCGCAGACCCGGCAGAAAGTGACATTGCGATCGCGATTGTCAATGAAGCCATTTTCATCATGCTCGTCCTTCTGTTCGAGTGCCCTGCGGAAGAAACTAGCGGCGCATTTCTTTGTTCCGACGGTCGGTCCGCTGCCCGTCAAAGCTTGGTCAACGGCAGGCATGGGCGGCAGGAGCGAAGCCAGGCTCTTTGTGGCAGAGGGCATCACATCTCTCGCGTGGAAGCACGAAAACCGTTACTTTTCAGAAGGCTTTCACGGTGGAGACGCCACAATCTTGCCCGGTTGCAGCCACAATCGGTTAATACCGTGATAAGCAATTCCTGCGCACAAAGGATCGGGGTTCAAAGGCGTCGTTGTATTGGTCGGGTGAGTGTTTCGGCTTCTTCGACGGTTGGACACGACGTCTAGGTCAAGACTGAAGGGGACATCAGGAAAATGCAGGCTGTGACGCAACCGCGTCTTCGTCGCGCTGCTGCAGTCGCGTTGTTCGCCATGTCGGCCGCCTTGCTGGCGGCTTGTGCGTCGCAGCCCGAGCCGAAAGCGATGGTCTACAAGAAGACCCGCTCCAAAGAATATTTCGCCGAATCCGAATATGGCGTGAAGGCAAGCCCGCGTGTGATCTCCCAGAATGGGCGCATCCAACGTGGCGGCGGCAGGGATCAGCTCGGCAAACCCTATCAGGTCCGCGGCAAGTGGTATTACCCCCGGGAAGACAAGCGCTACGCCAAGGTCGGCCTGGCCTCCTGGTATGGCGACGCCTTCCATGGCCGGCTTACCGCCAATGGCGAAGTCTACGACATGACCCATCTAACGGCGGCGCACCCGACCATGCCGCTGCCGAGCTATGCCCGCGTCACCAATCTCAAGACCGGCAGTTCGGTCATCGTTCGCGTCAACGATCGCGGCCCATATCACGAAGGCCGCATCATCGATGTCTCGGAGCGCGCTGCCCAGATGCTTGACTATGCCAACACCGGCACCGCTCAGGTGAAGGTCGAATATGTCGGCCGCGCGCCGCTCGACGGCGATGACGACCAGTATCTGATGGCTTCCTACCATCCCGGCAACAGGGCGCCAGACCCGTCGGATGGACTGCCGACCGGCGTCATGGTCGCCATGAACGGGCCGTCGCCAAGCCTGCCTGCGGGCGCCGCCGCCGTGCCGTTTCCGGGCCAGTTGACCGATTCCGGCGCTGTCCAGCCGGTCATGTCGACGCAGTCCTCGGCCTATGGCGATCTGGCGCTTCCGGATTTCGGCCCGATCGTGCCGGAGCGCCCGCAGATCAATCTGCCGCCGCAATCACCGTTTGCCGTGGCCTCGCTGTCCTATGCCGACGAGCGGGTCGAACGCGCCTCAAATGCCTTCGCCGCAATGGGTAGCGACGGCATGTCGCCGGCCGACGTGCTCCAATCGTGGAAGCGGCAGCCGCCACCGGCCGGTCCGTCCACCGACTACGTTGCTGCCGGTTCGTTCGAGGATGCCGGAGAAGCCAAGCGTATTGCCGCTCAGCTTGCCGCCTTCGGCAAGATCGAGATCCAGCGTTCGGAACTCGACGGCGAGGATTGGTATTCGGTCAATCTCTATCCCGATGGCCATCACAACCTGGATGATTTGCTGCAGGCTGCCTGGTCGCATGGCGCTCCCGATGCGCTGGCTGTGCGCAACTGAGCACAAGCCAGGCTGGATTTCCGCTACGCGGTTGATCCGCCGTGCAAAAAGCCCGATACTTTTTGCGGGCTTGCCGGCGGTGCCGGCCAACGGGTCGAACATCATGCAATTGCGCTTGCTCCCGCTCGCCGGGCTTCTGGTTTTTGGCCTGCTGCTGTTTTTCCAGGCTCCGGCCGGTGCGCAGCTGTTCGAGACCAAGGCCGCACAGGCCTTCATGATCGACGCCGAGACCGGGACGGTGCTGTTTTCCAAGGATGCCGACAAGCCGATACCGCCGGCCTCGATGGCCAAGCTGATGACCATGGAAGTGGTTTTCAACGCCATCAAGTCCGGTCGCCTGAAGCTCGACGATACGTTCGTTGTCAGCGAAAACGCCTGGCGCAAGGGTGGCGCGCCTTCGGGAACATCGACAATGTTCGCCAAGCTCAAGTCGTCGATCCGGCTCGAAGACCTGATTCAGGGCGTGACCGTGCAGGCGGCCAATGACGGCTGCATCGTCATCGCCGAAGGCATGTCGGGATCCGAGGACAATTTTGCCGCGCAGATGACCGAACGGGCCCGCCAGATCGGCCTCAAGACGTCGACTTTCGTCAATTCGACCGGCCTGCCGGCGGATGGCCAACAGACGACCATGCGCGAGCTGGCGCAGCTCGCCCTGCACCTGTGGCGCGATTATCCGGATCTCTATCGCTATTACAGCCAGAAGGATTTCACCTGGAACAAGATCTCACAGAGGAACCGCAATCCGCTGCTGGCGATGGACATCGGCGCCGACGGCCTGGCGGTCGGTGCGAGCGAGGCAGCCGGTTTCGGCATCGTCGGTTCGCTCAGCCACAATGGTACCCGCGTGATCGCGGCGATGAGCGGGCTGGCCTCGGACAAGGAGCGCGCCGAGGAAGCGCGAAAGCTGCTCGACTGGGGTGTCCGCTCGTTCGAGAAGACTGAAATTTTCGCCAAGGACGAGGTGGTTGGAGAAGCCCAGGTTTTCGGCGGAGCGAAATCCGGGGTGACGCTGAAGGCCAAGGGTCCGATCGACATTTTCCTGCCGATCACCAACCGCGACAAGCTGACGGCCAGGATCGTCTACAACGGCCCGGTTGCTGCACCGGTGGAGGAGGGGCAGCCGGTGGGTGCGCTGCGCGTCTGGATCGGCGATACGCTCAGCCAGGAGACACCGCTTTTCGCCGCCGAATCGATCGGCGTCGGCACGCTGCCGCAGCGCGCACTCGATGCCGTCAAGGAACTGGCGGTCGGCTGGCTGCGATAACGCATATCACTCAAAACCAGCCATGGTTTTGGGGGCGACTGCACAAGGGCAAAAATTGACGGCATGGACGTTTGGCCGAACGCGGACTATCTAGAGCGCTACAATCCCATTCAGCCATGGACAAGAAGGCCTCTCGGTTGGCACGCGGTTTTTTCATCACCTTCGAAGGCGGCGAGGGGGCAGGCAAGTCGACGCAGATCGAGCGGCTGGCCAGGAAGATGCGCGCCAAGAAATACGATGTGCTGCTTACCCGCGAACCCGGCGGCTCGCCGGGCGCCGAAGCCGTCAGGCATGTGCTGCTTTCGGGCGCGGCCGAACCGTTCGGACCGAAGATGGAAGCGCTGCTTTTCGCCGCCGCGCGATCCGATCATGTCGAGCAGCTCATCCGGCCGGCGGTCGAGCGTGGTTCCATCGTGCTTTGCGACCGCTTCCTCGATTCCTCGCGCGTCTACCAGGGCGTCACCGGCGGCATCGATTCGGCGTTCATGGATGCGCTGGAGCAGGTCGCCATCAACGGCATGATGCCGGACATGACGCTGATCTTCGACATCGATCCGGCGGAAGGCCTGAGGCGCGCAACGCTGCGGCGCGGCACCGAGGCAGTCGCCGACCGCTTCGAAAAGGAGACGCTGGCGATCCATCAGGCCCGCCGCGAGGCGTTTCTGGCGATCGCCAAGGCCGAGCCGGAGCGCTGCATCGTCGTCGACGCAGCCGCCGAGCCCGACGCGGTCGAGAACGTCGTCACCGCGGCGGTGTTCGCGGCACTGGCGGCGAGAACGCCGGCACGCGACAGGCAGGCAACGCCGGCATGATCTTCGAACGCATCGCACCCGAGCAGCACGACACGCTCGACGGCGTGCCGGAGCCCTCCGAAACGCCCGTTCTGGTCGGGCATAGCCAAGCTGCAGGCGTGCTCACCGCCGCTTATCGTGCGGGCAAGCTGCCGCATGCGCTGATCTTCTCCGGGCCAGTCGGCATCGGCAAGGCGACGCTCGCCTTCCACCTTGCGCATCATCTGCTGAAGCACCCGGATTTTGCGCAGGCGCCGGAAAGCCTTGCCACTGCCGATCCGGCTTCGTCGCTGTTTCGCCAGATCGCCACCGGGGCGCATCCTTCCGTGCTGCATCTGACCCGGCCGCTGAACGACAAGACCAAGAGTTTCAAGACAGTCGTCACCGTCGATGAGATACGCAAGGTCAGCCGCTTCCTGTCGCTGACCTCGCACGACGGCAGCTATCGGGTCGTCATCGTCGACCCCGCCGATGACATGAACACCAATGCGGCCAATGCGTTGCTGAAAAATCTTGAAGAGCCGCCGGCACGGACTCTGTTCATCCTGATTGTCCACGCGCCGGGCAGCCTGCTGCCGACGATCCGGTCGCGCTGTCAGGTGGTGCGATTGAACCCGCTCGACGCCAACGACCTGATGACGGTGCTGGAAACGACCGAGCCCGCGCCGCCTGACGATCCGGCGGCTCGCGCGGCACTGGTCGGGCGGGCAGGGGGCAGCGCCCGGAACGCGATCCTGTTGACGCAGTATGGCGGGCTGGAGATCGCCTCCACGCTCGACGCTCTGGTCACCGGCAGAAAGAGCGATGTCGGCGGCGCGTTTCGCCTCGCCGAAGCCGTGGCTGGCCGCGATCAGGCGATCCAGTTCGATATCTTCAACCGCCGGGCGCTGGACCTGTTGTCGGACGCGGCAAGTCAGGCAGCACTGGCGGGCGATCTCGCACGGGCCAAAACGTTGTCCGACACTTGGCATGAGGCGCTGGACGCTATATCTGAGACCGATACCTACAATCTCGACAAGAAGCAGCACGCCCTGATCATGATCGACCGCCTGAATTCTGCAATGCGAATGTGACTGGGTTTCCTGGATCGGGATGGCAAATGCTGCCTCGATACGATATCCACCGCCACGCCTTTCCATTCAGACATTCATGACGGTTCCTTCATGTCACGCGACAAGTTCTACATCACCACCCCGATCTTTTATCCGAACGGCAAGCCGCATATCGGCCACGCCTATACGGTCATTGCAACCGACGCCCTGGCACGCTTCCAGCGCCTGGACGGCAAGGACGTCTTCTTCCTGACCGGTACCGACGAACACGGCCTGAAGATGCAGCAAACGGCCGAGAAGGAAGGCATAACGCCGCTGGCGCTGGCCGACCGCAATTCGGCGATTTTCCGCGCGATGACCGAGGCGATGGGTGGCTCGAACGACGACTACATCCGCACGACGGAACCGCGCCACTACGAATCCTGTCAGGCGATCTGGAAGGCGATGGCCGCCAATGGCGACATCTATCTCGACCGTTATAGCGGTTGGTATTCGGTGCGCCAGGAAGCCTATTTCGACGAGAGCGAGACGACGCTCGGCGAGGATGGCGTGCGTCGCGAACCGCTCGGCTCGCCCGTCGAATGGAACGAGGAAGAAAGCTATTTCTTTCGGCTTTCCGCCTATCAGGAAAAATTGCTGGCCCTTTATGAGAGCCAGCCAGACTTTATCGGTCCCACCGAGCGCCGCAACGAGGTGCTCAGCTTCGTCAAGTCCGGGCTGAAGGATCTGTCGATCTCGCGCACCACCTTCAAATGGGGCGTGCCGGTGCCCGGCGACGACAAACATGTGATGTATGTCTGGGTCGACGCGTTGACCAACTACATCACCGCCGCCGGCTATCCCGACACAAAGGCCGAGCAATGGCGCTATTGGCCGGCCACGCACATCATCGGCAAGGACATTGTCCGCTTCCATGCGGTCTATTGGCCGGCATTTCTGATGTCGGCGGGCATTGAGTTGCCGAGCCGCGTTTTCGCGCATGGCTTCCTGTTCAACCGCGGCGAGAAGATGTCGAAATCGGTTGGCAACGTCGTGGATCCATTCGCGATGGTCGAGCACTACGGCCTCGACCAGGTGCGCTACTTCTTCCTGCGCGAGGTGCCCTTCGGCAACGACGGCAGCTACAGCCATGACGCGATCGTCAACCGCACCAATGCCGATCTTGCCAACGGCCTCGGCAACCTTGCGCAACGCTCGCTGTCGATGATCGCCAAGAACTGCGGCGGCGTGGTGCCGCAGCGCGGCGACCTGACGGATGCAGACAGAGCAATCCTGGATCAGGCCGTCGCCGCTCTCGACATCGCGCGCAAGGCGATGGCCGAGCAGGGCATCCATCTGGCGCTGGCGGCGATCTTCGGCGTGGTGGCGGAAGCCGATCGCTACTTTGCCGGCGAGGCACCATGGGCGTTGAAAAAGACCAACCCTGCGCGCATGGAAACGGTGCTGTGGACGACCGCCGAAGTCGTGCGCCGCGTGGCGGTGCTGTGTCAGCCCTTCACTCCGGGATCGGCCGCGAAACTGCTCGACCTGTTGGCGGTGCCGGCGGAGAGCCGCGCTTTCGCGCATGTCCATGCTGACCATGCGCTGGTGCCCGGCACTGCGTTGCCCGTACCGGAAGGGGTGTTTCCACGTTATGTCGAACAGCCGGACGCGAACGTCTGATGCTCGTCGACAGTCACTGCCATCTCGACTTTCCCGACTTCGCCGAGGAGCGGGCGGCCATCGTCGCCCGCGCGTTAGCCGCCGGAATCGACCGTATGGTGACGATCTCGACACGCGTGAGGCGGTTTCCGCAAGTACTTGAGATCGCTGAAACTTTCGACGAAGTCTATTGCTCTGTCGGCACTCATCCGCACAATGCGGCCGAAGAGCTGGATATCACGGTCGAGGAGCTTGTGCGGCTATCCGCGCACCCGAAAGTGGTGGCCATCGGCGAGGCCGGGCTGGACTACTTCTACGACAAAGCGCCCCGCGATGCGCAGGCGCAAGGCTTTCGCACCCACATATCAGCCGCGCGCGAGACCGGCCTACCGCTGGTCATCCATTCGCGCGACGCCGACGACGACATGGCAGCGATCCTCAAGGCCGAAACGGGGAAGGGCGCCTTCCCCTTCATCCTGCATTGCTTTTCTTCCGGACATCGGCTCGCCGAAATTGGCGTCGCTCTCGGCGGCTACATGTCGTTCTCGGGTATCCTCACCTTCAAGAATTCAGCTGAGTTGCGCGCCATTGCCGCCGATGTGCCGCATGACCGGCTGCTGGTCGAAACCGACGCGCCCTATCTGGCGCCCGTGCCGTTTCGCGGCAAACGCAACGAGCCCGCCTATGTCGCGCACACGGCCAAGGTGCTGGCCGAAACCATCGGCGTCAGCGAAGCTGAAATCGCTGATTTGACGACGGATAATTTCTTCCGGCTGTTCGGCAAGATGCCGCGGCCTGTAGAGCAAAGTGCCTGAACGATGACCGACCGGCTGCGCCTCACCATTCTCGGCTGCGGCTCGTCCCCAGGTACGCCGCGCATCACCGGCGACTGGGGCAATTGCGACCCCGACAACCCCAAGAACCGGCGCACGCGTGCCGCCGCACTCGTCGAGCGGATCGCGGCGAACGGCAGCCGCACGACTGTCGTCATCGACACGGGGCCGGATTTTCGGCAGCAGATGCTGCTGGCCGGCGTTAAACGTGTCGATGCGGTCGTCTATACCCACCCGCATGCCGACCACATCCATGGCATCGACGATCTGCGCGGTTTCGTTCTCGATCAGCGCCAACTGATCGACGTCCATGCCGACAGGGCGACGATGCTTCGGTTGCGGGAAGCGTTCGGATACTGTTTCGAGACGCCGCAAGGCAGTTCCTATCCGCCGATCGTCAGGCCGCATCTCATCGACCACACCAGGCCGGTGGTCATCGAAGGAGAGGGGGGTACCCTCACCCTTGAGCCGCTGCCGCAGATCCACGGCGACATCGTATCGCTCGGTTTCCGCATTGGCGGTCTCGCCTATTGTCCCGACATCAGCGACTTTCCGGAACCCACCGCCGAACGGCTGCGCGACCTCGACGTGCTGATCATCGACGCGCTGCAGTACCGGACGCATCCCAGTCACCTGTCCCTTGGCGAAGCGCTTGAATGGATCGAGCGGCTGGCGCCGATACATGCGGTGTTGACACATATGCACGTGCCGCTCGACTACGCCACGGTGATGGCCGAGACACCCGCCAACGTCGAGCCGGCCTATGATGGGATGGCGATTGAAATCCCTTACGAATCAGCGTGATGCGAATAGACTTTCATACAGGCTTTCGGTTCATTGGTGCGAATATCAGCAGCGTTCCGATCCGTTCGTAGCCCATCCGGGGATAAAGCAGAGCCCCGGCGTGGGTTGCAGCCAGCACCGAGCACCTCGACCCACGCGCCCGATCGTCGTGCAACATTTTCGACATCAAAGCCTGGCCAATGCCGCGACGCCGGTGCGAAGGCTCGACATACATGCTCGAACACCACGTGGCTTCCACGGCATCCAAGCTGCGCACGCGCCCAACGATATCGGCGCCATCGACTGCCACATACTGGCGCAACGGCGCGCTGTCGCCGAGCAAATGATCCGGGATCGGCTGTCTGCGGATGATCTTTCCCAACTGCGCCGCCGCCCGTTCGGCTGTCTGCACGCGTTCGACCGAAGCAACCGCAACCGCTGGCGGGCTCGGAATCCGGCGCAACCGGTGGACGAAAAAACCTTCGGTCCGAAGCAGCCGGTAGCCGAGAGCTTTGTAGGCGGTTCGTGTCGGCCCGTCCGGATCCTCGTTCGCGATCACAACGGAAATGGCAAAGCCCGGCCGTGCATGCTGCCGCACGACGGCATCGGCTTCTTGAGCGGCGACGTCATGGACGACCCATTCTTCGCCGCGGTAGTCACGAAGATTCTTGCGCTCGGCATCGCGCATCAGCCACAAGCGTCCAACGCGGCTGGCCTCGTAAGGAAAGGTGCGGCTTCCAGTTCTTGACCGATGCGTTAGTTCCATAATCTATCTTATGCGACTTTTGGATGCGGCGGCAATAGCAATAGAGTGTATGCGTCGTGACGGCTTTGCTTCGTGGGAGCCAAAATGAATTGGTGGTTCCAACGCGCGGCTGTCGGCGGCGTGCTCGACCCCATGTCAGTTGGGGCGATCAGGCTCCCTATTCCAGAATAACGGTGGCTTCCACCTCGAAAAGCATGGGGTCGATTGCAAGCTTGGGAACGGGAACCAGTGTCTGCGCCGGCAACGCCTCGCCGAACATGTCCTTGACGTTCCTGGTTAACACATCGAGCTTGGACATGTCGTGGTCGACCACGAAGACCGTGAGCTTCGCCACCTGATCCGGCTTGGCGCCGATGCCCCCGAGCGCCGCATGCAAATTTGCGTAGGCCTGCTTAACCTGGACGGCGAAATCGGGTGACAAGGCTCCTGTGCTGTCTTGGCCGCCCTGCCCGGAAATGTAGGCAATCCGAGCTCCGCGCGGTGCGATCACGGCGGTGCTGTAGCCATTCGGCGACGGGTCGTAGAGCGTCTGTGGATTGATGATGGTCAGCTTGAACTCGTTCGCCGGCGACGCAGTGGGAACTGCAATGGTCATGATGATTAGCCCTCCGATAAGCAGATGCTTGATTGCGCGTGACATGATTTCTCCTGGCTCTGCTGACTGCGAACAACGCACTCGCCGCCGGCATGAACTTTAAACCAGATCGCTCATACGATGAATCGTGCGATGTACGAGTCATCGTATGGTACATCGTACTAGTCAAGCGATCAGCGTCGACATTCCTGACGGTGCCTGCCAAAATCGACGTTCGGCCAGCAAGGAAGACAGATGGCAGCCAAACCCCGCAGTGCCAGCAAACGATCGCAACGGACAAAGCTTCAACCCATCCAGGAGGCGAGCAGCGAGCCGCCGCTGTCTCGAGAGCGTATCGTGGCGATCGCCGTGGAACTGCTGGACGCCCAGGGCATAGACGGATTGACAATGCGTCGGCTGGCCGATCGCCTCGGCTCGGGTGTGATGAGCCTGTATTGGCACGTTGACAACAAGGAGGATGTCTTTGATCTAGCACTCGATTCGGTGCTCGAACATCGCGGATCGCCTGAAACAGGTGAGTCTCCGGACTGGCGTGGAGACGTCGTTCATATGCTCGAAGACTGGCGCGCCAGAATGTTGCGCCATCCTTGGTCGGCATCGCTGTTGCCGCGCCGGGCGCTCGGCCCGAACATTCTCAGCCGCCTGGAAATGTTGAGCAAGACCTTGTCCAGAGCCGGTGTTGCCGACGCGAATCTGAACGCCGCGATATGGTCGCTCTGGAATTATGTGATGGGCGCCACCCTCACCCGGGCAAGCTTCGACCTCTCGGAAGAAGACAGGGCAGCCGCACAGCAGCGTCTTACACACCTCAGCGAACACTACCCGACAATCGAACGCTCTCGTCTGCTGTTGGACAACGATTGGGATGGCGCCTTCCGAAAAGGCCTCGACTTCCTGCTCGATGGGCTGTCGCCAAGATAGAATTCCGGCGGCTACGCCCGGAGTAGACCGGATGGCGCTGCTTTGCCAGTTTGACGCAATAGCTTCCCAATCCACATCATCACGTTTGGCTCGCCGCCAAGGCGGCGCAGGCAGCGGGCAAGCCCCGGTGCTCGATCCCATCGCGGCGGTGGCTGGCGCGGCTGCATTGCAGCTGAATTGGTGCAGCTGGCGATGTCGTCGTTACGCGTTGCCAAACGCTGGCCGGAATCCTCTCGGCAAGTCGATCTTTTGCGCAAACCTTTTTGCCTGACATGCGTTGTTTCCTCTCCAAGCCAAGGAGACGATCATGCAGATGAAGTCGGAAATAGCCGGTGAAGCGGCCAAGCAGCGCCATATCCAACGTGGCGTCGATGCCAAGGACAAATCGAAAGGCGGTGGGAAGCAGCAAGGCGCCATGCAGGCTGGCGCCCGTGAATATCCCGAGCCCCCCTTCCCCGAGCAACATCAGCCCAAACCGGGGCACGAATGGGCGCTAGAGCCGGAGCCGCTGTACGATGCGCCGTACTATCTCGGATCGAAAAAACTCGACCAAAAGGTAGCACTCATCACGGGCGGCGATTCCGGCATCGGCCGCTCGGTGGCGGTGTTGTTCGCCCGCGAGGGCGCCGACGTCGCGATCGTCTATCTGGCCGAGGACAAGGATGCTGAAGAGACCAAATCAGCGGTGGAAAAGGAGGGACGACGCTGCATCCTGGTCAAGGCCGATGTCAGCGAACGCAGCCACTGCCACAAGGCGGTCATGGAGACCGTTGAAAAATTCGGTCGCATCGACGTGCTGGTCAACAACGCTGCGTTCCAGATCCATTCCAGCGATTTCGGCGAGCTGACCGAAGAACATTTCGACACGACGCTGAAGACCAATCTTTACGGCTATTTTCATATGGCGCAGGAAGCGGTGCCGCACATGAAGCCAGGTTCGGCGATCATCAACACCGGTTCGGTAACCGGTATCGACGGTTCAAAACAACTGGTCGACTATTCGATGACCAAGGGCGGCATCCATGCCTTCACGCGGGCCCTGTCGGGCAATCTCATCGGCAAGGGCATAAGGGTGAATGCGGTCGCACCGGGTCCGGTGTGGACGCCGCTCAATCCGTCGGACAAGGAAGCCGACGACGTCTCGAAATTCGGCGCGGACACGCCAATGAAACGACCCGCGCAACCGGAAGAACTCGCGCCGGCCTATGTGTTCCTCGCTTCGCCGCATTGCTCGAGCTACATCACCGGCGAAATCTTGCCGGTCGTCGGAGGGTACTGAGGATGGCCGGAATGAAATCCATGAGCAAGGAGTAGGATGGATGGGCCGTCTGCTTTTCATGGTGGCGCTCACTTGTGTAGCGTACCGCATCTACACGGAAATCGCAGGATCTGCTCGGCATGCGCCGCAGGATGACGATGAGGCGCTGCGCAAGCAATCAACGGCCTTGGGCGTCGACCCGTCTCGCTGACGGAGTGGAAACCTGCCAGCAATCCGGCCGGCCGAGTTACCAGCCGGCCGGATTGCAGCCCTATTCGGCTGCCTGCAGGTTGATCTTGCTTTCCGCCATTTCGGTGAGCTTGCGATCGGTCGCCTGTTCTTCCCTCAGGTTCTTGGCCAGCACATTGGCGCAGTCGGTGCGGCCGAGTTGCTTGGCCCAGGCGATGAGCGTCCCGTAGCGGGTCATCTCATAGTGTTCGACGGCCTGCGCCGAAGCAATCAGCGCCGCGTCGAGAACCTCCTTGTCATCGACGTCACCGCTCACATCGTCGGCCTCCTCGAGAATACCGTCGATTGCCGGACAGTTGACCTCCTTGGCCTTGACGCCATGCAACTCAAACACCTGTTCGACGCGCTCGATATGGCCTCTCGTCTGGTCGAGGTGTTTTTCAAATCCGGCTTTCAATTGCGGGTCGGTTGCCTTGTCGATCATCTTCGGCAGCGCCTTCTCGATCTGCTTTTCGGCGTAATAGATGTCGCGCAGCGTGTGCACGAAGAGATCGTCGAGTGTCTTGATGTCCTTCGAAAAGAAGCCCATGGCCTTACCTTTCATTGCGCTTGGTGTGGATTTCGGCGACGGGGTTTGCACGCCGCCAGCAAAGACCGGGACGGTTCCCGGCTTGTCTGGTCAACGTACCGGCACCGAAGGAGTTCCTGATTTCCGAGGGCGAACCGCCCCTCCTCCACCTACGATCCGGTCGGTGGGGAGCCTTTGTCTCGATCACACGTTCTAGCCACAGGGCAACCGGAACGAGAAGGGTCGGCGGAATGTATTTCATTGCATTGGCGGCAGACTATGACGGCACGCTGGCTCATGATGGGATCGTCCCCAAGAAGACGCTCGCCGCGCTTGAGCGGTTCAAGAAAAGCGGCCGCAAGCTGGTTCTCGTCACCGGGCGTGAACTGCCCGATCTCAAGCGCGTCTTTCCCGAGCTTAGCCTCTTCGACAAGGTCGTCGCTGAGAATGGCGCGATGATCTACACGCCGGCCAGCGAGGAAGAGCGGGTGATCGCCCCATCGCCCGAGCCCAAATTCGTCGCCAGATTGAAGCGGCAGGGCGTCAAGCCGCTTTCGGTCGGGCGATCGATCGTCGCGACCTGGGAACCCCATCAGGCGACCGTGCTCGATATCATCAAGAAGATGGGTCTCGAACTGGAAATCATCTTCAACAAGGGCGCGGTGATGATCCTGCCGAGCGGCATCAACAAAGCCACCGGGCTCGCTGCGGCCCTTCAGGACCTTCGACTTTCGCCGCACAACGTCGTCGGCGTCGGCGACGCCGAGAACGACCACGCGTTCCTGCAAGCCTGTGGCTGCAGCGCCGCCGTCGACAATGCAATTCCGGCGGTCAAGGATACAGCCAACCTGGTCATGCGTGGCGCCCGCGGCAAGGGCGTGGAGCAATTGATCGCAAAGCTGATAAAGCGTGATCACGCGATAGTGCCGAAGCGCCATGACGGCATCGTTCTTGGGTCGTCTGGCGGCGATGATGTCTACCTGTCGCCGAGCGACACG
The DNA here is from genome assembly GCF_040321125.1 of Mesorhizobium sp. M0518. Lineage (NCBI taxonomy): Bacteria > Pseudomonadati > Pseudomonadota > Alphaproteobacteria > Hyphomicrobiales > Phyllobacteriaceae > Mesorhizobium > Mesorhizobium sp. M0518. Next base: position 257,948 of record NZ_JAMYQY010000002.1, read on the forward strand.
ATCCTCATTGCCGGGAGTTCCGGCATTGGTAAATCCACCTTGGCCACCGCGCTGACGGAACGCTTCGTCGAAAGTGGTTTTCAGTTCTGCGTCTTCGATCCCGAAGGCGACTATGACGGCCTCGAAGGCGCCGTTCGCCTGGGAGACGGCTCAAGCGCGCCGACAAAGGCGCAGGTGCTGGATCTGATCGCCAAGGCCGACAGCAACATTGTCGTCAACGGATTGGCCCTGCGCGTCGACGAGAGGCCGGATTTCTTTGCCGACCTGCTGCCTGGCCTGAGCAGTTTCCGCCGGCGCACCGCGAGACCGCACTGGCTCGTCATCGATGAAGCGCACCATCTTCTGCCCAAGCGGCGCGACGATACGCGGGCGGTCCTTTCATTGGAATTGCCGGGCACAATCTTGATCACCGTTCACCCCGAGGCGATCTCGACAGACGCCTTGCGCCTTGTGACAGCCATCATTGCGCTTGGCCCCAAGGCGAAGGACGTGGTGAAGGTCTTCTGCAAGGAGACTGGCATTGAGCCGCCAAAGGACATCCCCAGCCCCAAGGGCGCGCGCGTGCTGTTCTGGCGGCCGCAGGCGGGCAAGAAAGTCAAGACGGTCAAGGTGGTGGAACCACGTCAGTCACTCAAGCGGCACAGCCGGAAATATGCCGAAGGCCAGCTCGACGAAGCCGGCAGCTTCTATTTCCATGGCCCTGACAATGCGATGAACCTCAGGGCTCACAATCTGATGATCTTCGCTCAGATCGCCGAGGGCATAGACGACAAGACTTGGGAGTTTCACTTGCGCACCGGCGACTATTCCAAATGGTTTCGACATCAGATCAGGGACAAGGACCTGGCGCGCGAAACCGCCGAGGCGGAAGAGGACAAGACCCTGTCGGCGCAGGAGAGCCGCAAGCGGGTGCTTGACGCTGTGCGCCGACGTTACACGGCTCCGGCCACAGCCCCGGAGTGACACTCGAGAGCCAAGGCAACTAAGCTATCGCTGCACGCGAAAACTTTTTCAGTCAGGCAACGCCGCCACCGCGACAATCGATGTCGGCTTGCGCAAGCGCTGCAATCCCGATCACCTCGGAGGGCGGCGGGTTGTTATAGCTGCAGTGCTTCGCGCAATGCTCGGCAAAGAACTCGTCCCGTACGTCGAGACGAAAATTGGGTGAACTTAGAACGCCGCCATCGGGAAATGGCCCCTTGATGAAGAAGGTCAGCCGGATGAGATAGTCGAGCGCGCTGCCGAGTTCTTCCAGATCTGATTTGATGTTCGCCAAAATTGCGCGCCACTGTGCCGCCGCATCGCCAGGGAAGCCCCCTCCTCTCTTTCCGGCAGGATCGTAATTTTCGGCGGTTGCCGTATTGCCGCAGAGGTAGACAAATCCCTTTGCTCCGGTGATGACCGTGCCTTTTCCCCACGGCATCAACCTGCCGTTTTTGAATTTCCTATGGGTTACGAGTTCCATGCTCCGTCCAGAGCTCTTGATCGTCAGCCTATCAAATCATCTATTCTGATCGGCAGATCGCGAATGCGCTTGCCGGTGGCATGATAGACGGCACTCGCCACGGCAGCAGCCGTTCCGACATTGCCGAGTTCGCCCAAGCCCTTGACGCCGGCAGGATTGACCTGGTGGTCGATTTCGGGGACCAGGATAACGTCGACCTGTTTGATGTCGGCGTTGACCGGCACGAGATAGTCCTGCAGGTCGCGATTCACGTAGCGCGCGTGTCGCTGATCGATTTCGGTGGCCTCGTGCAACGCTTGGCCAATGCCCCAGATCATGCCACCCATCAGCTGGCTGCGCGCGGTGCGCGTGTTCATGATGCGCCCGGCAGCGAAGGCTCCGACCATGCGCGGCACCCGGATTTCGCGTGTATAGCTGTTGATGCGCACTTCGACGAACTCGGCGCCAAACGCATATTTGACCGAATCTTCGTCGTTCTCTCCACCATGAAACTCCGATTGTCCGGCATAGAGTTTCCTCAGGGCTTCAGGCGAAGAACCCTTCGGCGCAAACTCGGCATATTCTTCGATGGCGCCGACTTGCATGGCCTTGAAGACATCGGCCAGCTTGGCGGACTTGCCGGTCTCGGTGACGACCTCTTCGTCCTTCAAATCCAGCTTCGCATTGGCCGAACCTGCCAGCGGAGCCCCCTTGCCCGCAGCGGCGGCAAACAGTTTTTCGCGTATCGCGTCGCAGGCTTTCATGACCGCGGAGCAGACGCTGGCGGTCGAGATCGATCCGCCCGACACGGGAGCCGGCGGCAAGGCACTGTCGCCCATCTCCACGCTGATCTTGTCCATGCCGACCCCCAGCCTTTCGGCCGCCATTTGGCCGGCGATGGTGCGAACGCCGGTGCCAATTTCATGGGAGCCGCACTGGACCCGAACCTCGCCATCCGCGGTGAGACGAACCCGGGCCGCGCAAGGTGCGGCGGCAGTCGGATAGATTGCCGTCGCACAGCCCATTCCGACCAGCCAATCGCCGTCGCGCATCGAGCCGACCCTGGGATCGCGCTTCGACCAGCCAAAGGCCTCGGACGCCTGGTCGTAGCACTTGATGAGTGAGCGGCTGGAAAATGGCTTGCCTCCGATCGGCTCCTTCTCCGGTTCATTGATGCGACGAAACTCGACAGGATCCATACCGACGGCCACGGCCATTTCGTCCATGGCGTTTTCCAGCGCGTAGACATAAGGCGTCTCCGGCGGCGATCGCATGTAGCCAGGCGTGTTGCGGTCGGCATGAACCAGCGAAACATGCGTCAGAACGGAGCCGTAATCGTACATGCGCGCGGTGGCGGACGTGCCGCCGACGACATAAGGGTCCGGGCGTGACGTCACCTCCCAGGCCTCATGTCCGAACGCCGTGATGCGGCCGTCCTTGCCGGCGCCCATGCGGATCCGATGCCGCGTTTCGGCGCGATAGGTCTGCGTACCGAAGGCTTGCATGCGATTGACGACGCAGCGAACCGGCCGGCCGATGCGCCGCGCCGCGACGGCAACGATAGCAGTGCGTGCCGTCATCGGCCCCTTGGAGCCGAAGGCGCCGCCGATATAGGGACTGACGATCCGCACATTGGCCGGATCGAGCTTCAGTTGGCGTGCCAGTTCCACCTTCCAGCCCGTAACGTTTTGACTGGGTTCGTGTATCGTCAACTGGTCGCCCTGCCATATGGCGGTGGTCGAAAACAGCTCGATCGGATTATGATGCTGGGTCGGCGTCGAATATTTTTCGTCGATCTTCACCGTCGCATCCGCCCAAGCGGCGTCGAAGTCACCGGCCTTCGCATCCTCCTTGAACATCGGGCTTTTGCCGGCAGCCGGTTCCATCTTCACGCCCTTGGAATCAAAGCTGGCGCTGGGCCGTTCGTCCTCATAGTCGGCGCGGACCAACATCGCTGCCTCCTCCGCCGCCTCGAAGGTTTCAGCGACCACCAGAGCGATGATCTGACCATCGTGAAAAACCGTCTTGTCGTGCAAGGGCCCAATCGAACTTGCACCGGTGTTGCCGAATTTCGGCATGTCGGTCTTGTCCAGATCGCCATAGGTGACGATGTCCAGCACACCGGGTACGGCATTGGCGTCTTTCGTGTGAAGTTCGGAAACCTTGCCCCGGGCAATGCTGCTGGTGGCAAGGGCACCGTAGGCGACGTTGGCCGTAACGATGTCGGCGGGATAGCCGGCCTGTCCGGTAACTTTTAGCCGGGCGTCAATGCGAACAACGGGATCGCCCTGGTTTTCCCTTGGAGCGGGTGCAGCTTGGTTCATGGCTCAGCCCTTCATATCCCGGGTTTCGAGCAGCGCCCGCACCAGCGTGCGCTTGCCGAGCGGTATCTTGAATGCGTTATGCTCGCGCGGTCTGGCATCGGCGAAAGCAGCCTCGGCGGCCTCCTGCGCCGTGGCTTCGTCAAGCACTTTGCCCTGTAGCGCGTCCTCTGCTTCGCGCGCACGCCACGGCACCGTCGCCACTCCGCCAAGCGCAATGCGCGCACTCCTTACCGTCTCGCCATCCATGTCGAGCGCGACAGCCGCGGACGCCAGCGCAAACGCGTAGGATTCGCGATCGCGTATCTTCAGATAGCGCGACCGGCTGCTCCACTGTGCCAGCGGCACTTCGATGGCGGTAATGAGCTCGTCGGCGGCCAGATCCGTCTCGATGTCGGGCGTTTCGCCCGGCCGTTTATGCAGCTTGGCAAAAGTGAGCGTGCGCCTTCCCCGCGGACCTTCGACATCGACGGTGGCGTCCAGCGCAACCAGCGCCTGCGCGAAATCGCCGTGATACGTGGCAATACAGGCATCGCTCGTACCCAGCACGGCATGCTGGCGATTGGACCCTTCCATCGCAGCGCAGCCGGAGCCCGGTTCGCGCTTGTTGCACGGCCAAGATATCTCTCGAAAATACTCGCAGCGCGTACGTTGCAGCACATTGCCGCCCAGGCTCGCCATGTTGCGAAGCTGACCGCTGGCAGCGAATTTCAAGCTGTCGGCGAGGACCGGGCAACGGCGCCTGACATCATTGTTGTCGGCTGCTTCACCCATACGGACCAGCGCACCAAACCGGATCTTATCATCGTCTATCCTGATCTGCCGCAAGGCCGGCTCGGCAAGAGTGTTGAGGTCGAGCAGTCGCTCCGGCCGCGCGACACCGAGCTTCATGTAGTCGGCCAGATTGGTGCCGCCGACGATGAACTGCGTGTCGGCGCCGGTTGGCGGAACATGCACGGCATCGGGACGGGACGCCATGGCGATTGCCGTGGAGACGCTGGTTGGTCTTTCATATACGAACGGGCGCATCCTAAGCCCTCCTGGTCTCGTCGCGTGCCTGAACGATCGCCGCAACGATGTTGGGATAGGCCGCGCAGCGACATAGATTGCCGCTCATATATTCGCGAATATCATCTTCCGATCCAGCATGGCCTTCGTTGATGCAACCGATGGCGGACATGATCTGACCCGGTGTGCAATAGCCGCATTGAAAGGCATCGTGGTCGACGAAGGCCTGCTGGACCGGATGCAGTTCCCCGTCCGCCGAAGCCAGGCCTTCCACCGTTGTGATCTCCCGGCCCTGGTTCATGACGGCAAAGCTCAAGCACGACAGTACCCGCTTTCCGTCGATCAGCACCGTGCAGGCACCACACTGACCGTGATCGCAACCTTTCTTGGTGCCGGTCAGGCCGACATGGTCGCGCAGCGCGTCAAGCAGGCTGGTTCGATTGTCGAGCGCGAGGTTGTAGGTCTGCTTGTTGATACGCATCGAAACCGCCGACAAATCGCGCGGTTCGGCCGGTTTTGCGGACGCGGGCTGGGCAGCTCTCGTTGGGGAATTCACAAGCGGCATCACCGCCGCCGCCGAAACAGAGGCCGTCATGAACATGCGTCTGCTCAAGCCGCTGGAAATTTTGGCATCGGACATGGCTGGCTCCGGGCTGGCTGGGTCTCAAGCGGCCCAAACCACTCGCGGAGGGCAAAGTTCCCTCCTCACGAGCCTGTGATCCTTTTTCTGCTGGCCGGATCGATGCAATCGGAACCTCCCCGGTCAAGCGATGGTTGTGTGCCAAGAGCCGGAAGGAGGCGATCATGAGCGATGGTCGGCATGGCAAGGACGGCGACAATGGACCTGTATTCTCTGCGGAGCAGGCGAGACAAGGCGAGATCATCCTGCGAACGCGCACCCGTCGGGTCATCTTCATAGCCGGCTTGGTCGGTGTCGTGATCCTGGCCCTCGTCGTGAGGTTGGCAATCGGCTGAACCAATTCCCCTCGCCTGCTGCTGCGCTCTCCCCGGCCCGAAAAGCGTTAGCCTGCGCGCGGCGGTGTTTGGCCATGCCGGGCGATGGCATTGGCTACGCGAACTTCTGTTGGAACCAGCGCGTCAAATCGACGTTCAGCCCTTATTCAATAGGAGCAGGCCATGCCACGAGGCGACAAATCGAAATACACTGACAAGCAGGAGCGTAAGGCCGACCACATTGCCGAAGGCTACGAGAAGCGCGGGGTTTCGGACAAGGAAGCAGAGCGGCGTGCATGGGCTACTGTCAACAAGGACGATGGCGGTGGCAAGAAGGAAGGCGGTTCGGGCCGCGGCAAACACACGGGCCATCTCGCGGCGCACAAAGGCGGTAAAAGCGGCGGCAAGGCATCGGCATCACGGTCTGCCGCAAGCCGATCCGAATCGGCAAAGAAAGCTGCAGCGACCCGCAAGCGCAATGCGGAACACCGCGCCCATTGATCTTGGCGACGGCCTTGGGCCGAACGATGGAAGCACAGGGATGAAATCTCAGCTCGTCAATGAGATCGGCGGACAACGGACATTCGTCGTGGTGCTCGACCCAGGCGAAGAAGCGTTCGCGGCACTGACCGCCTTCGCGGTCGACCAGGAGATCGGCAGTGCGTCCTTGACCGCCATAGGGGCTTTCGAAAAAGCCACCGTGGGCTGGTTTGATCCGACCGCGAAGACCTACCGCAAAATCCCCATCGGCGAACAGTGCGAGGTTCTGAGCGCGATCGGCGATGTTGCACTGGGTGATGATGACAAGCCCAGCCTGCACGTCCATGCGGTGCTTGGATTGAGCGACGGCACCACCCGGGGTGGACATCTGCTTGACGGCATGGTTCGACCAACGCTCGAAATCACCCTGGTGGAAGCGCCCGGTCATCTGCGCCGCAGCAAGCGTCCGGACCTCGGTGTCGCGCTGATCGATCTGGCCGACTGATCTACAGCCCTCTGTCTCGTTCTCACGCTTTCTTGCTCCGCTCAGCAGGTGCTGTGTCCGGCGCAGCTTCCCACCCGAACACGCTGCGCCCGCCAAGCAGATGCGATTGGTCGAATTCTCCCGCGACAATTTCCTTCAGGCTGGGGCCGGTCACGTATCGCTCGACTTGCCGCGACTGATCGTCGAGCCGCCTCAAGGCGCCGATTTCTTCATCGCGACCGAGCTTTGCCTTCTGCACGGCCGACTTCAGAACCCCGATCGTCTCGTCATAGACCTTCAGCGGTACCGGAAATGGATGCCTGTCCTTGCCGCCATGCGCCAGCGAGAAGCGGCCGGGATCGGAAAAACGGCAAGGAGCGCCATGCACCACCTCGGCAACGAGGGCCAGCGCGCGCACTGTGCGTGCGCCGACGCCGGGGACCAGAAGGAGCTCGGCGAAATCGGTGGGACCGCGGTCCGCGGCGGCTGCGATATTGCCGTGTAGGCGATGCATGACGACATCGCTTTCGCGAACGTCATGGTGGGCCGGCATGACCAAATGCGGCAGCAGCGGTTGTTCCGGTTCCTGCCGGCGCGTCGGCTCCGCGCCACGCTCCAATGCCGCCAGCTCGCCCAGGATGCGATCCGGTCCGAGATCCTGCAAAAGGTCAAGTTGCCCTTGGCGGGACGCCTCGGCACGCCGGTCGGTCAGGTTGACGATCTCGCCTTGATTGGCCCCTTCGATGGCGGCATGCGGCTGGTCGACAAAACTCTTCAGGCCTTCGGAAAGCCAATGGTAGCGGCGCGCCACCTTGCTGTCGCCGTTCATACCTTGCTGCACCACAACCCAGTGACCGTCATCGGCGACGATAAAGCCATGCAGATAGAGATCGAAACCGTCCTGGACGGCGGCGCTGTCGACCTTGGCGACCAGCCGGCTGGCGGTTGCCAGGCCCGCTCCGTCGAAGCCGACGCGTTGGCCGATGGCTTCCAGCTCATGCGGGGTTTTGCGCGAATGCGCGCCGCGACCACCGCAGACATGAATGCCGAGCTCGCCGGAAAGCGGCGTGAGGCCACGCTTCAAAGCGCCCACGACGCTGGTCGTGATTCCTGACGAGTGCCAATCCATGCCCATGACAGCACCAAAGGACTGGAACCAGAATGGATGCGCCAGCCGCCGCAGCAGCTCGTCTCGACCATAGTGATGAATGATCGCCTCGCACATCACAGCGCCAAGACGCGTCATGCGGTCGCCGAGCCATTTTGGCACGCGCCCGCCATGGAGTGGAAGATCAGCACTTCCCGATCGTTGCGTCACGTCCTGCTACCTGTTCTGGTGTCCGTCATTCTCTTAACAGATAGGCAGCCCAACCGCGCAAGGAAGCATGGACACTCCCACCCGGGCCGGGTTAGCGGACGTCAAGTCCAGTTCGAGAGAACCGTTTCCATCTCAACCGTCTCGACCTGCTGCGCGAAACGTTGGTGGTAAACGGTCAGCAGTGCGTCATGGGTTGCGTCGGAAGAACTGCACAGCGCGTCCGTGACGAGAACCACGCGATAGCCGAAATCGATGGCCCCGAGCACCGTGGCCAGAACGCAAACATCCGTTTCGCCGCCGGTGATGACCAGCGTATCGATGCCGCGCTCCACCAGGAGCGCTCTGAGACGCCCTTCGAACCAGGGCGAGTAGATGTGCTTGTCGACGATCGCCGCTGGCGGACAGTAGCCGGCTAAAGACGGCAACAGTTCGGTCATTTCGGGCCCGATCGTCTCGATCGTCAGGGAAGCCCAGCGCTCATAATAGCGCTTCCATGTGCCGACGCCCTGCCCCGGCTTCCCGGCGGGCAGGAAGCGTGTAAAGATCGTCTGTGGCGCGCGTCTTTCGACCAGCCTCTCGATCTGCGGGAGAACCCGGGTGATCCAGGGTGTTGCCCATTCGGACGGCTCTGCAAACAGCCGCTGCATATCCACGCAGATATGCATGCATCGATCGCCGAGAGGACCGTATGCCAGCCCCGGCATCGACATCAGCGCTTCTCCGACCGACGATGCATTTTCCCTGTTTCCTCCCGTTGTCGGCAAAGACACGCAACGCCGCGCGCAAGCACTGGTTCCTGAGATAGCCACAGGAACCGACGTAAATGGCTGGCGTTTCCGCTGAGATGAATGGAGGTGCTCGCATGAGACCGCGCGAGAGGCGTTGGAGCGGCAAGTCAGCCGGGGCGCCAAAATGGAACTGAGCGGAGGATGTCTCTGCGGCACGATCCGCTTCCGCGTTGGAAGCGAACCGAGAGTGCATTACTGCCATTGTGATATGTGCCGGCGAGCGACCGGCAGTGCGTTCGCGGTTCTGGCCTGGGTGCCTTCCCAAAGCGTGAACTGGACCAATGCGACGCCGACCTATCGCAGGTCTTCGCCGATTGCCTGCAGGGGGTTCTGCTCCGCCTGCGGATCGCCCCTCAGCCTTGCCTATGACGCATCGCCCGGAGAGATCGCGCTGCATATCGGAACGTTCGACGATCCGGCTCGGCTGGAACCGCGCTACAATTATGGATCGAGGCAGCGACTTGGCTGGGTTTGCTGCGGAATAGACCTGCCGCACCACGATACTGAGGAGCGATGGTGAAACCATGTCTGAAGGACAAGCCAGATGAGCATGTTTTACCGGGCGGCCAAGATTGCCGAAGAGGTCCACGCAGCACAGCGCGACAAGACCGGGCGACCGTATATCGAGCACTGCCGCCGTATCGTTGACGCGGTCGAAACCAAGGACCAGAAGGTCGTCGCCTATCTCCATGACGTCCTCGAAAAGGGCGAAGGCTGGGACCGGACCAAGTTGGAAGAGGCCGGTTTTGGCCCGACGATCGCTTCGGCCGTCGACGCCATGTCGCGCAGGTCCGGTGAGGATTACTTCGCGTTTGTACGACGAGCGGCATCGAATCCATTGGCGCTGCGGGTGAAGCGCGCGGATCTGGCGGACAATATCTGGCAGGCACGACAGGTCGGGGCATCGACTGTCAAATATGAGGAGGCACTATGCATCCTTGATGACGAGTTTCCGCGCCGTCAGCACCAGCCTTGAATTCAGATCGCCCCGCTGCGAACGGGCAATCTACTCCGGGACGTGGGGCGTGTGCCGTCTGTCCTCCGCGGGCTCGGCATCGATGCGCGCCTTTTCCGGATCGAATGCACCATGACGCGCAATGGGCCGCGCCGCGGTTTCAGGCGTCTCGTATGCCCACATGACATCGTCAGCCGAGCTGCCCACCGCATGGACGCGCCAGTAGCTTGCGGTGCCTTTCAAAGGGGAGCGGCTGGTGGTGTTCGTCTTTTCGAAAAGGTCGAAATAGATGTCTTCGAAAGGGATGTAGAACACGGGCTCATGTCCTTCTTCCTGAAGCACTTTCGCCCGTTCCGTGGCAGCGACTATGGCGTCGGAAAATCGTACCGTCACCGTGCCGGCAAACGGTTCTATGGCCAGTTGGCCAGCATGGTGTGTTGAGATTGCGCCTGAAGCTTGCATTCAAATTCTCCCTGGCTGCCGATTGATTGCGAGACCGCATTTCGGTTCGTCATGCATGGAGACGAAATGCACGGCGATGCGTCAGGTTCCGGTCTGTACTATGAGGTCGAATGACGACCCCACTTCAGCGCTTGCCATGGCTATCGAGAAACGCAGCCAACAATCGCGAAACCTGATCAGAAGCCTCACGCGTCGGGAAGTGTCCGATGCCATCCAGCACCACCCGCCTGTAGAACGCGGTGAAATGCTTTTCGAGCCCCTCTGAGGACTGGGCAAACACAACGCGGTCGTCGCCACCATGAAGCGTCAGGATTGGCACCGTGATGATCTTGACCGCTGCTTGCCGGCGGGCGAGTTCGGCATAGCGTGGATCGGGCTCGGCCTCTTCCCATCTGACCCGATAGGAATGCAACGTCACATCCGCCCAGTCAGGATTTTCGAACGAGCTCGCGACACCATCGAAAATAGCGTCGTCGAACCAGCCTAATGGGCCCCAGCTATCCCACTGGTATCTGGCGAATTTCTTGCCATTGTTTCGTACGAACTCAGCGCCCCGGGCCGTCGCCATGAACCATTGATACCAAAATGCTTTCGCTTGTCCGGGCGCCGGCGTTGCTGGTTGCCTGGTTGCCAGCCGAGCGACAGCGCAGCACAGCACTTGATGCGGTCCGGGAAAACCGACGCGAGCAGATAGGATATCCGGGCGCCCCAATCGTGTCCGACAACCGCAAAGCGGCTGAGGCCAAGCGCATCGGCAAAATCCAAGGCGAAAACGTCCGAAAGCCAGCTTCATGAAGGGCTGGCGAAATGCGAGCGTATGTCGTCGCGTCGTCGGGCCAGCCATGCAGCAGGATAACCGGGGCGCCGTCTCGCGGTCCACCATCGAGATAGGCGACGCGCAGCAGAGGTGTGTCGCAATGTGAGACCGAGTTCATTTGCCCTGAGGCACAGTGGCTGGCTGATCACCACCAGTCGTGGACTCTGGTCTGGCGGCCTGGTCAATCTGTGGGTTCTTGTTGATGGTGCCGGTGTTGGCTTTCATCGGCTCGATATTGTTGTCGCAGGCGCCGAGCGCAAGGACGGCGGCCAGGACCAGGAGTAAAAAGAACCTCTTCATCGAAACCTCCTCTGGTTGCTGTCCGGCAAACGAGGTTCCACCAATTTGGTTGCCTGATCGTACTCTCAAGACGCCATGGATTTGACGATCAACGCTTTGAGCTATTGGAATCGGCTGCAACTGTCGGATCAGGCAAAACCGGGCCACGTTCAGTCTCCGAACCCTCAGCCTCGATCTCCTGCACGGCCTGGTCCCAGTGCTCCTGCTCGCGGCCAGCCGGCCGGCCCTCTTGCTCCCAGATTTCATGGGCTCGCCGTTTGATCTTTTCTTCCCTGCTGTCCATGGCTAGATCCTCCAATTCGTCAGTCTCAATTCCGGGCCATATTTTTTGTTCCTCCCCATATTTTTCCTCCTCTGTCGGGAACAGCGCTGCCGGAGTCGCGATTTCGGGGAAGGCGCTTGTGGATTGCGTGGGATGAGCCGCTTGGTAATTTTCGTACCGATATTTTTTCGTGACACACCGATGCCCGCAGCTTTATGAATCTGGCTATCGGCCAGCGCCGAGCACGTCCCTCTCCGATCCCATTGCCCGGCGCTCAACGCCTGATCGCCCGTCGCATCGACATGACGGGCTATTGCTTCGAGAGGAGGTGACGCCCATGCGGGAATTGCCGAAAGACATCGACGCCGATGTGGTCATCGAAATCAGCAAGCTGCTGGACGACAGCCCGCTTTTCGTCCCGGTGCGGGTTCATGAACTTGCGGCCAAGGTGAGGCAGAGGGTGAAGACCGGCCTGCCGGATTTTTCGATCGAAGAACTGATCGTGGAGATGGCCTCCGTACGTCAACTGGCCATGGCCTTTGATCTGCCTGGATCGGAGAACGTCGTGCAAATCCCGGTGCGGTATCGCCGCTAGCACTGCGGCATCACACGCTCCATCCGGAGGTCAGAACAAGCGACGCCTCAAACATCTGCGCACCGATCTCATCGCGTACTTTGACGGTTACCTTGACGAAATCGCAGTCGGGCATTTCGTCTTGGGCAACATCCTGCAAAATACGAATTGCTTCCGCTCTGGCTTGTTCCCGGGATTCGAACAGCTGCCCGTCATCGTCGGGTACCGCGCCGTCACCGTTTTGAAGATCGAAATAGTACCGCTTCATTTTCGGGCCACGCTGGAAACATCGGGCGGGTCAGTGATTTCGCTTCATTGGGGTTCCTGCCCGCTCGGCGGCCGTGCTGGTGAAGACGTGGTCGTTCAACGCACCGCAGCGCGAAGCGCCGATAGGAAAAGCACAAGCAACGCCAAGGCATTGAGGCCGGCGGCGATGGCATGTGAATACTCCCATTGGCGCCGCAGCAGCTCCCAGTTTTCAGGCAGGACAGTCCAGTTCCGGGTCGCCTGATTGATTGGGTAGGTCAGCGTCCAGAAGGCAAATTGCGTGGCGCCGATGCTGAGAAAGGCGACGACAACCAAGCCGAAAGATGCACTCGCTCGGTAGAGCAGGATCGCCAGGGCGGCCGTAGAGAGCAATGCTCCCAGCACCACGATTCCGAACAGGCTCCATCCATCATAGGCGCGCTGCGCAGCCAGATAGTTTGGCCCGTCAAGCTTCATCTTGTTGAATATCGCGAAGAAATGCGCGGCGGCCGGAACGAAAGCCAGTGCCACGAAAATGAAGCTGACCACCCTCAGACTATAAATTGCCATATCCGGCCTCCTCTCAGGAGAGAGCTAGGGCAATCGGCAAGGTTGAAAAGGTCCGCGATCATGTGGTCTCGAGTGAGGTCGTTTTTTTAGACCTCACTCAACTATCTCGGAACATTTTTTTTGGGTTCTGGTTCTACGCACTGAAGGGACGAACCTTACCCAGGGAGATTTCCCCATGAAACATGTTCTCATTACCAGCATGCTGGCGATCGGGCTCGGCTGTGGAACGGCAATGGCTCAGACACAACAGCTCGAAAGCCAATCTGGCGCAGACGCCAATTGCGCTTCCGGGCAGGCTGACTGCCAGGGCGGTTCCAAGATGGGCGAGCAGGCCCAGGGCAAAGCCAAGCTGAAGACCGACGAGCAGGCGCAGGGCAAGGCCGGCACCTCCACCGACCAACAGGCTCAGGACAAGACCAAGCTGAAGACCGACGAGCAGGCGCAGGGCAAAGCCGGCACCACCGACCAGCAGGCTCAGGACAAGACCAAGCTGAAGACCGACGAGCAGGCGCAGGGCAAGGCCGGCACCACCACCGACCAGCAGGCTCAGGACAAGACCAAGATGCAGACCGACGAGCAGGCTCAGGGCAAGGCTGGCACCACCACCGACCAGCAGGCTCGGGAGAAGACCAAGATGCAGACCGACGAGCAGGCTCAGGGCAAGGCCTCGACACAGGATACGACGTCGACCGGTTCCATCAACAACGTGACGGTGGAGCAGAAAACCCAGGTCACTCAGATCATCCGGGAGACGAAGGTCGAGCCTGTGTCCAATATCGATTTTGACATCACCGTCGGCGTCGAAGTCCCACGGCAGAAGGTCAGGCTGCATCGTTTGCCGGCTCGTATCGTCAAGATCGTTCCCGCTTACGAAAGTTACGAGTATTTCGTGCTTGCGGACGGCCGGATCGTCATCGTTGATCCGGATACGTTCAAGATCGTCCTGATTTTGACCTAACATCTCCAACGAGTGGTCCGCCCTCTAGAGGGCGGACCGTCATTGCTGGACTGCTATGGATTCAAAGCAACCCAGAAGGACCGCAAGCGGCAGGTGATACATTCTGCCACCCGCATCGCGGACTCGGCTAGAGACGCCCGAGCACGACTAAGATAATGACTACAAGCAGCAGCAGACCGAGACCGCCGCCGCCATAGTAACCGGTGCCGTAGAAAGGCCCGCCGCCAAGACCACTAAAACCGCCAAGCAATGCAATGACCAGAATAATGATAAGAATCGTGCCGAGACCCATGACTTGCTCTCCTGTTTGCGGCTTCGCGCCGTATAGACGGAGCGGCGATCGCCGGCTGATGAGAATATGAACTCGCTACAAGCCTTCCTGTTCCCGACTGAGACCTCATCGACGCTGCTAAGGTAGTGTTTAGGCGAACAAAGGTCACCCCGAGACGCCCGAGTAGTCCCGCTCTTTCAGCAATCCAGCGAGATGGGCGGCGTTTGAGGCTGCCATTTCGATCGCACCCGAGACTTTTTCCGGAGTTGCCGGCAGGTCGACGTAGTTGACCTCCTGCATGGCCTCGCCAACCCAATAGACCCCGCCATTGGCCGGGATGGTGAAGCCAACATCGTTCAGTGACTGAAAGCATTCCGCGTGGCAGTGATGCGCACCGTCCTCATTGCCGACGATGGCTACCAAGGCCGCCTTTCCTGCTGCCGGCATGCGCCCTCTGTCATCGGTCTCATCGAGAAACGCATCCATCCGCTCCAGGACGCGCTTGGCCACACTCGAGGGCTGGCCAAGCCAGATCGGGAGCCCGAGCACGAAAATGTCGGCCGCCAGTATTTTCTTCCTGAGTTTCGGCCAATCGTCGCCCTCGCCCATGTCGGAGAGCACGCCGGGCTTGATATCGTGGCTGAGCGCACGCACGATCTCGCCCTTCACCTCGTATTGCATCAGCGCCGCCAGGACATCGGCGAGCAACCGATCGGTGGAGGATTTTTCCCTGTCGTTCGAAGCTTTGAGCGAGCAATTGAGTGCGAAGGCCGTAAGCGGCATCTGGATCTCCCTGCATTGTCCTAATTGCAAATCGCCGCGACGACTTCGCGACAGCCCATTCGCCCGTTGCGGGACCGCTCGGCATTTTAACGTCAGGATTAAATGCTTGTTCCGCCAAGCGGACCAACAGGCCGGTGGCGAGAGTGGCCCCCTCCTCCCGCCGGGTGACGGTCCAGCCGGCTGAGCGAGCAGGCTGGGTTCTTTGAGCACTGGCCACTGCTGGAGAACGGGCGGCGGTGAGCAGCGACGCCGGCGGAACCGGTCGGGCAACCTATTCGTTCGCTCATCGTTTTCTCCTGAGTTCCCGAGAATGGATAGACGATGCTCGTCCGGACCCTCGAAGCAGGCAATATGCGGCTGGCGGTATCCATGGCCGGCGATCCGGGCCGACCGGCCTTGATCCTTCTGCACGGCTGGCCCCATTCCCGGAAAATCTATGAGGGTGTGATCGATGAACTCGGCGCACGATACTTTACGCTGGCTTTCGATCTTCCGGAGATCGGTGAATCGCGTGGCACGCCGCCGTCGGCGGAAAAGAAGGTTCTTGCCGATATCGTGATTTCAGCCGCCGAGACGCTTGGGGCCAAATCCATCGTCGTTGCAGGCTTTGATGTGGGCGGCATGATTGCCTTCGCCGCTGCTCGCCATCATGGCGATCGCATCGTTGGTGCGGTGCCGATGAATACGGTTATCCCCGGCCTTCATCCCTGGACGAAGATAGTGGCAAACCCGGACATCTGGCATTTTGCGTTCCATGCGGTGCCCGAACTGCCGGAGTTGCTGGTGACAGGCCACCAGCGCGCCTACTTCGATTTCTTCTTCGATCTGCTCGCCGGACATCCCGATGCGTTGACCAATGAAATGCGGGAGACTTTTGCGGAGGCCTATTCGAGGCCGGAGGCACTTAAGGCCGGCTTTGATTGGTATCGCGCGTTCAAGGAGGATGCCAAGGTCAATGCAGTACCCGCGCGCATCGAAATTCCGATCCTCTATATCCGCGGCGACGCGGATTTCGGATCGATCGACGACTACCTCGAAGGTTTGAGGCTGTCTGGAGCAAAGGACCTGCAAGGTCGCGTGATCGTCAACTGCGGCGAATTCCTGCCGATCGAGGCACCGGCAGAATTCGTCAAGGCGCTGGTGGAATTTGCACCGAGATAGGTGAAGCGATCCGCGTTTATGCAGGTGCCTACTGACTCGCGGAAGTTACGCGCCAGACCGTGTTTCCGACATCGTCGGCGATCAGCAACGCGCCCGATTTGTCGACGGCAACGCCGACGGGCCGCCCGTGTGCCTTGTTGTCCTTATCGAGGAAACCGGTGACGACATCCTGCGGCTTGCCATCTGGATGACCGTCCTTGAACGGCACGAACACGACCTTGTAACCGTTGAAGGTCTTGCGGTTCCAGCTGCCATGCTCGCCAACAAAGGCGCCATTGCGATACGGGTCCGGCAGGTTGGTTCCAGTGTAGAACGCTAAGCCCAGCGGTGCGACGTGGGAACTCAAGGCATAGTCGGGAGGGATCGTCTTGGCGACAAGGTCCGGCCGCTGCGGCATCACGCGCGGGTCGACATGCTGACCATAGTAGCTGTACGGCCAACCATAGAACGCGCCGTCCTTGACCGAGGTCATATAGTCGGGAACCAGGTTAGGCCCGAGCTCGTCGCGCTCGTTGATCACAGCCCACAGCGCGCCGCTCTGCGGTTCCCAGCTCAGCCCGTTGGGATTGCGCAGGCCGCTCGCGAAAATACGATATCGGCCAGTGGCCCTGTCGACTTCCCATATCGCGGCCCGGTCCTTTTCTGCCTGGATGCCGTTCTCGGTGATGTTGCTGTTGGATCCGATGCCGACATAAAGCAGAGACCCGTCGGGGCTGACCACGAGAGACTTTGTCCAGTGATGATCGATGGGCCCGCCGGGCAACGGCGTCAGCACTGTGCCCGGGGCGGTGATCTTGGTGTCGCCCGACATGTAGGGGTAACGCACGATGGCGTCGGTGTTGGCGACGTAGAGATCGTTGCCGACCAGGGCCACGCCAAAGGGCGAATTGAGATGATCGAGGAAGACCTCCTGGACATCGGGCACACCATCGCCGTTGGTATCGCGCAGCAGGGTGATACGGTTGCTTCCTTCGGTGCCGCCGCCTGACGTCGCCATGGACTCGATCCAGCCCATGACCAGGTCTTTCGGCCGCTTGATCGCCGCACCGGGCGGCGCCACGGACTCGACCACCAGAACGTCACCATTCGGCAATTTGTAAAGCGAGCGCGGATGCTTTAAGCCCTTGGCGAAGGCCTGGATTTGCAAACCCTTGGCGACCGTCGGCCTTTCCTCCTGTTTCCAACCGATGACGGACGCGACATGCATCGGCGGCACCAGATACTGGATCGGTTCAGGCAGCGTCGGGTTCGCTCCGACCTGATCGGTGGGATCCGGTTCGCTATCGCTGCATGCGGGCAGCGCCAAAATCGATCCACACAGCAGACCGAGGCTCGCGATACGCCTGATATGCCTGGCCGAGACATTCATTCGACCACCTCCACCTGAGTGCGGCCGGAACTCCATCCCAGCAGGCCCACCAAGAGAACAACGATCACGGCGACGGCGGACAGGATGAGCCCCGTCGGCACGACCGAGGTCCAGGCATCCCGGCTGTGCACCAGTGCGTTGAAGAGCGATACGACGAGCACGACGAGGCTGCCGAGGAGATATGGCCATACACGCCCGGCTTCACCGGAAAGCCGGCCGGTAAACAAATCCACCAGTGCTGCAAGAACCGCGAGCACGCCCACAACCAGGCCAGCAAGGAGCAGCCAAGCGGAAAAATCGGCCCACATCATTTCAGCGCTTCGCCAATAGGCAACGTCGGTCAGCAATGTGCTGACGAAACATGCATTTGCGACTGCCATCGGCGTTTTATGGAACGGACGCCTGGCGGCCACCAACACGGATCGGGCACGGGCCATGGGCATTCTCCACCTTTGAAGCTGTACCTGTCCTCCAAACCAACTTGTGGTTGGGAGGTTCCCGGAACCGTTTGCGTTCAAGAACTCGTGATGGCGCTGGCGATGCCTCAGAACGGCTCGGCACGCGATGCTCATGCGGAATTGGCGCGCAATGTCCGCAAGGTGATCGAGTATCGATGCAGGTCAACTGGGGGAATGCTATGCTCCCATTCCGTGCGCGATGGTCCGGTCATGAGATACGCCGACCTTGGTTCGACGACGATGGTGCGGCGATCCCACTTGGTGCCATTCTTCCGCCGGAGCCGGAAGCTGCAAGGCGCCAGCAACGAAACACCCGCAACGTCTTCGAAATGAGGCTTGTCTCGATGCCAGCCAATGCCGGCGCCGGGCCGGTATTCATTGATCAACACTTGCGCGAAGGCCTCGGCGGGCCTGCCTGCCAACGCCGCGATCTTGTCGCGTAGGGCCAACAGGAAGTCAGGGATCGGCGGCGCCTCGACGACCTGGCGCCTGTCGTAGTCGTAGCGCAGGCCAAAACCGACGACGCGCCGGTTTGCCAGATGGCCATGGAAATCGAACGCCTCGAAAGGCAGGCCTTCGAGATGCCGGGCGAGTTCGGTTTCTTCTTGCGCCGTGATCAGTTCGGGCTGGTAAAGGAAACCTTCCGGCAGGTCGTCGGCGGCACCAAAGAGATCGTGCTGGAGCCCGGATGAGCCGGAGCCGAGTGTTTTCGATGTGGGTGTCGCCATCCCAGCTAGATGGTGAAGGCCAGCCCGCCTGGCAATATCGGAACCTGGCCAGCAAATCTGCACCCCACCCAGCGACATCACCGCATCTGACAACGCCTGCCAATCCGGAGTTTATCGGGTGCTGTATTCAACTCAGGATTCGCGAGCATGCCTTGAATGCAACCGAGGGAGGTTGCGTGCATGTACGTACGGTTCTTACCAAACCGTGAGCCTTCGTTGCCAGTTGCTTGTCAGCAACTAGATTGGCACCGCGGCATCCCCAAAAAATGCCGCGGTGGCCGGCGCGGGCTTAGGCAACGGTGTCTCACCGGCATCATCGCGTCGGCCACTCGAAAATGTCTTCCTGGCGGTTCAGTGGTGGAGAAGCCTCTGTTGGCCCCGGCGCTCAAGCGAGAGGCCGCTCCTGCCTCGCGGCATGCTTCGAGCCCAAATCTCCGATCAGTCGGCGGTACTGGGTTTCAGGTGGACCGTAAGAGCCTCGCGCCAACTTCACGAGACCGTCTCGATCGCGGATCGTGATCTCTCCGCGGCGCGCTCGGATATAACCATAACTCTCGATCATCTGCAGACCCACGGTAACCCCCGGACGCCTGACACCAAGCATGATGGACAGAAATTCATGGGTTATCATAAGCCTGTCTCCGACAGTGCGGTCGCTGCACATCAAAAGCCATCTCGCCAGCCGGACTTCCAGGCTCTGCCGTGCGTTGATCGATGCCGTGTAGCTTGTCTGAACGTGGAAATATTGGACATAGCGCAACAGGAACGACCGCAACGTAGGGCTGTTCTCCAGGGCTTCGACGAATGGGGCAGCCTCTACCCGGAGGGCCTCGCATGTCGACTGGACGTAGCAATCAAAGTTCGCCTGGTCGTCCCCCATGATCAGGGCCGAACCGGTCATTCCTTCGAACCCGATGATTCCGACTTCCGCTTCGGTCGCCGCCGAAGTCCTGGCCACCACCGATGCCAGTCCGCTTTCCAGAAAATAGACGGCTTCGATCTTCTGCCCCGCAGTCTCCAGTGGCGCGCGCAAGTCCAGGAAAACGCTCGCCAGATGCGGCCTTAACCGCGCGAAGTCGTCCGCGCTCATGCGGCGAAGCAATTCGCTCTTGGCTTGCAGTATCTGGTAATCCACGAGACTCTTTTCCCTTGGGCAAGAGCACTGGGATCTCTTAGCCGGTTGCGCCCGTCTAACGAGCGGACGGTAACGAACCATAGACCTCGTCTCGCGCAGCACTAGACGGGCCGGCGTGTTGGTATGAAACCGACAGTTACTGCTGAAGACTCGAAGGCCTTGCTGGCTGACCATCTTTCGCCAGCAAACGAGCCTCCCGCAGGATAGAGGCGCGATCGAACCCGAGGAGCGATATGATTTCACGTATCTGCTGTTCAATGGCGCCTGTATCCCGCGCCAGCGCGGTTATCGCGTCCAGTGGCAGACCGGGGTGCTCGGGCTCCTCGCCATGCAAGGCCATGCCTCGTGATGGGCAAGAGCGATGGTCACTCCCAAGCGTCAGCGCCCAACTGTGCTGCTGACGATTTTCCTTTGTACGCTTCCGTACGGAGCTTTGCGAGTCAATTCGGGCCGAGGCTGATTTTGAGGGTTCTTGCATCCTTGCGTCGTCCGTCCGTCGCCCCCGAAATTGTTCGGAACGATTGCTCGGCTGAGAGGTTCAGATATTCCACCCAACAGGAGTCTCGAACGATGGATCACACCAACCACGTACGCCTCACAAGCACCGAACTGACGCCAGACATTCTCGAAGACGCCACGATTTACGACGCGGACGACAACAAGGTCGGCAGCGTTTCGCATGTCCACGGCTCTGGAGCCGCCAGTCAGGTCGTCATCGATGTCGGCGGCTTCCTCGGCATAGGCGCCAAGCCAGTGGCCGTTCCCGCGAGCCAGTTGGAATTCATGCGCGATGAAGACGGCGACGTTCACGCGGTGACGAACTGGACCAAGGATCAGCTCAAGAGCATGCCCGAGCATCACGATGCATGATTTCAGCGACTTCACCTTGAATGGGAGCGGCCGTTCGGCCGCTCTCTGAACGTCCCTTGGGCGCGACAGGATGGACAGACGATGCGGCGCGAGACCGGAGCCTGCTTCTGCGGACGGATCGCGGCAGCCGTGGATGGAGAGCCTTTCTGGATATGCTACGATCACGACGACGATTGTCGCCGGGCCATCGGAAGTCCGCTGACGATCTGGGTCGGTTACCGGCCGAAGCAATTTCAGCTTCTTAGGGGAACTCCGAAGGCCTTTTCCAAAACGCCAGGCGTCACCCGCACGTTCTGCCCAGACTGTGGAAGCTCGATAGGCTATAGCGACGAAGGCCTGCCGGACGAGTTCTATGTGACCATCGGCTTCCTCGACAAACCTGAAGGTTTTCGGCCGCAAGCCCATGCCTATTGGGACCTGAGGCTACCGTGCATCGAGTTTGATGACAGCCTGCCACGCATCGACCGATATTCGAGGAAGCGCGACCCGACGTTCGGCAACCCGCGCGACCGGTAGTCGCGGTGCGAGCCGCGAGGGCATCGGCGGAACCTGACTACCGCTAGCGGGTTATTCGGGCAGACCCGTCGGGTGCCACCATGCCATCGACCGTGATCCAAAACACACAATACGATCCCGCCACCAAGATCCTCTCGGTCTGGTTTGTGCCGAGCGGCAGACGTTACGATTATGAGGGTGTTGCGCCGGCAACTTATGCCGCTTTCACCAAAGCCTCCTCAAAAGGCCGCTTCTTCAATGAATTCATCCGAGATCGCCATCGATACCGCCGCGTGGCGTGACAAGTTCAGCCATGAGCAGGCGATGCACGGAACCTGACCGGCATCGTCTCGTTGACGTCTCGTCGAAGCAAACCAGGCAACGACAGTTCATCTGGATATGGTCGGGCGTTGGCACCGGCAAAGATCGATCGGAACAGGGCTTCAAGGGAGTTCAAGAGCCATGACGGCCAAGAAGCAGAAGACCGAAAGCAAGGACAAGAAGGCGCTGCGCTTGGCAGAGACCACCGACGTCTCACCCAAGCAGGCCAAGGAGCTCATGCGAAAGCATGGCAAGGACAGCCCCAAGGTCGAGAAAGAAGCCAGAAACTTCAAGGCGGAAGGATAGGATCCGCATTGACGCCCGACCTGTATGACCCTGCAAGCGATCGGCCGCCAGGCAATTCGGTATTAAGGGGGTGCCCCGGCCTTTTCGGCCGCGAGCGCAAAGGGGAAGCGCAGCACTAGGTTGCGGTTCTCGTCAAAAATCTCGAAGGCCAATCCGGTACGCAGCGGCTTGCCATGCAGCAGCTCTTCGGCGAGGATTTCCTTCGCCGACGCCATCGCGTTTTCCTCGGCGCTCGCGAGATCAGGAAATTCCTGGCCCTCCGGATCCTCCTGCAAGCTTCCGCTCTCATCTCGAAGGTCGAAAAAGTATCTGGACATGCCGACTGAACTCCTGCTCATCGCGATGGTGGCCTCGGAAGCGCCAGCCTCAGATTTCAGTGCCTGATATACCCGGATTGTCGAAGAGCACGGCGAGGCCATGCTCTATGGCGCAGGCCGCAATCAGATCATCGAAGGCCTTTCCCGAAAGCGGGCAACTTGGCATCACCTCTCGGATTGCGGTTCCGGCCTTGGCTGTAGAGATCACATCGTGGCGCTTCTTGCGTGTCTCGACATATTGCTCGACCAGGATTTTCAGGCGCCTCACCGCAACGTCGTCCGTAAACATGGATTCCTCAGCCAATGCCTGAAGTAAGGCTGTCGGCCTGATCATCGTGCCGACGGTCTCGGGGTTAGCCGGGATTGCTCGCACAATATTTCCATGGACAGTTGGTTCCCCCGACGGCTCGCTTGGTAATTTTCGTACAGGGAATACCCTTGCCCCGCGCTTTCATCGGGGCGAACCGACAGCCGATTTCCGAAATGGCGAGCCTTCAGGCTTGCATCACCTTGCGGCTGTGACGCGCAACGACACTTTCCTCATCGGTCGCAATCACGCGCACCTCCACCTTGCTCTCCGACCGACTGATGATTTCGGCGTGGGTGTCGTTGGCGTGTTCTTCAAGCACCACGCCAAGCCAGGTCAATTTTTCGCATATGGCGTTGCGGATAGACGCGGACCGTTCGCCGATGCCGGCGGTGAATACGAGGCGTTCAAGACCACCCATCGTGTTTGCAAGCGCCGCGGCCTCTCTCGCGGCGCGAAAGGCGAAAAGCGCCATCGCCTCATGAGCGCGAGGATCATTGCTCGCTTCCAGCGTCCTCATGTCGCCCGAAATACCGGATACGCCGAGCAGTCCCGACTTCTCGTAAAGGATTGTCTGCAGTTCCTCAGCCGCGATGCCTCTTTCCAGTAGGAAGTACAACAGCACGCCGGGATCGATGGCGCCGCACCGCGTGCCCATGACGAGGCCATCCAGCGCCGAAAACCCCATCGTCGTATCGATGCTCTTGCCCTGCTGCAAAGCGCAAAGGCTGGCACCATTGCCGAGATGGGCGACGATGGTGCGTTTCGCCGCAAGAGTTGGCGATATCACGCTGAGCCGCCCGGCGATGTATTCATAGGAGAGACCGTGAAACCCGTAGCGGCGCAAGCCTTGCCCTTCATACTGGCGCGGAAGGGCGAAGCGCCGCACGAGCGGATCGATCGTCTGGTGGAAAGCGGTGTCGAAACAGCCAACCTGTGGCAAGTCCGGTTGCAAGGCAGCTATCGCGCGGACCGGCGCGAGACTGCGAGGCTGATGCAGCGGAGCAAGCGGCGTCAACCTGTCGATGGCGTCGATGATGTCTGGGGTCAGACGGACAGGTTCGATGAATTCGCTTCCGCCATGCACGACGCGATGGCCGGCGCAGAGCAGGTTTCTTTCGCCAATTTCGCTCTGCACCAAATTCAGCATCTCGCCTATGGCCGCATCACGCGGCTTGTCGGCGGCGAGCTGCCGCTCGCACTGCACCGTTCCGTCGGCCGCCTTTGCGCGGAGTGTGGGTGTGTCGCCCAAGTCCAACGTGCCGCGTGAAACGAGCTGCAGATCCTGCGACGAGGCAATATCGTAAAGCGCGAACTTTATGCTGGACGAACCGGCATTCAGCGCCAGGATCGACCGGTGGGTCATCGGCGCGCCTTTGCCGCGCTTTTGCCGGGCCAGCTCCATTCCTGGATTTCGGGCATGTCTTCGCCGTGCTCGCGGACATAGGCCCTGTGCTTCACCAGCCGGTCGTGGAGTTCGCCCGCAAGCCCTTCGGCCCTTTCGGCCAGTCCCGGCACGCGTTCGATGGCGGCGAGCGCGAGGTGGTAGCGATCGAGTTCATTGAGCACCACCATGTCGAACGGCGTCGTCGTGGTGCCCTCCTCGCGGAAGCCATGCACATGCATGTTGTCATGGTTGGCGCGACGGTAGGTCAGGCGATGAATGAGATAGGGATAGCCGTGATAGGCGAAGATGACAGGCCGTGTCTTCGTGAACAACGCGTCGAAGTCTCCATCGGCGAGGCCGTGCGGGTGCTCGGTGTTCGACTGCAGCGTCATCAGGTCGACAACATTGACGACACGTATTTTCAGGTCGGGGATCGCAGAGCGCAGAATGTCGGTCGCGGCCAACGTTTCCAGGGTCGGCACGTCGCCGGCGCAGGCCATGACCACGTCGGGCTCCTCGCCCTGAGCAACCGTACCGGCCCATTCCCAGATGCCCGCCCCCGCCTTGCAATGCGCTTCGGCTTCTTCAATGGACAGCCATTGCGGTGCCGGCTGCTTGCCGGCGGTAATGACATTGATGCGGTTATAGGTTCTCAGGCAATGATCGGTGATCCACAGCAGGGTGTTGGCGTCCGGCGGAAAATAGAGCCTTACCGTATCGGCCTTCTTGTTGGCGACCAGATCGGCAAAGCCCGGATCCTGATGGCTGAAACCATTGTGGTCCTGCCGCCAGACATGGGAGGTCAAAAGGTAATTGAGCGAGGCGATCGGCTTGCGCCAGGCAAGCTCGCCGGAGGTCTTCAGCCATTTGGCATGCTGGTTGACCATCGAATCGACAATGTGGATGAAGGCTTCATAGCAGGAGAACAGGCCGTGCCGGCCGGTGAGCAGATAGCCTTCGAGCCACCCTTGGCAAAGATGCTCACTGAGCACTTCCATGACACGTCCGTCACGGGAAAGATGGACGTCGTAGGGTTCGATGCGCTGCATCCAGATCCGATCGGTAACTTCGAACACCTCATCGAGGCGGTTGGATGACGTCTCGTCCGGCCCCATCAGGCGAAAATTCCGCGCCTCGGCATTGAGGCGGAACACCTCGCGAAGATAGCTTCCGCAAATCCGCGTCGCTTCAGCGATGACGCCACCTGGACGCGGCACTTCCAGCCCCAGGCTTTTCCAGTCTGGAAGCACAAGATCGCGCTTCAGCAGTCCGCCATTCGCGTACGGGCTTGCACCCATGCGCTTTGTCCCTGTTGGGGCAAGTGCCGCTAGCTCTGGCAACAGGTGTCCGCTTTCATCGAACAGCTCTTCCGGTTTGTAGCTTCGCATCCAGTTTTCGAGGATCGTGCGGTGGTCCTCATTTCCGCGTGCGTTCGACACCGGCACTTGATGCGAGCGCCAGAAACCCTCAACCTTCTCGCCATCGACCTCCTTGGGACCTGTCCACCCCTTGGGGCTGCGCAGCACGATCATCGGCCATTGCGGGCGTTGACCATGCCATCCCGGAGCCCGTGCCTGCTCCTGAATGGACCGGATGCGATCGAGCACCGTGTCGAGCGTCGCGGCCATCGACTGGTGCATGGAAAGCGGCTCGTGGCCTTCGACGAAGAACGGTTCGTAGCCATAGCCGGCGAAAAGCTTTCGCAATTCCTGGTCGTCCATGCGGCCGAGGATCGTTGGGCTGGCGATCTTGTAGCCGTTGAGATGCAGGATCGGCAGGACGGCGCCGTCCGACATCGGGTTCAGGAACTTGTTGGAATGCCATGCCGCCGCGAGCGGACCGGTCTCGGCTTCGCCGTCACCAACGACGCAGGCAACCACCAGGTCCGGATTGTCGAAGGCCGCACCGAAGGCATGGACCAAGGCATATCCCAGTTCACCGCCCTCATGGATTGAGCCGGGCGTCTCGGGCGCGGCATGGCTTGGCACGCCGCCGGGGAAGGAAAACTGCCGGAACAGTTTCCTGAGGCCGTCTTCGCCCTGCCCGATATCGGGATAGATCTCGCTATAGGTGCCCTCGAGCCAGGTGTTGGCAACCATTGCGGGACCGCCATGGCCCGGGCCGCAGATAAACAGAACATCAAGGTCGCTTTCGCGGATAACGCGGTTCATATGCAGGTAGAGAAAATTCAGCCCCGGCGTCGTGCCCCAATGTCCAAGCAGCCGCGGCTTGACATGTTCGGCCTTCAACGGTTCGCGCAACAGCGGATTGTCGAGCAGGTAGATCTGGCCGACCGAGATATAATTCGCGGCGCGCCAGTAACGGTCCAAGAGGTCGATCCGTTCGTGGCCGATAGCCTGCGGCGTCGCGGCTGCCTTGTCGTTCATCGACATCTCCAGCTTCGGTTCGCTGGTGATAACTGGGGCATTTTTGCGCTTGAGCAACCCCCGACTGCCGCCGTCCGGGGCGGCGTCGCGACCCGCGCAGCCAAGAGACCGGACGCTATCCCGGCGGGCACACGGCTCTGTCCGCAGATAGTCGGGAACCTTGAAGTCTTCTGGCGGTTAGAAACTGGAATCGCGAAGGCAGGCTCAAGGCAGGTACCGCGAAGGATCGCCTCGAAGCGTTGCACCAAAGGGGAGCTAAAAGATGCTCGATCTTCCTCGTGCCCGTGATCGAATGGTCAAAATCCATGTCGGCCGGCGCGGCATCCATGACCGTGAGATTCTGCAGGCTATGCGCGAAGTTCCACGCGAGGCCTTCGTCGAACCCGGCTTCGAGGAATTTGCTTATGAAGACACGCCGCTGCCGATCGCCGACGGCCAGACCATATCGCAACCCTACATCGTCGCGTTCATGATCGAGATGGCGGATGTCAAACCGGGTGACCATGTGCTCGAAATTGGCACCGGCTCGGGGTACGCGGCCGCGGTGATGAGCCGGATCGTCGAACAGGTCTACACGATAGAGCGTCATCCCGGTTTGGCCGAAACCGCGAAGCGGCGGTTTGAAAAACTCGGCTACCAAAACATCGAGGTTCGGACGGGCGATGGCACCAAGGGCTGGCCGCAGGCAGCGCCGTTCGATGCCATCGTGGTGACAGCCAGCGGTCCCGGCGCACCGCTCGCCCTTCAGGAACAACTCGATGTCGGCGGCAGGCTCGTCATTCCGGTCGGCGACGACCCGGATTTGCAACGTCTGCTCAAAGTCACCCGGACAGGCGCCGCAACCTATAGCGAGGAGGATTTCGGCGGTGTGCGCTTCGTCCCTCTGATCGGCGAGCAGGGTTGGTCGGAAAACGGCACAGTCACCGACGTCGGTCGTCCGCTTCGACATCCCCATCCGATCAGCCTGCCTGATATGATCGCGGCCGCGGCCGAACCCCTGCCCGATTTCGACGATCCGGCCTTCGGCGCATTGTTCGATCGGTTCGCCGACCGGCGCATTGTTCTGCTTGGCGAGGCAAGCCATGGCACGTCCGAATTCTACAGGGCGCGCGCGGCAATCACCCGCAGGCTCATCGAACGCCACGGCTTCACCATCGTCGCGGTCGAGGCGGACTGGCCCGACGCGGCGGCGATCGACCGCTACGTTCGCCATCGTCGGCCGCGAACCGGCACTGGTGCGCCATTCCAGCAATTTCCGACGTGGATGTGGCGCAACACCGATGTCGCGGCCTTCACCGACTGGATGCGCCGTCACAACGAGAAGCTAGAGCCTTCGGAGCAAGCAGGGTTCTACGGCCTCGACATCTACAATATGAGCGGTTCCATCGGCGCGGTCCTCGACTATCTCGACCGGGTCGATCCCCAGGCAGCCAAGATCGCGCGCGAACGCTATGGCTGCCTGACGCCCTGGCAACACGAACCGTCCACCTACGGCCGCGCGGTGCTCACCGCCGGCTATCAAAAATGCGAAAAAGCGGTGCTGGAACAATGCCGGGACTTGCTCGCCAAACAGCTCGAATATGCAAAAAGGGACGGCACCGACTTTCTCGATGCCAGTCAGAATGCCCGGCTGATCGCGTCCGCCGAACACTATTACCGGATCATGTACTATGGCGGCGCGGAGTCCTGGAACCTGCGCGACACGCACATGTTCGAAACGTTGGAACATTTGCTGCATGCCGACGGCCCCAAAGCCAAGGCCGTGGTGTGGGCGCACAATTCCCATATCGGCGATGCCCGCTTTACCGAGATGGGCGTCGTCAGGGACGAACTGAACATCGGCCAACTCTGCCGGCAGCGTTTCGGGGATGAGGCAGCGCTGATCGGTATGGGCACGCATTCCGGCACTGTAGCGGCCGCCAGCAACTGGGATGGCAAAATGGAGGTGAAGCAAATTCGCGCGTCGCACGCCGACAGTTACGAACGGCTTTGCCACGATTCCCTTGTGTCGCGGTTCCTGCTCGACCTCGGGCGCGACACAACGCTGCGTGAGCGGTTGCTGGAACGCAGGCTGGAGCGATTTATCGGCGTGATTTACCGGCCGGAAACCGAGCTGGGCAGCCACTATGCGGACGCTTCCCTGCCCCGGCAGTTCGACGCGTTCCTATGGTTCGACAAAACCGCGGCAGTGACGCCGCTTGGCCCGGAGCATGCAAGAACCGGCGTTCCCGACACCTATCCATTCGGGCTTTAGCCGGCGCGCTGCGAACCAATGAAGAAGCCGAGGCGTGGAACCGGAACGAATTATCCGCTCTGCGATTTCAAAACTGCAATCCCCGTCGAAGGAGTTTTCTCATGACCGGAACCAAACATCCGAAATGGAAAAAACCGAGCGATGCCGACTTGGCGAACAATCCTGGTATCGGGACTTCCAAGGGAACGATCAAGGAAGGCGAAGAGTTCGAGCTTGAAGGCGAGAACACGGTCGAAGGTGACGTCGAAAACGACACGACCGCCGCTGGCGGAATCGATCCAAGACAAAAGATGCGGACCAACAAATAGCTGCCCTGCGCGTCGCTGGGATCAACTTCGCCGGAGGAGTGAACCATGCCACTTGCCCTTAGCAGTGCCGCCTTTGCCGAAGGCGGACAAATTCCCGAAAGATACACACGAGACGGGAAAAACGTATCGCCGCCGCTGAAATGGTCTGGAGTGCCAAATGAAGCAAAGAGCCTTGTTCTCGTCGTTCAGGATCCTGACGCGCCGAGCGGAACGTTTGGTCATTGGGCGGTGTTCAACATCTCCCCGGACACAAGGGAACTTCCCGAGGCCGAAAGCGGCAAGCCGGGTCCGGGCGCCCTCAGGCAAGCAACGAATGATTTTGGCAACGCCTATTACGACGGCCCTGAGCCGCCGGTCGGACATGGCGTTCACCATTACCATTTCCGGCTGGCCGCGCTCGACACCCCGAGCCTTGCCATTCCAGCCAGCGTGGGCATCGAGCGCATCTGGCGGGAGGCGCAGAAACATTCGCTTGAGCAGGCTGAACTCATCGGAACCTACGAGCGCAATTCGTAAGTTAATGACCAGGGGCGACCGAGGTGGCCTGCTGCGCGGAACGGTTCTCCTCCTCGCCGGTTGTCTGGGAAAGGAGATGGCGCCATGTTTGGAGATATCATGTGGTTGGTCGTCGTTGCCGGCGGCCCATTGCTGCTGATCGTGCTGATGGCCTATGCCGTTATCGCACGCCGTCGGCGTGGACCCGCCGAACGAAGGGAGAGCGACCGAGCGACCGACCGGCTATACCAGGACAAGCGTTGATCCGCATCGGCGAGACCTCCGATTGGCAAGACATCCAATCGGCAAGACATCCAATCGGCAAGACAGGGGATCGTATGCCGCACCGAAGCGACGACGATCCCCAACTACGGTCAGCGCATTATCCTTTGCCGCAACCACGCAAAGAACCTGCCGCTGATGGCTGAGCGGACCCGCGTCGCAGCCCAGCGCGCTTTCATGGTTGAGCCGACGTGGCAATCGCAGACGATGTCGTGCAACTGCCAGTCGTTCAACTCGAAAAAGCGCTTTGCCTCACCATATGTGTCGTCTTTCAAACCCGATGCGCGCAGCACTGGATCTTCGAAGGCAACCGAAATTGCCGTACCCTCGCCCCGCATCATCGCACGTGCTTCAGGGTGCAAATGTTCAGTCCCTGCAAAGGCCCCAAGGCATCGCTCGGGACTACGCTCCAGCAGTTCAGCCCAGCGCTCTACGCGCTGATTTCGTGTCATTGCGGAATAGGCAGCCGACGATTCAATCTTGGCGACGGCATGCAGTTGGTCGAGTGTTTGATGTTTCATGGCCAGCTCCTGTTGAGGCAGCGAAGCGCCCACGCCTTCAAGGGAATTACCGCGCGTTAATGCTTCGACAAGAGCGCCAGGCTGGAGAATTCGACACAACCGGATTGGGCCGGCGGGATCATAAACACGCCGGCTGCGTTCATCGACGGGGCTGCTTGTGACAAGCCACTGATCCGCGACGGGATGCATCCATGTTCATCCAGCCAATCGACTATTTCCTTGCCGTCTGGTTCGCTCTTGCCGCCGCCTCGACGCTTTATGTCGGCTTCGATCAATACCGCAACAATCCCGAACCGGTGGTGATGAAATGGGGTTTCATCCTGGTGACCCTCTATATGGGTCCATTGGGGCTGCTGCTTTATGTGCTTGCAGACAAGGAGCCACGGCCGGGCGAGCATGAAGACTTTACCAGGCCGCTGTGGAAACAGGGGGTCGGTTCGACCATCCACTGCGTTGCCGGCGATGCGACCGGCATCATTCTCGCCGCAGTCATCACGGCAACGCTTGGCTTGCCGATGTGGCTCGACCTCATCGTCGAATATCTGGCGGGCTTTGCCTTCGGCCTGTTCATCTTCCAATCGCTGTTCATGAAATCGATGATGGGCGGCACCTACTGGGAGAACGTGCGCAAGAGCTTCCTGCCCGAGTTCATCTCGATGAATTTCATGATGGCCGGCATGGCACCCGTCATGAGCTTTCTGATGATGGGGCGCGACATGCGCGCCATGGAGCCGAACGAGCTTTTGTTCTGGGGCGTGATGTCGATCGGCGTCATCGCTGGCTTCACGCTCGCCTATCCGGCCAATGTCTGGCTGGTCGCGCGCGGGCTGAAGCACGGATTGATGACGCAGCGCCCGCAGGCGAACGAAACGAGCAGTGGAGAGCCGACCGCCCACCAACAGCATGCTATGCATCACCCCAACGCCGGCGACGGCCGACGAAGCCGCAACACCTCCCATAAGTCCAAACGCAGCGGCCACCAGATGGAGACGGACGCTACCACGCCGCAGATTGCGGCCCTCGGTATTGTGTCGGTGTTGGCGCTGGCGATCGGCATGGCCGCGCCGGCCAACTGGCTGAACCTGACGCTTTCGGCGCGTGACGTCGGCGGCGCGATCATGCCGCAAGGCATGATCATGGGTCGCGACACGCCGGCGGAGGCCATGCGTGACATGGCTGCAACCGATCCGCGTCGCGTTACCTCGTCCTATGCTCTTGCCGCCAAGGGCGACCAGGAACTGCCATTCCGCCTGGAGAACGGCGTCAAGGTGTTCGAGCTCAGACCATCGGTGGTCCGCTGGCAGATCCTGCCCAACGTCGCGGTCGACGCCTATGCCTACAATGGCCAGATTCCCGGTCCGCGCATCCACATTCGCCAGGGCGATAAGGTTCGCATCGACGTCACCAACGACCTGCCCGAAGAAACCACGGTGCATTGGCACGGCATGATTCTGCCGAACCAGATGGATGGGCCTGCCGAGATCACCCAGCCGCCGATCGAACCTGGACAATCCTATTCCTATGCATTCACCGCGACCCAGCACGGGACCTATTTCTATCATCCGCATGCCAAGCCGGACCGCACCCAGGCGCTGGGGCTTTATGGGGCGCTGATCATCGATCCCGCCAATCCTGCCGACGAGGTTCCGGCTGACCACGACTATGTCATCGAACTTCAGGAATGGCTGGTGCGTGATGGGCTGACCTACCCCTCAATGCCAATGGAAGGCGGCATGCCGAACTTCTTCACCATCAACGGTAAGGCCTATCCCGCAACCGACACCATTCCTATGAAGGTGGGCGAGACGCTGAAGGTGCGTTTCATCGGCACCAACAACGGCTTCGTCCATCCAATGCATATCCATGGCGGACCCTTCGAGGTCGTCGCCCGTGACGGTGAGACGCTTTCTCCCTCGGCACGCTTCCTGGCCGATACCATCAATGTCGGACCGGGACAGCGCTATGACGTCGTGTGGAAGGCGCTGCGTCCCGGCAAGTGGCTCATTCACTGCCACATCCCGCATCACACGACGAACAACAATGTCGAGGAGAAGGGCGGCGGCGGGTTGATGGTCGTCATCGACGTCGGCTAGATCTGCCAACCCCTGTGGATTTACCGATGTTATTCGGAGGCCGCGTTGTTGCGCGCTACTTCTTGATAATGGTTCCGTTGCGCAAGTCGAATGCTTCGGTACCGCGAGCCTGACGGTAGAAATCGTCCTGCAATTCGCCCCACTCGCCGAGAAAGGCGCCGCAATTGCTGCAATGAATTGGCGTCGATTCCTCCGCGTTGTCGGGAATGTCCATTTGGATAGTCCCACAAGCCTTGCAATCGAGTTTGTCGTCCAACCGTCGTCCCATTTCCCAATGATTGCGCATTTTCGGCCATGAGCCAATTGTCGATTTCGTACCAAATCGCTTCAACCGCCGGTGAGTCCTCCAGCCATGGCTCATCGGTCAATCGCGAGAGTCAAAAAGGACGGCCAGCCCCAGTTCCCGTGCCAGCTCGACGATCGTCTCCATCAACTCATCGTCTGTGTCCTGCAAATAAGGCGCGTCCCTGCGAGCGGCCTCTATCGCCGCTTTGACCGAAACAATGTCGCCGTATCGCGCACTTCGAAGCTCCTCTGCCAGAAACGCCTTGGCGGTACCGACAGGTCTTATTGCCCATCTGGCGATGCTCATGCGGCTCCCTCCCATGGTCACCTCTGCTTGATTTTGATCCTGTCCAAGGTGCAGATCAATCGATGGTACGATTCCGTACGAAACCGCCCAACCGGTTGGGAGACAGCCGTGTGACGGACGCCCTGGCCAAGGTTTTCGGCGTCTCTCTGGGGTGAGTTGGGACGAAATCGCCCGGCGGGACCAGCCCCGCGGGAACCATCGCTCAGCATGGGGGTTTCTTCAAAATCTCCTCGAGGATGCAAGGAGCGACCATGCGCATGTTGACGATAGCTCTCGTACTTTCCGGGGCGGTCATCATTCAGCCCGTCTACGCCCAAACTGTTGGCCCGCAGCCTCCCCAGGTGACGCCACCGCAGGGCGAAGTGCAACCGGAGCTGGCGCTGCCAGATCCAGGCTCTGCTGATTTGAATTTCACCGGCGTTGCCATTATCGCCGTCGAGGATTTGCCTGACGAAATCAAGGCGCAGGCGGATGCCGTGATCAATCAAACCAGCGCCGAAGATTTGCTTCGCCTGCAAAACTCAGTCGATGCTTCGCCTCAGGCGACATCGGCTTTGAGGGCGAATGGGCTCAATTCCTCGCAGGTTGTCGCTGCAAACATAGATGGCGATGGCACGCTGACCCTGATCATCCAGACGACGACTTGAGGCGCCGAAGCAACCATTCAACTTTGCCGATCTGCAGGCGATGGGCTTTCTGTCTCGAGGTTGCGCACTTGCCCCGCGATAAAGAAGCTCCCCTTCGTCTATGCGTGGACGGGAGGCTCTTCATTCTCGTCGGGATTGGGCAGCGGGGTCTCGTCCGGGAGCCTTTCCGGTTCGGGTTCCTCGATCGGCTGGGGCTTCCATGTTGGAGGCGGCACGGGCACATCGCGATTTGGGTCTGGCTGTCTTGGCTGTGGCATCTAACTATCTCCGTTCAGTCGGAACAACTCGTGCGCCGTGCCATGGTTCCTGGCAGAATCCAGCCATCGAGATCGTTACGCCCTCAGGGCACGCGCATGTTGGTCCGCCCAGGTGCCGGCCCAAAAGTTTGCAGATCGTTCGGAACCGGTCGGATTTTCGAGCCGTTGTCATCGACAGGGATCAAGGAGAAGCGCGATGAAGGACAAGCAAGGAAATATCGACCATACATTGCCGCAGGTCGCCATCGACGATCAGCAGGTGCGACAACTGGCGGCCACGACCGATTTGCCGTCCAGGCAGGCTCGCGAACTGGTGCGCCGTCACGGCAACGATCCCCGGAAGCTGGAAGAGTTGGCGAAGTCGATCAACGCCACCAATTGAGTTCAGGCCAATGGGCACCACGGCGCATGCCGCTGGCGTCAGATTTCGAGCAAGGCGTAGGGGCGGCCGCTTGGCTTGGTCACATGCATGGCGACGTTGTAGACCTTGGCTCCGCCAGGCGTTTGACCTTCGTAAGAACCGCGATGTGCATGACCGTGCACGACAGCACTAACCTGGAATCGATCGATCGTCTCCGCCAGGCGTGAAGAGCCCAAAAATGGAAATATCTCCGGCGGTTCTCCCGCGACTGTGTCGGCAATCGGCGCATAGTGGAGGATCACCAGCGTGCGCTTCGCCCGCACCTGGCGCATCGCGTTTTCAAGTCGCATTGCCTCGTTCACGCTTTCGGCGACCATCGTTTTGATGGCCGGTTCACCGAATGAGCCGAGCATGCGTGACCCGAAGCCGCCTATGAATCCCTTCACGCCGACAAAACCCACCTCTTGGATTTCGACTGCCTGCCCGTCGAGGAGATGAACATGCGCCTGGCGCAGGATGTTCGTGACGTCTTCCACCGCACCAGACTCGTAGTCATGATTGCCGAGCACCGCCACGACCGGGATCGAGCAGTTGCGCAGATCCTCGGCCAGCATCTCCGCTTCACGAGGCTTGCCGAGATTGGTCAGATCTCCCGTGAGAACGAGAATGTCCGCTTCGCTCGAAATCTCGCCGAAGAGGTTTCGATACGAGGTTTGCGCATCTTCCCGCACATGGAGATCCCCGACCGCGGCAACTTTGAGCGCGCGTGCGCCGTCCTTGGGCCCGCTGCTCTTGACGGGATCAGCCATCACGGAATTCTCCCACACCACCGACGCCGGCGAAGCCCCATTCCTTGACGTCGATTTCGTAATCGGTTTGCGAAAGCAGTCGCCCACGGCAGATCTTCATTCTTGGAGACGGCAACTGCCGTTGCTTGGCGAGGCGGTCGAGCAATTCATCGAGCAGCCACGCCGGGATATGATCGCGCTCGCTCGGATAGATCCATCTGAAATTGATAAGCTGCATCAACAGAACCTCCCAGTGAACCTCCAGATAAGAAAGCAGCCGGTGCCAATCGATCTGATCGCCCGCCTTGAGAATCGTATGAGCGATATCGGCGCCATCGTGTCGCCCTCTGTCCTGGATAAAGCATTTGGACCAGATGAGTTCGGTCGGGCCGATGATCCGCACCCTGCTGCCCAACAGCTCTGTTTGGCGGGCGTGTTCCAGCCACAGGTCGCCAACAGGCACCGTGCCGTTGGCCGAGCCGAATATGACGTCGAAGAAATGCGTGCCCTTGAACACCTTGCCGAGCCACCGGTCATCCTCGATTTCGACGGCATATCCAAGCTGCTTGAAATGGGCGAGGATCCGCGCGTAATCGCCTGCCTTGCAGAAAATATCGAGGTCCTTGGTCTGGCGGGTGACACCCGTATAAGCGCTTACCGCGTAAGTCCCGGCGACCAGAAAGGGTATGTCGGTGGCGGTAAGCTCGCGGATTGCTTCCGTGTAAAATACCTCCGCCTCGGCATTTTTGAGCGTCGGCGCCGCTTTTGCATCGATCTTGGGAAGCGAGACCAGAACGTTTTCAGGCAATGGACCATTGGTCATGAAACGATGACTCCGAATCCGGCAACCGGTAGTCGCCCGCTGTGGTAACAACGTGAACCTCGCCTGGTTCCGCTACCAGGCGACCAGCCAAGGTTCATTCTCGTCACGCACTGGAAATTTCGGGATCGCGCCTGCCGATCCAAACTGCCAACGTCCTCGTCAGCAGCGCAATGTCGCCTCGAGATCGGCCCATGCCACCGCCAATGTCCCATTGGCCCAAATTTGAAACACCAGGTGGGTGATCGATCCCGATTGTTTTAGAGTTTATTGGGCTTACCCAATCGGCCCACAAAGCTGAAGCCGAGGCGCTTGACTTAGACGCAACCGATTGGCGTGCGCTAAGCCATCATCAGGATCCATCAAGCCATGACACCCTCGCCTCCCTTTCTCGGCTTTCCCGATCGCCTGACAGATGGCCACATGCCCCGCGCAGTGATCTTCGGAGCCGGTCACGGCAGCACTTATCCCGGCAAGGACAGCCGCGGCCATGCCTTGGCGGCGGATGCCATCCGAACTGCGAGCCAGGACGATGCCGCGCTCGTCGAGCACTGGAATTTCGATCTCGGCGGCCCGCTGTTCGACGGCAAGCCGGCCTCTTGCATCGACGTCGGCGATATCTTGACCACCATGCATGACAATGCCGGCAACAGGGTCAGGATTGAGGCAAAAACGCGCGAAATCCTGGTATTGCCGGCCGTGCCGATCCTGATCGGCGGCGACTGTTCCATGACCATTCCCTTCCTCTCCGGCTTTGCGGAGCACGGGCCGGTCTGGGTCCTGCAGATCGACGCCCATATCGACTGGCGCGACGAGGTTCAGGGCGAACGCTACGGCTATTCGAGCCCGATGCGCAGGGCGAGCGAGATGCCGCATGTCGCAGGCATGGTGCAAGTCGGCCTGCGCAGCGTTGGCAGCGCACGCATCACCGAGATCGAAGCGGCACGGCGCTATGGCAGTCGCTTCGTGACCGCCCGCGAGGTTCACGCTCAGGGCGTCGAAGCCGCGCTCCGGCATATTCCGGAAGGCGCGCGGGTTGTCGTCACCCTCGACTGCGACAGCCTCGATCCAAGCATCATGCCGGGCGTAGCGGCGCGTACACCCGGCGGCCTCACTTACTTGCAGGTGATCGACCTGATCGCCGGCCTCGGTAGACGGGCCCGGATCGCAGGGTTCGACCTTGTCGAGTTCTATCCTCCGGCCGATATTGACGGCCTGTCAGCGCTGACCGCCGCGCGCCTTCTCGTCAATGTGGTTGGCACCGTCGTCCGGCAGGTTTAACGTCAAAATCCTGCTCTCCGCCGCAGACCTGCCCAAAAGCGCGTGAGCGAGCTTGCGGTTGAAATGCCCTTTTCCACACCTGGGTATTCGATCCTGCCTTGTCCGACCGGCTCGTCGCTCCAGACCAAGTTGAAAGCAATGCCCTTGAGCCCAAGCTCCCCGATCCGGCGTACGATCGTCTCCTGCAGATAGATATCGGATATTCGCACCCCGTCCGCACGCTCGGGCAGCTTGAATATCTCGGTACCGCCGATTGCGTTCGCTCGAAGGACGAGGCTTTCGATCACCATTATGCCGCCATCGTCAAAGCGAACGATCTTTGAACGTTCCTCGTCCAGCGCATCGATCACGGTGGTGACATTGCAGAGCGATATTGGCTCGTCAGCACGAAGCGGCAGGAATTCACCGTACGGTTCGAGGGTTGGCCGAAGCAACTTCAACGCCCTCGCCCGCAGGATGAGCACATGCTCGCCAAGCCATGGAAAATCTGAATATTGCCGGAACGTACCGTCGTCGTGTTCGCGCAGGATCTCCATCCCGGGCGGATGCCATTGTGTCTGCTTCCGGCCGCAGAGCGTCGAAAACAGCTGGTAGTCGTCCGCCTGTCGAGGAAGGACCCATTCCTGTCCTTCGACCACACTCAGGACATAGATATTCATCCGATCCCCCGCACATCATTGCCTTGGTAGACTCGGCCTGCTGCGCGGCTCTTCGCGCGCGTTCTCACCGCTGGTCCGCGACAGCCGTTTGCGGCACCGGCGGCAATTCGGGTGCATCCATCCCCTTGAAAGGGTCACGCCAGGCGTCGATGTCTTCAAGCCGACGGTACCAGCGGCTGACAGAGGAATAATCGTCGAGCGGCAATCTGGCGGCATCGTTGAACGGCAGAAAGGTCGCCATTCGAAAATCGGCATAGGAAACCGAATTCCCGACCAGCCACTGCCGCTCGGCAAGCACGGCGTCGAGTATTGCCGCGGCCGTATGGAATTGGTTTAGGCCCTCCTCCACCCGCTTCTGATCGATCGGGCCGATGCCGTACCGCTG
The DNA here is from genome assembly GCF_040321125.1 of Mesorhizobium sp. M0518. Classification (NCBI taxonomy): domain Bacteria; kingdom Pseudomonadati; phylum Pseudomonadota; class Alphaproteobacteria; order Hyphomicrobiales; family Phyllobacteriaceae; genus Mesorhizobium; species Mesorhizobium sp. M0518. The sequence continues at coordinate 295,927 of NZ_JAMYQY010000002.1, forward strand.
TTTGGTCCCACGTTCGAAATGCACCGTGTCGCAAGCGAGTGCGAAGTGCTCCTTGCCCCAGCTGAGCCAACGGATCATCTCGGGTTCGTCATCGCCGGTGCGCCAGAAATCCGAATGCGCGTCGCGCGAGAGCCTGCAGGCTATGGCGTCTGCCTCCCAGAGGCTCTTTCCCTCATCATCCACAAGGATGGGCAGTGAGAGATTGGGATTTAACGGCCGATATTTCTCCGCCTGCCCCGGAGCGAAGGGCGAGGCGAATTCAAATTCGACTTTCGCGTCGAGATGGAGTGCCGCCGCGACCGCCAATCGAGGATTGGGATTGCGGCTGAAATGCAGCTTCATAGGGCACTCCCGGCGTGACTGGATCTGCCGATCAGGAACGTCATAGCAGCCGTATCTGATAGCTCATCACGCGCTTTGCCCCCGGCGCGATCACCATCAGGCCTGGTTTGTCGACAAAATCACCATCGAAGTCGACCGGGCTTGCAATGCCGTGCCAGGGTTCGATGCAAAGGAATGGCGCGCCGCCCGGCTTTGACCAGACGCCCAACTCCCGAACCCCTTGCCAGGACATCTCCAGAGCCAGGCCACGCTCGGCGGCATAACGCACGCTGGAGCTGGCGATCTGGTCCATGATCACCGCGTCCTCGTCGAACAACCGCTCAGAGAGCGGGAGTATGTTGCCTTCGACAGGCGTCGGCTGTGGCGTTTTCAGCAGCAGTCCGTCCTTAAGGCGGCGGATCGGCGCCGGCTCATCATCGGCAAAGATCAGCCGGTAATCCGTCTTGGCCAAATCCGGCTGCAAGGGCCAATTGAACGCCGGGTGCGCCCCGATCGATGCCGGCAGGAACTCATCACCGGTGTTGGTGATGTCGAAAGTCACATCAAGCTGCTGGCGGACCAGCGTATAGGTCACTTCAAGCCGAAAGGCGAATGGATAGCGCGCCCAGGTGTCGGCGTCGTCAGTGAGCACCAGCGTGCAGGATCGCGCCCCCTTCTGCGTCCAGGCAAACGGCTTGTCGCGCGCAAACCCGTGCTGCGTCATTGGATAGGTCCGGCCGCGATGGCGCAGATGATCGCCCGCCAGCCGCCCCACGATCGGGAACAGCACCGGCGAGTGCCGCCGCCATTCTGGCCCCGCCTGCCACAGGAATTCAGATCCGTGCGCGTCTTGCAGCGAAATCAGTTCGGCACCCTGCGCGACGATGGTCGCCGAGATGTCGTCGCCATGAAGCGTTTGGCTGTCCTGTGCCACATTTCCTCGCGGGTCGTTGTTGAAGGCCGGCGCGGTCGGCAGACTAGCAAAAGCTCTTGGGGACTCAAGGTGTAAGCTTGGTTCTGCAGGAACGAATTGTGGCCGGAGGATCTCCCTCCGGCCACCTCTCCGCATCAAGAGCAATAACCCTCGCTCTTGCCCACAGCGGATAGTCGTTATTCGCGTTCGCCGGTAAAATTCAGCAGCAGCTGGAAGATGTTGATGAAGTTCAGATAGAGCGAGAAGGCGCCGAAGACGGCAAGTTTCTGGCGCGATTCCGCGTCGAAATTCTCGGCATACTGTTCTTTGATCGTCTGCGTATCCCAGGCGGTCAGGCCGATGAACACGGCGATGCCTATCACCGAGATGGCGAACTGCAGCGCGGTCGAGCCGAGGAAGATGTTGACGATGCTGGCGATCACCACGCCGATCAGGCCCATGATCAAGAACGACGAGAACTGGGTCAGGTCGCGCTTTGTCGTGTAGCCGTAGAGACTGGTGGCGCCGAACATGGTGGCGGCGATGAAGAAGGTGCGCGCGATGCTGGTTCCGGTGAAGACCAGGAACACGGAGGCGAGCGACAGGCCCATGACCGCGCAGAAGGCCCAGAACATCGCCTGGGCACTCGCCGCCGACATGGTCTGCATTTTGAACGAGAACAACATGACGAAGGCGAGCGGTGCCAGCATCACCACCCATTTCAGCGGGCTGGAGAAGATCGGCACGTAGAGCGCCGGCGTCGATGAGATCATGAAGGCGACGAGGCCGGTGACCACCAGGCCGACGCCCATGTAGTTGTAGACGCGCAGCATATGCTGGCGCAGGCCCTCGTCGAAGATGGCTCCGGTTTGGGCGCCGGCGCCGACGCGATATCCCAGATTGGGGGTGTTCATTTGCGTTCTCCTTTGTGGATCGATCAGTAAAGCGTCTTGGCAAGCGTCTCGGCGGCGCGGTCGAGGTCGTGAACCTCGCTTCGTCCGACCACCGCATAGGCGACATCGCCGATCTGGAAATAGGCCGACGAAATGTCGCCCGAGGGCGCTATCGTCGGCTTGACGACGTCGAAGGTTCCGGGCCGGATCGCAAACAGCGACACCAGCCCCATGTCTTTCGTCTCGACCGCCATCTCGACGCTCGGCCCAAAGCGCGACGGATAGATCTGCACGTCGCGCACCCTCCAATCCGTCGGCAGCGACGGCATGACGATGGCAGTGGCGGCGCGGATTTCGCCGGCGTTGTAATTGGGCGCTTCCGGCTGCGACGGCATGCTCTCGCGCACCAGCGTCGTCCTGTGGGCCTGCACCGCCTCGTCGACATAGGCGGGCGGCTGCGGCGAGGCGACGACCTTGGTCACCGACATCGGCCCGATGATGCCGTTTGCCAGCCAGCCGGCGGCGACGAAGCCGGCGACCGCCGCCGCGCGCTGCAACACGCCGAAGAGCCGGCCGCGGGCAAGCCCCCTCTCCAGCCGCCGCGCGGCATCGGCGGTCGCGGGCCGCGCCATGCCCTTGGAGCCGGCCAAACCTGCGGAACCGGCAAGCGCCACGCGCAGTTCATCGCGGGTCCTGAGATCCGACATCACGCGCGCCGCCGCCTCCGGGCGAGCGGACAAGAATGCTTCGACCTCGATGCGGCGGGTGACGTCGACCTGATCGTCGACATAGGCGTCGAGGTCGATATCGGTCACGGGATCGACAGTTGCGGTCATGACGGGCCTCCAACGATCCTGAGATGGTTTTTTGCCTTCGCCGGCTCCTCCATCTCGCGCAGTGCGGCGCGCGCCCTGCCGATGCGCGACATCAGCGTGCCGAGCGGCACGCCGCTGGCATCGGCGGCCTGTTGATAGGAGAGGCCTTCGATGGCGACGAGGTGCAGCGCTGAACGCTGTTCTTCCGGCAGGCTGAAAAAAGCCTCGCGCACCTGCGCCAGGCGCACCGAATGTTCCTGTGGTGCCGGCGTGCTGCCGTCGGCTAGGTATCCAGCCTGTTCGACGCGCGACGCTTCGGACTTGCGGGACCGCATCTTGTCGATGAAGGTGTTGTGGACGATCGACAGCAGCCACGCGCGCAGGTTTCCGCCGGAGCGGAACGTGCTGCGCCGCTCATAGGCACGCACCAGCGCGTCATGGACAAGATCCTCGGCGTCGGTGCTGTCGCGCGTCAGCGAGCGCGCATAGCGACGCAGCGAACCGAGCTGTCCTAGGATGTCAAAGCGTGGCATCGACGGTTTCATGTCCTGTTTACGGAGCATGTGGGGATTTTAATCCCTGCCCTGCCCATTTTTTCCCTTTGAGGACATCGTTCGCCTCTACCCTCGCCTCGCAGCATCGAGCGGCTATCCCTGGAACCGCATGATGAAGCCGAGAAATACAAGCTCCCGGAATCGTTGTGCGGGTGATTTCCATCGGTGCATCGACGGCAGGCATGGCGGCAGTGGGCCCAATGTGGCGACTGGAATGCAGTAGATCGTGCCTACTTCACACGCCTCTTCTCCAGCTTCCTCGCCAGCGTCCGGCGGTGCATGCCCAACCGTCGTGCTGTCTCGGAAATGTTGAAGTCGGCCTCCACCAGCATTTCGTGGATGCGCTCCCATTCGAGGTTCTTTATCGAGGTTGGTCGCTCGGCGAGCGGCACCGAAGCATTGCCCTCGACCTGGCCGAAAGCGGCTTCAATGTCGTCGGTGTTGGCGGGCTTGGCAAGATACTGGCAGGCGCCGAGCTTGATCGCCTCGACAGCGGTGGCGATGCTTGCAAAGCCGGTCAACACGACGATCCGCATTTCAGGATCGTGCTCGTGCAGCGCCCTGACGCATTCCAGGCCCGAGCCGCTGGCAAGCTTGAGATCGACGACGGCATATTGGAAGGCAACGGTGCCGATCAGCGCATGCACGCCGTCGACGCTCCGGCAGCTATGCGTTTCGTAGTCACGCCGTTCGAAAGACCGGCGCAGTGCGTTGGCAAAGGCGATGTCGTCCTCGACGATCAACAGCGTGCGTTTAGTCGGCATTGTGCCCTCGCGGAGACAGAGCAGCCAGCGGCAGATGCAACGTAACCGAAGCTCCCCCCTCGGTTCTATTTCTTACGGTGACGCTACCCCCCAGCTTGCGGATGACATTGACGACCAGAAACAGGCCGAGCCCGCTACCTGGCCGGTTTTTGGTCGACGTATAGGGCTTGCCGAATTCAGCAAGCATGGCTTCTTCAAATCCCGGTCCCGCGTCGACAACTTCGACGATAAGATCGTCAGCGTGGCGGCTGACGATCAACCCGACCCATAGAGGCGACGCTTCAAGTGCGTTGTCCAGTACATTGAACATCACCTGTTTGAGCGCAGGATCGGAGACGATCTCCTGGTTGGCGCCGAAACGCCTGGTGTATTCGAAACCTTGCGGCAGCCGTGTCGATTTCCATTCGGCCACCAGCTCCGCCAGGAAGGTGTCGACGGAGGTGCGAACCGTGCCTTCGCCGCGCAATTCGCCCGACGACATCAGGATTCCCGAAACGATCTTCTTGCAACGGTCCAACTGGCCCTGCATCTCCCGGATTTCCTGCGCCAGATCCGGATCGGCCTCGAGAGCCGGCATGCGCTGCCAGTCGTTGAGGATGACCGAAAGCGTGGCCAGCGGCGTGCCGAGCTCATGCGCGGCGCCAGAGGCGAGCAGGCCCATCCTGACGATGTGAGCCTCCTCCGCCGACTGCTGGCGCAAATCCGCAAGATGGGCGTCGCGGGTGCGAATGTTGTTCTGGACCCTGGTGATGAACAGCACCAGAAGCGTTGCCGCCAGGACGAAACAGATGAACATGCCTTGGATGTGCAAGCTGAACAGCCCGGCACCGTGTGCGGCGGGCAGGCTGATCTCACGGTAGAAAGTGGTCAGCGCGATGAAGCACGTGCTTGCAATGAGAACAAGGGCCCAGACCGACCATGTCTCCAGCAGCACCGCGCCCAGGATGACCTGGAGCAGGTAAAGCGAAATGAAGGGATTGGACGCGCCGCCGCTCAGGTAAAGCTGGACCGTCAACGCGGTGACGTCGAGCAGCAGCCCAAGAAACAGCTCGGTGTTGGTGATCGCGTCCTGGCTGCTGTGCCGGCGCAGGCTGGCGACATTGAGAGCGATCAGCAGCAGGATCACCACCGCCATCGGCACCAGCGGCAGGCCGATGCCAAGCGCGTAGCGGACGAACAGGATCGTCACGATCTGACCACCGACCGCGATCCAGCGCAGTTGGATCAGAAGCAGGAAATTCTGTTTGTTGGTCTTGTCGTGCAGAGTCATTGGGCCGGGAGGTCCCCAGCCCTGGCCAAGCAGGTCACTCAAGCGGGCGTCCGATCCAGGCGCTGGTTGAGCCTCAGCGCCAGCAACGTGCACAGCGCTCCCGACAACAGATAGGCGCCTGACGAGATCAGCCCGAAATGGGCGGACAGGAACAGGGCGACTATGGGGGCGAAGCCGGCGCCGAACAGCCAGGCGAGGTCCGAGGTCAGCGCAGCACCTGTATAGCGGTAGGTCTTTGAAAAGTTCGAGGCGAGTGCTCCTGAAGACTGGCCGAACGACAGGCCGAGCAGGACGAAGCCCAATACCATGAAGACGGACTCTCCGACGAAGCCGCCATCGAGCAGCTGTGGCGCGAAACCGCTGAAAACGGCGATGGCCACCGCCGAGCCTCCTAGCAAGGGCCAGCGCCCAACCCGGTCGGCGACGAAGCCCGAGATCGCGATTGCCGCCAGGCCGAAGAAGGCTCCGATCGTCTCGATGACCAGGAACCGGGCCGGTCCCTCGCGCGTGAACAGGAAAATCCAGGACAGAGGAAACACCGTCACCATGTGGAACAGGGCGAAGCTCGCCAGCGGCGCGAAGGCGCCGAGCACGACAGTGCGCCCTTCGGCGCGCAACGTCTCGCGGACGGAAGTCGGCTCCAGTTCCTGGCCTTCGAACAGTTTGGTGTATTCCGGCGTCACCACGATGCGCAGCCGTGCGAACAGGGCGACGACATTGATGGCGAAGGCGACGAAGAACGGGTAGCGCCAACCCCAGCTGAAGAAGTCTTCGGCCGACAGGTTGCCGACGAAATATGCAAACAGGGCGCTGGCAACGATGAGCCCGAGTGGTGCGCCCAGCTGCGGGATCATCGCATACCAGCCGCGGCGCTTTTCGGGCGCATTCAACGCCAGCAGCGAGGCAAGTCCATCCCATGTCCCGCCCAGCGCCAGTCCCTGACCGATCCGGAACATGGCCAGCAGCCAGGCCGAAGCCGGGCCGATCTGGTCGTAGCCGGGCACGAAGGCGATCGACACGGTCGAGGTCCCCAGCAGGAACAGCGCGATGGTGAGTTTGGCGCTGCGTCCGTAGGCGCGGCCGAGCGCGGTGAAGATCGCCGTCCCGATCGGCCGCGCGATGAAGGCAAGCGCGAAGATGGCGAAGGAGTAGAGCGTGCCGGTCAACGGGTCGGCATAAGGAAATACGAGCTTCGGAAAAACGATGACGGAAGCGATCGCGTAGACGAAGAAGTCGAAGAATTCCGACGTCCTGCCGATGATGACGCCAACGGCGATTTCGCCGGGCTTCACCTCATGATGCCGCGCGTTGATCCGTCTTGCGTCGGCTTCCATCTTCGAAGTTGGGCTCACAGCATTCTCCGTCGCCCCGCCGCGGTGTCATACGATCGCTTGCCATGTGCGCGGGCCAGATGCTTTGATGACGCCTGCCGCGTCATTGCGGCATTGGACAAATTGTCCAATGCCTTCATTGCCGCGGTGCGGCTAGCACTGGGGGGAACAACCGACAGGTCATACATTGAGCCGTCTCCGTACCCTTTTCCTGCTGCCCCTGCTGGCATCGCTCGGCTCCTGCAGCATGGTCGTCATGAACCCTGCCGGCGACGTCGCCGCGCAGCAGCGCGACCTGCTGATGGTGTCCACGGCACTGATGCTGATCGTCATCATACCGGTGATGGCTCTCACCATATTCTTTGCCTGGCGATACCGCCAGTCCAACCGCGAGGCGCGCTACGAGCCGGATTGGGACCACTCGACCCATCTCGAGCTCGTCATTTGGGCTGTGCCGCTTCTGATCATCATCTGCCTGGGCGCGGTGACGTGGATGGGGACGCATCTGCTCGACCCCTATCGGCCGATCGGACGTGTATCGGCCGGCAAGCCGCTGCCGCCGGACGTGCGCCCGCTTGAGGTCGAAGTCGTCGCGCTCGACTGGAAATGGCTGTTCATCTATCCGCAGTACGGCGTCGCCATGGTCAACGAACTGGCTGCGCCGGTCGACCGGCCGATCAGCTTTCGCATCACCTCCGCATCGGTGATGAACTCCTTCTACATTCCAGCACTGGCCGGCCAGATCTATGCAATGCCGGGTATGGAAACCAGGCTGCACGCCGTCATAAACAAGTCCGGCGACTATGAAGGGTTCTCCGCCAATTACAGCGGCGCCGGCTTCTCGGGAATGCGCTTCGCGTTCCACGGCCTAGACGATGCCGGTTTCCAGGCATGGATCGCGAAGGCAAAGGACGGCGGCGGCAAGCTCGACCGAAACGGCTATCTGGAGCTCGAACAGCCCAGCGAGAACCAACCCGTGCGCCACTATGCGACGGTGGATGCCCATCTCTACAAGGCGATCCTCAACATGTGCGTCGAGCCCGGCAAGATGTGCATGAGCGAGATGTCGCAGATCGATGCCAAGGGCGGTCTGGGAATGGCCGGCATCCGCAACACCCTGCCGCTGCTGTATGACAAGTTCGCCCGGCGCGGCACGATATTCGGCCCTGCCCCATCCTATGTCGCCAGCATATGCACGACCGAAGAAGCACTGGCGGCTTCGAAGGCCGATCAATCCGTCACGCCGATGACCTCGACGCCGATAGTCGGCGCTGGTCTGCAACGGCCACCGCCCCTGTCGATCCGACTGCCGTCACCTTCCGCAACCGGCACGCTTCGGTCGCCCTTCAACTCCTGAGGCGCCACGCAAGACATGTTCGACAATCCTGCTCTTCTCAAGGCGATCTTCGGCCGGCTCACGCTCGAGTCGCTGCCGCTGCACGAACCCATCGTGGTCGCGACCTTCGTAGTCGTCGCGCTGGGCGGCATCGCCCTCGTCGGCGCGCTGACCTATTTCAAGCTCTGGGGCTATCTGTGGCGCGAATGGTTCACCAGCGTCGACCACAAGCGCATCGGTGTGATGTACATGGTGCTCGGCATCGTCATGCTGCTGCGCGGCTTCAGCGACGCCATCATGATGCGGCTCCAGCAGGCGATGGCCTTCGGCGGTTCGGAAGGCTACCTCAATTCGCATCACTACGACCAGATCTTCACCGCGCACGGCGTGATCATGATCTTCTTCGTGGCGATGCCGCTGGTGACGGGCCTGATGAATTTCGTCGTCCCGCTGCAGATCGGCGCGCGCGACGTGTCGTTTCCGTTCCTCAACAATTTCAGCTTCTGGATGACGGTCGGCGGCGCGGTCATCGTCATGATGTCGCTGTTCGTCGGCGAATTTGCCCGCACCGGCTGGCTTGCCTATCCGCCGCTGTCGGGTATCGGCTACAGTCCCGATGTCGGTGTCGATTATTATATCTGGGCCCTGCAAGTGGCGGGCGTCGGCACGCTGCTATCGGGCGTGAACCTGGTCTGCACCATCGTCAAGATGCGCGCGCCAGGCATGACCATGATGAGAATGCCGATCTTCACCTGGACCGCGCTCTGCACCAATGTGCTCATCGTCGCCGCCTTCCCGGTGCTGACGGCGGTGCTGGCCCTGCTGGCTCTCGACCGTTATGTCGGCACCAACTTCTTCACGAACGACTTCGGCGGCAATCCGATGATGTACGTGAACCTGATCTGGATCTGGGGCCACCCCGAGGTCTACATCCTGATCCTGCCGGCCTTCGGCATATTTTCCGAAGTGACCTCGGCCTTCTGCGGCAAGCGGCTCTTCGGCTACACATCGATGGTCTACGCAACCATCGTCATCACCATCCTGTCCTATCTGGTCTGGCTGCATCACTTCTTCACCATGGGATCGGGAGCGAGCGTCAACTCGTTCTTCGGCATCACAACGATGATCATTTCGATCCCGACAGGGGCCAAGATATTCAACTGGCTGTTCACCATGTACCGTGGCCGCATCCGCTTCGAACTGCCGATGATGTGGACCGTCGCTTTCATGCTGACCTTCGTGGTCGGCGGCATGACCGGCGTGCTGCTCGCGGTTCCGCCGGCCGACTTCGTGCTCCACAACAGCCTGTTCCTGGTCGCGCATTTCCACAACGTCATTATCGGCGGCGTGCTGTTCGGCCTGTTTGCCGGCATCAGCTACTGGTTCCCCAAGGCATTCGGCTTCCGGCTCGATCCGTTCTGGGGAAAGATGTCCTTCTGGTTCTGGGTGGTAGGCTTCTGGTTCGCCTTCATGCCGCTCTACATACTTGGCCTGATGGGCGTAACGCGTCGGCTGCGCACCTTTGAGGATCCCTCGCTGCAGATCTGGTTCATCATCGCCGCCTTTGGCGCCTTCCTGATCCTGCTTGGCATCCTGTCCTTCCTCATCCAGATCTTCGTCAGCGTGCGCCGGCGCGAGCAGCTTCGCGACGATACCGGCGATCCGTGGGACGGGCGTACGCTCGAATGGGCAACCTCGTCGCCGCCGCCAGCCTACAATTTCGCCTTTACCCCGGTCGTCCATGATCTAGATGCCTGGGCGGACATGAAGAAGCGCGGCTACCAGCGTCCTCTGACGGGCTTCCGCGACATCCACATGCCGCGCAACACAGGAGCTGGCGTCATCCTGGCGGGTTTGAGCGTGGTGCTTGCGGTAGCGCTCATCTGGTACATCTGGTGGCTGGCGATCGTCAGCTTCGTTGCCCTGATCGGCTACGCCATCGCGCACACCTTCAACTACAGCCGGGATTTCCACATTCCTTCCAGTGACGTGACGCGCGTCGAGGACGAGCGGACGCGTCTGCTCGCGGCAAACGGCCAGGCAGGGTGAACAGCATGGCACACGCCGACACGGTGATCGACGACACGGTCTTCCACCTGGAAGACGACCACGGCCATGCCGAGAGCGGCAGCAGCACCATGCTCGGCTTCTGGATCTATCTGATGAGCGACTGCCTCATCTTCGCGATGCTGTTCGCGGTCTATGGCGTGCTCGGTGGCAATTACGCGGCCGGACCCGCGCCGAAGGACCTGTTCGATCTTCCGCTGGTCGCGCTCAACACCACCATGCTGCTCCTGTCCTCCATCACTTACGGCTTCGCGATGCTGGAGATGGCGAAGGGACGGGTGAAGCCCATGCAGGTGTGGCTGGTGATCACTGGCCTGTTCGGCCTCGCCTTTCTCAGCATCGAACTCTACGAATTCGCCCATTTCATCCACGAGGGGGCGACGCCGCAGCGCAGCGGCTTCCTGTCGTCGTTCTTCACGCTGGTCGGAACGCACGGCCTGCACGTCACCTTCGGCCTGGTCTGGCTGGTGGTGCTGATGGTGCAGGTCTCCAGGCACGGGCTGATCGCCGCGAACCAGCGGCGCCTGATGTGCCTGAGCATGTTCTGGCACTTCCTCGACGTCATCTGGATCGGCGTCTTCACCTTCGTTTATCTGATGGGAATGTTGCGATGAGCGCCGGCCACCACACAGACACCAGCGACCAGAGCCACGCGCATCACGGCGTCGATCACGGCTCGCTGAGCGGCTATCTGACAGGCTTCGGCCTGTCCGTCGTGCTGACCGCCATTCCCTTCTGGCTGGTCATGACCAACGCGCTCGGCAATCAGATGGCGTCGGCGATTGCCATCATGGCCTTCGCCGTCGTGCAAATCATCGTCCACATGGTGTTCTTTCTGCATATGAACACCAGGTCGGAGAGCGGCTGGACCATGATGGCCCTGATCTTCACCCTCATCCTGGTGGTGATCGCGCTGACGGGCTCACTCTGGGTCATGTACCATCTGAACGTCAACATGATGCCCGGCCATGACATGGGTCAGATACCCTGAGAGAGGGACCTGGCTTGGACGAACAGGCACGGACGACACCGCATTCGAATACAGGCGACGGCCAAAGGGTTACGCGTTCACCATGGACGCTGTTGGTGCTTTGCCTTTGCGGGGCCATCGGCATCACCGGCTTTTCGGCGCTTGGTGTCTGGCAGCTGGAGCGCCGCGTCTGGAAACTCGACCTGATCGAGCGTGTCGACCAGCGTCTCAAGGCAGTACCTGTGGCCGCCCCGGCGCCTTCGGCCTGGCCAGAGATCAACGCCAGGGATGACGAGTATCGCCAGCTTGCCGTCACGGGCCGGTTTCTCGGTGATCGCGAAACCCTGGTCCAGGCGGTCACCGATCGCGGCGGTGGCTTCTGGGTAATGGCGCCGTTCCGCACCGATGATGGCTTCACGGTTCTGGTGAACAGGGGCTTCGTGCCGACGGACAAGCGCGATCCGGCAACCCGCCTCGCAGGCAAGCCCTCGGGCAATCACACCGGAATTCACGGCCTGCTGCGCATCAGCGAACCGAAAGGCGGCTTCCTGCGTAACAACGATCCGGCCGCCAACCGCTGGTATTCGCGCGATGTGCAGGCGATCGCCACGACGCAAGGCCTCGGGCAGGTCGCTCCTTATTTCATCGATGCCGATGCCACGCCCAATCCGGGAGGGTGGCCGGTCGGCGGCTTGACGGTGGTTTCGTTCCACAACAACCATCTGGCCTATGCCCTGACATGGTTCGGGCTGGCCTTGATGGTGCTGGGCGCGATCGCCTATCTGTTGCGGCAGGCTGGGAAATACGGTGGGGCCTGACTACTGGCCCTGGCAAAGCCGAAATTGCGCACGGAACCGCTCCTGCCGGCGCGGACGATGGCGTGGTGGCTCTGTTGATGTTGGCTGGTCATTTTCCCACGCGCATCAATGGGTTCCGCATCAAACCCCGTCCACATCACAGGAGCGTGCAGAGCAGGCTTCCCGGCACCCCCGTCTAGGGCTGGATCACCCAGCTAAAACCGCTGGCGAAACGTGACCGATTTGCGTATCACTCCGCCGCCATTGGAGCCGTATCGATGTTTGAAGCCCTGCAGCCCGCCCCCGCCGACAAGATCCTGGCCCTGATCGGCCTTTATCGCGCCGATCCGCGCCCCGACAAGGTCGACCTCGGCGTCGGCGTCTACAAGGATCGCGACGGCAAGACGCCGGTCATGCGCGCCGTGCGCGAAGCCGAAAAGCGGCTATTGGAGGGTCAGGACACCAAGACCTATCTCGGCCTTGCCGGCGATACCGGCTTCAACACAGTGATGGCCAAGCTCGCCTTCGGTCCAGGCGCCGACATGACGCGCATCCGCGCCGCACAGGCGCCCGGCGGTTCCGGCGCGCTGCGGCTGGTGGCGGAACTGCTGAAGCGGACGCGCTCGGATGCAACCATCTGGCTATCGGATCCGACCTGGCCGAACCACATGCCGGTGATGCGCGCCGCCGGCCTGCAGATCCGCGAGTACCCCTATTTCGATGCCGCCTCGGGCGCCGTTCGTTTCGACGACATGCTGGTGGCCCTGCGGACCGCAAAGAGCGGCGACGTCGTGTTGCTGCATGGCTGCTGCCACAACCCGACCGGCGCCAATCTGGATGCGGCACAGTGGGCAGCCGTTACCGATCTGGTCGTCGAGCGCGAGCTGCTGCCCTTCGTCGACATCGCTTATCAGGGCTTTGGCGATGGCCTCGAGGCCGACGCCCTCGGCTTGCGCCTGCTGGCCGCGAAAGTTCCGGAGATGGTCGTCGCGTCGAGCTGCTCGAAGAATTTCGCCGCCTACCGCGACCGCGTCGGCGCGGCGATGATCCTGGCCAGGGACGGCGCACAGGCGGATGTGGCGATGAGCCAGATGCTGTCGGCGGCGCGCGCCATGTATTCGATGCCGCCGGACCATGGTGCGGCAGCCGTGCGCATCGTGCTCGAAGACGCCGCCTTGCGCGCCGACTGGGAAGCCGAGCTCGAAGAGATGCGCCTGCGCATGCTCAGGCTTCGGGTCCAGTTCGCCGAGGCGCTGCGCCGGCAGTCCAATTCCGACCGTTTCGATTTCGTCGCCAGCCATCGCGGCATGTTTTCTCGCCTTGGCCTCACCGAAGCGCAGGTCGAGCGGTTGCGCGCCGAGCACGGCATCTACATGGTCGGCGACAGCCGCATCAATGTCGCCGGCCTACCCGAGGACGGCATGGACGAACTCGCCAAGGCGATCGTTTCGGTTCTTGATTGACGCGGCTCATCTGTGGACAAGGCTCCCGCGCCGACCGACAGCGTTGGCCGCGCGGCCGGTCGCGGGATAGCATCCGATAGACTGTTTTGACGCAATTCCGGACAGAAAACCGTTTCACACTTTTCCTGGAATAGCTCTAGATGACGCCATCGAAAGACATTTCGCGCCTGATCGAGATCATGGCGGCGCTGCGGGCGCCGAAGACTGGCTGCCCCTGGGACATCGAACAGGATTTCTCGACCATTGCGCCCTATACGATCGAGGAAGCCTATGAGGTGGCGGACGCCATCGCGCGCGGCGACCTCGACGATCTGCGCGACGAGCTCGGCGATCTTCTGCTGCAGGTCGTCTACCACGCGCAAATGGCCGAGGAAGCCGGTGAATTCGCCTTCTCTGACGTGGTGCAAGCCATCACCACCAAGATGATCCGACGCCATCCGCATGTCTTCGGCGACGAAGAAGCCCGTAGCGCCGGCATGGCCAAGGGCATGTGGGAAAAGATCAAGGCAGAAGAGAAGGCGGAGAAACGAAGCGCCCGCCTCGCGCGTGGTCTCGATCCCGAAGACAATGGCAAGGGGTTTCTGGACAGCGTGCCGGTCGCCCTGCCCGCACTGACCCGGGCGCTGAAACTACAGGAGAAGGCCGCCCGCGTCGGCTTCGACTGGAGCGAGGCGGCGCCCATCCTCGACAAGATCGAGGAAGAGATCGGCGAATTGCGCGAGGCACTGGCCAAGGGCGACACCGCCTCGATCAAGGACGAGTTCGGCGACATGCTGTTTGCCGTCGTCAATCTCGGCCGTCATCTCAAGCTCGATTCCGAAGCAGCGCTGAGCGGCACCAACGAAAAATTCCGCTCGCGCTTCCACTATGTCGAACAGGCATTGGAGAAAGCCGGCAACACGCTGGACAAGGCTGATCTGGCCGAGATGGAAGCACTATGGCAGGAAGCAAAGACTGCGAAGTAAGTTACATTAGCCGTTGTTTTTACGACGCAATCTGCTTTCGATCTCTTCGCGGGCGCTTTGCGTGGCCTTGAGCGAGATGGTGGCGCTGCCGTCATCATTGTCGCTTCGCGAAACGACATCGCCATTGCGGTAAAGCCAGTCGACAAGGCCGAACTGTGCCGGCTCGATCGTCACGGTGAGGTCTTCGAGTTCGCCCGCCATCCGCGTTTCGATGATCGCCTTCAGCGCATCGATGCCCTCGCCGGTCACAGCCGACACCGCAATCGGCGGCGCCTTGCTGGCATTGGCGCCGTCTGCAAGCAGCCGGGTCCGGTTGCCCTCGTCGAGCCGGTCGATCTTGTTCCACACTTCGATCACGCGCTTGGCGTCGCCGGCGTCGACACCGAGGTCGGCCAGGATGCGCTCGACATCTTCCGCTTGTGCCGCAGTGTCCGGATCGGAAATGTCGCGCAGATGAAGCACGAGATCGGCCTCGACCACCTCTTCCAGGGTGGCGCGGAAAGCCGCGATCAGATGCGTCGGTAGGTCCGAGATGAAACCGACAGTGTCGGAGAGGATGATCGGCGTGCCATGTGGCAGGCGCACGCGGCGCAGCGTCGGATCGAGCGTGGCGAACAGCATGTCCTGCGCCAGTACATCTGCTCCTGTCAGCCGGTTGAACAGCGTCGACTTGCCGGCATTGGTGTAGCCGACGATCGCCACCACCGGAAACGGCACCTTCTTGCGCTTGGCGCGGTGCAGGTCGCGGGTGCGGCGCACCGTTTCCAGCTCTTGCTTCAGCTTGATGATCTTTTCCTGCAACTGCCGCCGGTCGGATTCGATCTGCGTTTCGCCAGGGCCGCCGAGGAAGCCGGCGCCGCCGCGCTGGCGCTCCAGGTGGGTCCAGCTGCGCACGAGACGGCCCTTCTGGTAGTTGAGATGGGCGAGCTCGACCTGCAGCGTGCCTTCCTTGGTGCGCGCGCGCTCGCCGAATATCTCGAGGATCAGCCCGGTGCGGTCCAGCACCTTGGCGTCCAGCTCCTTCTCGAGATTGCGCTGCTGCACCGGGGTCAGCGGATGGTCGACGACGACCACCTCCGCGTGTCCCTCTTTGACGATTTCGGCGAATTCGGCGACCTTGCCGCTGCCGAGCAACGTCGCCGGGCGCGGATCGTTGATGGTAACCACCGCAGTGTGGACCAGGTCGAGGTTGATGGCGCGGGCAAGGCCAACTGCCTCGTCATGACGAGCATCAGCCGAACGCATCAACCGAGGACGGTTGGTCTCGTCGTCGTTGCGCTGGTGGCGGGTAAGGACGGGCACAATGACAACAGCCCGGGTCGGGCCCTTGGCTTCCGTCCCGGGATGATGTGTTGGTTTTCCGCGAACGGTGGCGTCCGCGTCTTTCTCACGTGCCAATCAGGCGCCCTGGCTTTCCTCGCCATCGAACATCTGAACCGGCTGGCTCGGCATGATCGTGGAAATGGCGTGCTTGTAGACGAGCTGGGAGTGACCGTCGCGGCGCAGCAGGACACAGAAATTGTCGAACGAAGTGACCACGCCGGTCAGCTTCACGCCGTTGATGAGGAAGATGGTGAGCGGGTTCTTGCTCTTGCGAACTGAATTCAGGAACAGGTCCTGAAGGTTTTGCGATCGTTCCGCCATTGTTCTTGTCTTTCGCCGATCCCCTTCGGTTTGCAAGCCAATGCGCCAAATTAACGGGCGCATGTCAAGCTCGCAAACACCGTCTTGTCGTCAGTAACGACAAGCAGAACGAGATATATTGATGTTCATTCCACCTGTGCGGTTATCAGGCTGGACTTTTTTCCGCAATGTCAAAAAAGGCCTGCCGCAACGAAAGTGTTATTGAGCCGGGGTGCCCATTGGCGACCGTATCGCCGTCGATGGCCACCACCGGCATGGCGATTGTCGTTGCGGAGCTGATGAACGCCTCGCGTGCCGCCTTGGCCT
The DNA here is from genome assembly GCF_040321125.1 of Mesorhizobium sp. M0518. Classification (NCBI taxonomy): domain Bacteria; kingdom Pseudomonadati; phylum Pseudomonadota; class Alphaproteobacteria; order Hyphomicrobiales; family Phyllobacteriaceae; genus Mesorhizobium; species Mesorhizobium sp. M0518. The sequence goes on from NZ_JAMYQY010000002.1 coordinate 312,336, forward strand.
CGGCGACGGAAAAGCCGCGCTCCTCGATCTTCAGGCCAAGCTTGGCCGCCACTTCGAACATGGTCGTGCGGGTGATGCCGCGCAAGATGCCGTGCTCGGCCGGCCTGGTGACCAGGACGCCGTCCCGGGTGACGATCCAGGCATTGGACGAGCCGCCTTCTTTTACGTTGCCTTCATCGTCGACGAACCAGGCTTCCTGCGCACCGGCTTCCTTGGCCTTCTGCTTGGCCAATACATTGGGCAGCAGCCCGACGGTCTTGATGTCGACGCGGTCCCAGCGGTTCTCCGGCACGGTGATGACCGCGATGCCGGTCTCGGCTCGCTTTGCGCCAGCGGCAGGATCGGCCTTCCTGGCAGTCACCACCAGGGATGGCTTGGTGTCGGCGGAAGGGAACACAAAGTCGCGGCTGGCAACGCCGCGCGTCACCTGGACATAGACCAGGCCATTGGCGACCTGGTTGCGATTGACCACCTCGCGCAGAATGAGTGGCAGCACGCGGGAGGTGACCGGCCAGGCGATCGACAATTCGGTCAGCGAGCGGTTCAGCCGGGACAGATGGCGCGGCATGTCGACGATGAAACCACGCGCCACCTCGCAGACCTCATAGACACCGTCGGCGAACTGATAGCCACGGTCCTCGATATGGACGGCGGCATCGGCGTGCGTGACATAGCGCCCGTTGACATAGGCAATGCGCGGCATGGGCAACCTCTAGATATTCTCGGGGCTTTCTTATGCGATTCCACCGCCGCCGTAACCGGCAAATGCTCGGCCCGGGCGCGGCGGCTGGATATGTCGCGCTCAGACGCCCAGCGACTTCAGCTTGCGATGCAGAGCGGAGCGCTCCATGCCGATGAACTCGGCGGTCTTCGAGATGTTGCCGCCGAATCGGTTGATCTGGGCGATCAGGTAATCCTTCTCGAACTGCTCACGCGCTTCGCGCAGCGGCAGCGCCATGATGTGCTGGTCGGATTGATTCGGCGTGCGCGGCATGACATCGCCGATCTCGGCCGGCAAAAGGTCGGCGGTGATCGGCGCATCGACGTCGTCGCCGCGCGCAAGGATCATCAGGCGCTCGACATTGTTGCGCAGCTGGCGAACGTTGCCCGGCCAGTTGTGCGCCTGCAACACGGCCAGCGCGTCGTCGCCGATGCGGCGCGGCTTGATGCCGGCCTGGCGGGCGATCTGCTTCATGAAATTGTCGACGAGGTAGGGAATATCCTCGCGCCGCTCGGCCAATCCCGGCACGATGACCGGAACAACCGCCAGGCGATGGTAAAGATCCTCGCGAAAACGCCCGTCGGCAATCATCGCTTCGAGGTTCTGCGAGGTCGAGGAGATGATGCGGACATCGACCTTGACCCGCTTGGTTCCCCCTACCCGCTCGAACTGCTGCTCGACCAGCACGCGCAGGATCTTGTTCTGCGTCTCGCGCGGCATGTCGGCCACCTCGTCGATGTAGAGGATACCGCGATGGGCCTCCTCCAGCGCCCCGACCTTGCGCTCGACGCCATTCGATTCGGTGCCGAACAGCTCGATCTCCATGCGCTCGGGCGTGATGTTGGCGGCGCTCAGCGTCACGAAAGGTGCGCTCTTGCGCGCCGACAGCGTGTGGATGGCGCGCGCGGCCAGTTCCTTGCCCGAGCCAGACGGTCCGATGATCATCACGCGGCTGTTGGTCGGCGCGACGCGTTCGATCGTCTGGCGCAACTGGCTCATCGCCGACGACATGCCGATCAGATCGAAGGTTTCGCCGCTGCGCAGCTTGAGGTCGGAAACCTCGCGCCGCAATTTCGAGGTCTCCAGCGCACGCTCGGCAATAAGGATCAGCCTGTCGGCCTTGAACGGCTTTTCGATGAAGTCATAGGCGCCGCGACGGATGGCGGAGACCGCCGTTTCGATGTTACCGTGGCCGGAAATCATCACCACCGGCAAGGTCGGATGCATGGTCTTGATCTCGTCGAGCAGCGCCAGCCCGTCCAGGCGCGAGCCCTGCAGCCAGATATCGAGGAAAATCAGCCGCGGCGCGCGATCAGCTATAGCAGCGAGCGCGCTGTCGGCATCGAATGCCGTGCGGGTTTCGTGACCTTCGTCGCTCAGTATGCCCGCGACGAGTTCACGGATGTCTTCCTCGTCATCGACGATGAGAATATCAGACGCCATTACCGACCTTTTCAGTTTCTCTTTCGTTTTCCGCCCTGCTTTCGCCGCGCGGAGCCGTTGCGGCCGCAGGCGGCAGGATGATGCTGATCATCGCGCCGCGCCCATCGTGGAAGTCCGCTGGAGCATCGTGTAGTTCCAGCCTGCCGCCATGGTCCTCCACGATCTTCTTGACGATAGCGAGGCCAAGTCCGGTGCCCTTCTCGCGTGTGGTCATGTAGGGCTCGAGCAGCCGTTGGCGATTCTCGCGCGGCAGGCCTTTGCCATTGTCGATGACGTCGATTCGAATCGCACCATTCTGGCGCCCGGCTTGAATCCGGATTATGCCGTGCGAACCGTCCTTCTGTTCCAATCCGTCGATGGCCTCGGCGGCGTTCTTGATCACATTGCCGAAAGCCTGCGCCATCAAGCGGCTGTCGAAAGTGCCCTTTAGCGGCTCCGTGCCGAAAATCCGCTCGAAAGTGATGTCGGCGCGGCTGACCTCGACCAGGAACGAGGCCTCACGCAGCGATTCGCGCAGATCTATCGCCTTCATCTCGGGCTTTGGCATGCGCGCGAACGCCGAGAATTCGTCCACCATACGGCCGATATCCTCAACCTGACGGATGATGGTGTCGGTGCATTGGTCGAAAACCTCGCGGTCCTCGGTAATCACCTTGCCGTAACGGCGCTTGATACGTTCGGCCGAGAGCTGGATCGGCGTCAGCGGGTTCTTGATCTCGTGGGCGATACGCCGCGCCACGTCCGCCCAGGCCGACGAGCGCTGCGCCTGAACCAGGTCGGTGATGTCGTCGACCGTCACCACATAGGATTTTTCCTCCGAGCCGTCGTCGCCGGCCTCGATCGTGATCTGCACGTTGAAGGTCCGCTCGGCACCGGCGCGGTAAAAGGTCACCTGCTCACGATAGACGGGTTTGCCGGACTTGCGGCCGATCTCGAAGACGCGGCCGACATGCGGCAGCACGGCGGAAAGATTCTGCCCAAGGGCTGCGCTGGCCGAAATCGCCAGCATCGCCTCGGCCGAGCGGTTGACGATGGTGACGATGCCGTAGGGATCGACGCCGATGACGCCGGCGGTAACGCCGGCAAGCACGGCTTCCGAGAAGCGGCGCCTCTCATCGATCAGGTCCTTGGCGGACAGGATCTCATTGCGCTGCGATTTCAGTTCGAGAAGCATCTTGTTGAACGTATCGCCGAGCGACGCGACATCGCCGTCCGAAGGCCTGACGGGAACCGCGACGTCGAGATTGCCGGTCGCGACCTCGTCGGCGGCGCCGATGAGCTGGCGAATGGGCCGCACCAGACGGTCGGCGACCGCAATGCCGGTCCAGATCGCGGACAGGATAATGATGAGCGTCAACGACAGATAGGGCAGCGCGAAGGCCACCTGAGAGGTACGGCGGTTATCTTCCAGCCCCCGATATTCGTCGGTGTTGGACCTGACGATCTGCCTTGCCTTGATCACTTCGGGGTCGACGAGCCGAATGGTGTAGAGGTAGAGTCCTTCGATCTCCCGCAGCTTGACGATGGCACCCATGATGTTGCGCGTTTTCGGTTCGATCAGCACCGGCTTGCCGTCGGTAGCGCTGGCCACCGCGCCTTCCGGCGGCTCGGGCATGGCGAAATCCGTATCGGTCTTGGCGCTCATGACGAAAGAGCCGTCCGGCTTGATCAGCGCCGCATGGGCCAGCGAACGGCCCACGGCTTCCTTGTTCATCAGGTCGAGAAAGCCGGTACGATCAAGGCCGTAGAGCGTGCGCGACGCATCGAGATCATAGGCCATGGACAGCGTCGTGCCCTGGAGGTTGCGGGCATTTTCCTGGACATAGGCGTCGGCGATCGACAGCGATGAATTGACGATCGTCTTGGTGCGGATCTCGAACCAGCGGTCGAGGCCGATGTCGAGCGTGATCGACGCGATGATGGCCACCATGATGGCTGGAATGGCAGCAACCAGGGCGAACATGGCGACAATGCGCACATGCAGCCGCGAAGCGGCCTTGCCATGCCGGCGCGCCATCAGGATGCGGTGCACCTCACGCCCGACCAGCGCGATAAGAAACAGGACGAAAGCCGTGTTGAGGGCAATCAACGCCAGCGTAGTCGACTCGTTCGGTGTGATCGGCGTGGCGCCAACGAGGATGGCGAACGAGATCGCCGCCGTCATCAGCGCGCCGACGACCGCGATCACGCCTGGCAGCGCAAGCAGCCGGCGCCCGTCACGAGCGCCGGGTTCGCTGAAAAGCGGTTGGTTTGTTGTCGGTGCCTGCGGAGCCATGTCGCCGTCTAGAGCCATGATTGCGTCGGATGTATGCAACGCATTGTGGCGATTATGCAACAAGTGTGACCGAGACGGAAATCTTTCGCGAGCCGATCCCCTGAAAAGAGCGCGGGCTCAGATCAAGGCTCAGCCCTGCCGCGATGATTTGTAGACGTTGACGCCGAGCTCGCGAATCTTCTTGCGCAGCGTGTTGCGGTTCAAGCCCAGCAGTTCCGCAGCCTTGATCTGGTTGCCACGCGTTGCCGTCATCGAGGCCAGGACAAGCGGAAACTCGACCTCGGACAGGATGCGCTGATAGAGCCCGGCAGGAGGCAAGTCGCCGGCAAACGACGCGAAATAGCGCTGCAGGAAATGCTCGACCGCCTGGCCAATCGACAAATCGTCGGGAATGAGGTTACCGCCTCCCGGCACTACGGGGCGCTCGCCGGTCTTCAGCTCGGCCTCGATGATCTCGGCGGAAATTTCGTCCTGCGAATAGAGCGCGGCAAGCCTGCGAACCAGGTTTTCCAGTTCGCGAACATTGCCTGGCCACGGATAGCGCTTCATCAACTCGATGCCGCCGGAAGAAATGCGCTTGGTCTGTAGGCCTTCCATTTCGCCGAGCTTGAAGAAGTGGCGGACGAGGTCCGGCACGTCCTCGGAGCGCTCGCGCAGCGCTGGCAGCCGGAGCGGCACGACATTGAGGCGATAGAAAAGATCCTCGCGGAAAAGCCCCTGGTTGATCAGCGTGCGCAGATCCTTGTTGGTGGCGGCGACGATGCGCACGTCGGTCTTGATCGGCGTGCGTCCGCCAACCGTCGTGTATTCGCCCTGTTGGAGCACGCGCAGCAGCCGCGTCTGCGCCTCCATCGGCATGTCGCCGATTTCGTCGAGGAACAGCGTGCCGCCTTCAGCCTGCTCGAAGCGCCCGGTCGAGCGATTCTGTGCGCCGGTGAAGGCACCCTTCTCGTGACCGAACAGTTCCGATTCGATCAGGTCGCGCGGGATCGCCGCCATATTGATGGCGACGAAGGGGCCGCCGCGGCGGCGGCCATATTCATGCAGCGCGCGCGCCACCAGCTCCTTGCCGGTACCGGATTCGCCCGAGATCATCACCGTCAGGTCGGTCTGCATCATGCGCGCCAGCATGCGGTAGATGTCCTGCATGGCGGCCGAGCGGCCGACCAGCGGCATTGCATCGGGCTGCTCTTCCGGCCGCGCGTCGATCTTCGGCCGACGCGGCTCGGAAAGCGCGCGGTTGACGATGTTGAGCAGTTCGGTCAGGTCGAACGGCTTAGGCAGATATTCATAGGCGCCGGTTTCGGAGGCGCGGATCGCCGTCATGAAGGTGTTCTGAGCGCTCATGACGATGACCGGCAGCTCCGGCCTCGCCTTCTTGATGCGCGGCAGCATGTCGAAGGCGTTCTCGTCCGGCATGACCACATCGGTGATGACAAGGTCGCCCTCGCCCGCCGCCACCCAGCGCCACAAAGTCGAAGCATTGGAGGTGACGCGCACCTCGTGGCCGGCGCGCGAAAGCGCCTGGTTGAGGACGGTACGGATCGCCGCGTCGTCGTCGGCGACGAGAATATTGCCGCGAACGGTCATTTGCGGTCTCCTTCACCGTCATCATCGGCGCCGTTTGGCGCTTCTTTCCAGGCCGGCATCAGGATGCGGAATGTGGTGCCGCGCGGCGTCGATTCGCATTCGATGATGCCGCCATGCTCGCCGACGATCTTGGCGACCAGCGCAAGACCCAACCCGGAGCCGTTCGGCTTGGTGGTGATGAACGGGTCGAACAGGATCGGCAAGATGTCTTCCGAAACGCCGGAGCCGTTGTCGCGCACGCAGAATTCCAGCGGCAGCGACACGCGGTCCTGCGTGCCCGGAACGGAAACACGGATGCCTGGCCGGAAGGCGGTCGACAGCACGATCTCGCCCTGCGGGTCGCTGCCGATCGCCTCGGCGGCGTTCTTGACCAGGTTGAGGAACACCTGGATCAACTGGTCGCGGTTGGCAAACACCGGAGGCAACGAAGGATCATAATCCTCCAATATCTTGATTCTCTTGGCAAAACCGTTCTTGGCAATCGCCTTCACATGGTCGAGAACGACATGGATGTTGACGGGGTAGCGGTCGATCGGCCGCTCGTCGGAAAATACCTCCATGCGATCGACCAGCGACACGATGCGATCGGTCTCGTCGGTGATCAGCCGCGTCAGCGCGCGGTCTTCGTCGGAAGCCGACAGTTCGAGCAACTGGGCAGCGCCGCGGATGCCTGAGAGCGGGTTCTTGATCTCATGGGCAAGCATCGCCGCCAGACCGGTGACCGAACGTGCCGCGCCCCGATGCGTCATCTGCCGGTCAATCTTGTCGGCCATCGACCGTTCCTGGAACATAACCACCACCGAGCCCGGAAATTCCGGTACCGGCGCGACATAGAGATCGACGACCTTCTCGATGCCGAGCCGCGGCGACGACACGTCGACGCGGTACTCGTTGACCGGAGCCCGGCGCTCGCGCACCTGGTCGACCAGTGTCAGCAGCGGGCTGCCGAAGGGAATGAGTTTTGACAGCGTGTTGCGGGCGAGCATGGTCGCGCTCGAGCGAAAAAAGTCTTCCGCATCGGCGTTGGCGAAGGTGATGAACCCCTCCTCGCTGATCATGATCACCGGGCGGCGGATGGTGTTGAGCACGATTTGGGCGGCATCCGCCATTTCGGCGCCCTGGCCGGCGGCGGCGTTCATGCGGCGCTCCGCAGGTTCAAGGGTTGCGGATCGCGCGAAAACACATCGCGCAGCAAGGCAATAACGCGCGCGGGCTCGAATGCGGTCAGTATAGCCTTTCGGCTGTCGTCGGCGACGCCGCCGGCATGCCGATCAAGATACCAGCCAAGATGCTTGCGCGCCTGGCGCAGGCCGCTTTCGGCGCCGTAGAGCGCCAGCATGTCCTCGTAGTGGGCCACGATGTAGTCGGCGACCGCGGTCGAGTCCCGTGGCATGTTTGGCGTCGCCTCGCCGGTCGCCGCGGCCGCAATGCCGCCTGCGATCCAGGGCGCGCCATAATGGGCACGGCCGATCATCACGGCGTCGGCACCCGATTGATCGAGAATGTCGGCCGCTTCCGCCGGCGAAGAGACGTCACCATTGGCGACGACCGGGATGGACACGGCTTCCTTGACGCGGGCGATGGCGCGCCAGTCGGCCTTGCCCTGGTAGAACTGGCAGCGCGTGCGGCCGTGCACGGTCACCATGCTGACACCGGCCTGCTCGGCGCGGCGCGCGAGCATCGGCGCGTTGAGCGCGCCTTCGTCCCAGCCAAGCCGCATCTTGACCGTCACTGGCACCTCGACCGCGCCGACAACGGCGTCGATCAGCGACAGTGCGTGGTCGAGATCCAGCATCAATGCCGAACCCGCATAACCGCCGGTAACCTTCTTGGCCGGGCAGCCCATGTTGATGTCGATGATGTCGGCCCCCTCACCGGCTGCGATTCTGGCACCTTCGGCCATGTGCATCGCCTCACGGCCTGCAAGCTGAACCATATGGACGGGCAGGCCGGAGTGGCGTATGCGCAGGTTGAAACCGGCCCTGCCCTTGGCGAGCTCTCCGCTGGCAACCATTTCGGACACGACCAGGCCTGCTCCATGCGCGTGGGCACGCTGCCGGAACGGCTCGTCCGTAATCCCCGACATTGGTGCGAGGAACACGCGATTGCGGAGTCTCACACCGCCGACATCAAGCGGCCCTGCCAATTTGGTCATGTCAGGCAATTTGGTCAAGTTAACCATGCACAAAAACCAAGCATCTTCATTCGTTGCACATTCTCTAGCCAGAACCGGCGCAATGTGCAACGCGGAATGACGCCACATTTAGGCGCAATTGGGAAAATGCTGGCCTTCGGCTTTGGCCGCGACCAAAGCGCCGCGCGTCCCTCAGGACGCGCAAAGGACGCTTTGGAATTTCATACTTAGCGCACGATCTTTCCGAAAACCGATTACACTTTTCGGGATCGTGCGCTAGGACCAAACGGGCATGACTGACGCAAGTGAAAATCACGTTTCGGATGCGGATGGCAAGGTCGCGGTGGTGATCGTTGCGGCCGGCCGTGGTGCGCGCGCCGGACAGGCCAACGGACCGAAGCAATATCAACACATTGGCGGCTTTGCCGTCATTGCACACACGCTGGACATTTTTCTGGCCCACCCGCGGACCAGCGAGATCGTCGTCGCCATTCATGCCGATGACCACGAGCTGTTTCGGCAGGCGGCGGGCGCCAATGTAGAGCGCGTCACCGCCATCATGGGCGGGGCGACGAGGCAGGAATCCGTCCGGCTCGGCCTGCTTGCCCTTAGAGGCCACGCGCCGGCGCAGGTTCTGATCCACGACGCCGTCCGCCCGTTTGTCGATGCGGACCTGATAGATCGCACCATCGCCGCCATCGGCGAGCGCGAGGGCGCGTTGCCCGCTTTGCCCGTCGCCGACACGCTGAAGCGCGAATCGGCCTCCGGCGTGGTTGGCGAAACCGTTTCGCGCAGCGGTCTTCACGCGGCGCAAACGCCACAGGGCTTTCCGTTCTGGCCCATTCTTGCCGCGCACGAGAAAGCCCATCATCTGGGAAGAATGGATTTTACCGACGATGCCGCGATCGCCGAATGGGCGAATATTCCGGTCAAGATCGTTCCGGGCTCGCCGGACAATGTCAAACTCACCTGGGCACGGGATATTGCGATGGCGGACCAGCGGCTTTCCGGCGAACGCGTGCGCTTTCCCGATATCCGTACCGGCAATGGCTACGACGTCCACGCCTTCGACCCGGGAGACCATGTCACTTTGTGTGGCGTCGCCATTGCACACGACAAGAAGCTGTCCGGCCATTCCGACGCCGATGTCGGTCTGCACGCCTTGACCGATGCGCTGCTGGCGACTTGCGGCGCAGGCGACATCGGCACGCATTTTCCGCCATCCGACCCGCAGTGGAAAGGCGCTGCGTCGCGCATATTCGTCGAGCATGCGGCAAGGCTGGTGCGCGCGCGCGGCGGCCGCATCGCCAATGCCGACATCACGCTGATCTGCGAAGCGCCGCGCGTCGGGCCGCATCGCGAGGCCATGACCGCAGCCCTTTCTCAGATGCTGGCGATTACGCCGGATCGCATCTCGATCAAGGCCACAACCAATGAGAAGCTCGGCTTTGTCGGGCGCGAGGAAGGCATAGCGGCGATTGCCACCGCCAGCGTGGTGTTTCCCGGCGAGGTGCCGGAATGAGCAACAACGAGCTGGCAAATGCGCTGCTGCAAGCCTGCCAGAAGCGCGGCATCATGCTAGCAACGGCGGAAAGCTGCACCGGCGGCATGATCATCTCCGCGCTCACCGACATCGCCGGTTCCTCGGCCGTGGTCGATCGCGGCTTCATCACCTATTCCAACGAGGCCAAGATGGACATGCTCGGTGTCTCCGCCGCCACGCTTGAGGCGCACGGCGCGGTTTCGCGCGAGACGGCGATCGAGATGGCAACAGGCGCGCTTGTCCGTTCGCGCGCCGGGCTGACCCTGGCGGTCACCGGCATTGCCGGGCCTGGCGGCGGTTCGGCGGGAAAACCGGTCGGCCTGGTCTGGTTCGGGGTTGCGCTGGACGGCCGACCGATTGTCGCCGAGCACCAGCTCTTTGCAGACAAAGGCCGCGATTTCATTCGTCGCGAAACGGTCCGGCAAGCGCTGGAACTGGGCCTACAAGCACTCGGATAGGGTTATAAAAACGTTGGGCGGGCGGGCCCGAAAGCTGGATTGCGGTTACGTTTTCGATTCCGGGCTGCTTTGCCCTAAGCGTGGCTCCGTCCCAGCCAGCAGCCGCTGAATGTTGGCACGATGGCGCGCAATCACGTAGATGCTGCCCGCAATCACCAGCAACCGATAGGCCAACGGTTGCTCCAGGCCACAGATGAGGGCGATCGCGGTCAACGCCGCTACCATCGAACTCAGGGAAACTATCCGAGACGTAGCCAGCACAGCACCAAAAGCCGCCGCAGCCCCCACACCTACCGGCCAAGACAGAGCCAGCAACACGCCAAGCCCCGTCGCAGCGGATTTGCCACCTGTAAAATTCAGCCAGATCGAACGGCCATGTCCCAACAACACGGCAATTCCGGCCAGGCAAACAGCCCAAGGCACCCAGGTTTGCAGGTCAAGCGGGGTCGATGGCGTAACCAACGGCAACGTGATGAACCAGGGATAGAACCAGCGGGCAAAAACGATCGCCGCCGCGCCTTTCAGCACATCCAGCAGCAACACCACCAACGCAGGCCATTTTCCCAAGACCCGCAAGACGTTCGTTGCCCCGGTGGATTTGGAGCCATGCTCCCGGATATCGATGCCCTTGAGCAGCTTCCCCGCCAGATAACCCGTGGGCATGGTACCGAAGAGATAGGCGATTGCCAGTCCAACGGTGCTTGCTATCCAGAAAAGCATGCGCAGGGCCTCAAGACGGTTTTGCACCGTAGATGACGTCGGCGCGCCTCTCAAAGGCTTCGGCGAACATGCGGAAGGCGCGATCGAACATGGTTCCCATGACCGCGCCCAGAATACGGCTCTTGAACTCGTAGTCGATGAAGAAGCGGACGGCGCAACCGGCGCCGTCGGGTTCGAAACGCCAGACATTGCTCAAATATTTGAACGGCCCGTCGATGTATTTCACGTCGATGGCGTTCTCGGCGGGCTTCAGCAGCACCTGCGTCGTGAACGTTTCGCGGATGGCCTTGTAGCCGATGCTCATGTCGGCAAGCAGAACAGTGCGCCCGTCACGCTCCTTGCGCGAGCGAACCGTCAGCGCTTCGCAAAGCGGCAGGAATTGCGGATAGGATTCAACATCGGCGACCAAAGCGAACATCTGCTCGGGTGTATGGGATACGCGTCGGGTGGCTTCGAATTTTGGCATGGAACCAGCGAGTTAAGCTGATTTCTTGAGAATCGCTTCCCGTGCCGCGCGCAGCTTGGCGAAATCGTCGCCGGCGTGATGCGATGAACGCGTCAGCGGACTAGACGCCACCAGCAGGAAACCCTTGGTCCGGCCGATCGTCTCAAAGGATTTGAACTCCTCCGGCGTGACGAAGCGGATCACCGGATGGTGCTTCTTCGACGGCTGCAGGTACTGGCCGATGGTCATGAAATCGACATTGGCGGACCGCAGATCGTCCATCAGCTGCAGGATTTCATTCCGTTCCTCGCCCAGCCCCACCATGATGCCGGACTTGGTGAAGATTGACGGATCAAGCTCCTTGACCCGCTGCAACAGCCGGATCGAATGGAAATAGCGGGCGCCCGGACGAACCGTCAGATAGTTCGACGGTACGGTTTCGAGATTGTGGTTGAAGACGTCGGGCTTGGCGGCCACGACGATCTCCAGCGCGCCGTCCTTGCGCAGGAAGTCGGGCGTCAGGATTTCGATCGTCGTCGAAGGCGTCGCGGCCCGGATGGCACGAATGACTTCAGCGAAATGCTGCGCACCGCCATCGGAGAGATCGTCGCGGTCGACCGAGGTGATGACGACATGGGTCAGGCCCATCTGCTTGACGGCGTGCGCGACACGGGCCGGCTCATCGGCATCAAGCGCTGTTGGAATGCCCGTGGCGACGTTGCAGAAGGCGCAGGCGCGGGTGCAGATCTCGCCCATGATCATGAAGGTGGCGTGCTTCTTTTCCCAGCATTCGCCGATGTTAGGGCAGCCGGCCTCTTCGCAGACCGTCACCAGCTTGTGCGATTTGACGATTTCGCGCGTTTCGGCATAGCCCTTCGACACCGGCGCCTTGACGCGGATCCAGTCGGGCTTGCGCAGCACGTCCTGATCAGGCTTGTGCGCCTTTTCCGGATGCCGCAAGCGCGGGGCGTTGGCGATCGTATCGAGGACAGTGACCATCGGGAAACCTGGTTCATTCGCGACGCCAGTCAGGCGTTCGCTGTCATAACGTCATCTAAGACTTTTCAACGCAAAGAAAAAGGCCGCCACGGCGCATGCCGCAACAGCCTTTTTCGCATAGCAACTCTTCAGTGATGCTAACGGCGCACCAGACGCCCGGCCCAGATCAGCAGGCAGGCACCGATAAAGCCGGTGATCAGATAGGCAATCCAGCCGACGCCGAACGGGCCAAAATTGAGAGCCTGCAGAATGGCGTTCAGCACGACCGCGCCGACGATGCCCATGACGATGTTCATGAAGATGCCGGTGTTGCTCTTCATGAACATTTCGGCGAACCAGCCTGCCAGGCCGCCGATGATGATGGCTGCTATCCAGCCGACGCCATTCAGGTGCATATGCCTTCTCCTTGTGGGATACGTGAAAACGCATTCGCAAACGAAGTACCTTGCCGCCGGGTTCCATCTGTAGCAGCGCTTTCAATCTATCAGGCGTTGAGCGCGCGGCCATAGGCGTCGAGCACGCTTTCCTTCATCATCTCCGACAGCGTCGGGTGCGGGAAGATGGTGTGCATCAGCTCTTCCTCGGTCGTCTCCAGGTTCATCGCCACGACAAAACCCTGGATCAGTTCGGTCACTTCGGCACCGACCATGTGGGCGCCGAGCAATTGACCGGTCTTCTTGTCGAAGATGGTCTTGATGAAACCCTGATCCTCGCCGAGCGCAATGGCCTTGCCATTGGCGGCGAACTGGAAGCGCCCGACCCGGATGTCCTTGCCCTCGGCCTTGGCCTTGGCTTCCGTCAGGCCTACCGAGGCGACCTGCGGATTGCAGTAGGTGCAGCCCGGAATCTTCAGCTTGTCGGTGGCATGCACGCCAGGAAAATCTGCGATCTTCTCGATGCACACGACCCCCTCATGTTCGGCCTTGTGAGCGAGCATCGGCGGGCCGGCGACATCGCCGATGGCGTAGATGCCCGGCACGTTGGTCTTGCCGTAACCATCGATGACGACGCAGCCACGCTCCGTTTTCACGCCAAGCGCCTCGAGCCCGAGGCCCTCGATGTTGCCCTGGACGCCGACGGCCGAGATCATCCGATCGGCGGTGATCTTCTCGACCTTACCGTCCTTCATCTCGACATGCGCGGTGACCGAGTTGGCACCCTTCTCGACCTTGGTCACCTTGGCTTCGAGGATGATCTTCATGCCTTGCTTCTCGAACTGCTTCTGCGCGAATTTCGAGACTTCGGCATCCTCGACCGGCATCACCGCAGGCAGCAGCTCGACCACCGTCACTTCGGCGCCCATGGTGCGGTAGAAGGAGGCGAATTCGATGCCGATGGCGCCCGACCCCATGACCAGCAGCGACTTCGGCATCTCCTTCGGCACCATGGCTTCAAAATAAGTCCAGATCAGCTTGCCGTCCGGCTCGATACCGGGCAGTGCGCGCGGCCGGGCGCCGGTCGCCAGGATGATGTGCTTGGCGGTATAGGTGCCTTCGCCTTTGACGCCTTTCGGCACTGGCGGCTGCGGCTCCATCGGCTTCTTGGCCGTCTTCGACACGACGATCTCGCCCGGCTTCGAAAGCTTGGCCTCGCCCCAGATGACGTCGACCTTGTTCTTCTTCATGAGGAAGGCAACGCCGCCATTGAGCCGCAGCGACACCTTGCGCGAGCGGTCGACCACGGCTGACGCATCGACGCTGACCTTGCCGTCGAGCTTCAGCCCGTAATCCTTCAGGTGGTCCGAATAGTGCATGATCTCGGCCGAGCGCAGCAGCGCCTTGGTCGGGATGCAGCCCCAGTTGAGGCAGATACCGCCGAGATGCTCGCGCTCGACGATCGCCGTCTTGAAGCCGAGTTGCGCGGAACGCACCGCGGTGACATAGCCGCCAGGGCCGGAGCCGATGATGATGACGTCGTAGTTCTCAGCCACGGTTTTTCTCCTTCACAATTCCAGCATGACGCGCACGACGGGTGCCAGCGCCTTGCCGATGTTTCGCGTGTTTTCGGCATCGAGATGGACGCCGTCGAGCGGGGTGGTTTGCGCCACGCTGCCGGCGTCGAAGAGGCCGCAGCCGGCCTCATCGGCAAGAGCGGCATAGAGCGGCGCCAACCGCGTCGAAGCCTCGTCACCGCCGGCGACATCTCCTTGAATTCGGCATTGTCTGTACGGCTGACCACAGGCGGCGAAACGATCAGGATCTGCGGCGCCGGCCAGTCGAACGGATAGTCGTGACCGCGCACGATGTCGATCAGCCGCTGGATGCCCTGCTTGGCCGCGACGGGATTGCCGTGGATCCACGGCTTCATGTCGTTGGCGCCGAGCATGATGACAATCAGGTCGATCGGCGCATGGGTCGTCAGGACGGTTGGTAGCAGTTTTGCACCGTTGCGGTCCGCACCGGCCAGATGATCGTCGAAGGCCGTGGTGCGGCCGTTGAGGCCATCGGCAATCACTTGCACGTCGGCGCCTAACGCTGCCTGCAGCACGCTCGGCCAGCGGTCTTCCAGCGCATGGCGGCCACCTTCGGCATTGTAGCCCCAGGTCAGCGAGTCGCCGTAACAAAGAACCGTCTTCATGCGCCCACCTGTGCGTTAATCGAGCTGCGCCTCAACCGCCAGCGCACGAACAGCCAGTGAACCAGCACAGTGGCCAGGTTCGGCAAAACCAGGCCGGCGACGATCGGCAGGTCACCTTCCCACTGGCGCTTATCGACCGGCTGAGAGAACGTCCAACCGATCAGGCCGAGCCCGATCAGCACGAACAGGACAATTGCGCAGAGGCCCAGCCAGTTGATGATCGACGGTGCGTTCGAAAAAAGCTGCGCGATGAAAAACACGATCGTCGCGACAATGGTGACAAGCACCGACGTCATGAACACCAGAATGTATTCTTCCTGCGCATGGGTTGCGACCGCCAGCTGTTGAGCAACCAAGCCGCCTGCCAATCCTGACAGGAAAAACGCCATAAGGGAGGTGAAGAAGATCCGCACCGCCCTCTCCGTCCTAAACCAGCATGCCCATCGGGTTCTCGATCAGGCGCTTGAAGGCGACCAGCAGTTCGGCACCCAGCGCGCCGTCGACGGCGCGATGGTCGGTCGACAGCGTCACCGACATCACGGTGGCGATTTTGATCTCGCCGTTCTTGACCACCGCCCGCTCCTCGCCGGCACCGACGGCAAGGATCGTCGCATGCGGCGGGTTGATGACGGCGGCAAAGTCCTTGATGCCGAACATGCCGAGGTTGGACACCGCCGTGGTGCCGCCCTGATACTCTTCCGGCTTCAGCTTGCGGCTGCGCGCCCGGCTGGCCAGATCCTTCATCTCGTTGGAGATGGTGGACAGCGTCTTTTCGTCGGCATGCCGAATGATCGGTGTGATCAGGCCGCCCGGGATCGACACGGCGACGCCGACATCGGCATGCTTGTGCTTGACCATGGCGCTTTCGGTCCATGAGGCATTGGCATCCGGCACCGCCTTCAGCGCCATCGCCATCGCCTTGATGACCATGTCGTTGACCGACAGCTTGTAGGCGGGCGCATCGCCTTTGTCGGTCTTCTTTACCGGGGCTGCGGCGTTAATCTGCGTGCGCAATGCGAGGAGTGCATCGAGCTCGCAGTCGAGCGTCAGGTAGAAATGCGGGATGGTGGTCTTGGCCTCGACCAGGCGGCGCGCAATGGTCTTGCGCATATTGTCATGCGGGACGAGATCGTAGGAGCCAGCCTCGAACAGCTTCAGCACCTGATCGTCGGACATCGCCTTCACAGCAGGAGCAGTTGCCGGAGCCCCGGCGGGTGCTGCCTTGGCGGCAGGCTTGGCGCCGCCACCGGCAATCGCGGCGTCGATATCTGCCTTGACGACGCGGCCATGCGGGCCGGTGCCGGTCACGGCAGACACATCGACGCCGGCTTCCCTGGCGATGCGACGTGCGAGCGGCGAGGCGAAGGTGCGCTCGCCGGCCGCATGACCATTGGCAACTGGAGCCGCCTCTGCCTTGGGTGCGGTCGCGACCGGTTCCGCCTTTGATGCTTCCGCCTTTGGTGCGTCAGCCTTGGGCTCCTCCGCTTTCGGCGCCTCGGCTTTCGCTGGTGCGGCACCGCCACCGCTTTTCGCGACGGCGCCTGCATCCTCGCCCTCTCCGGCGAGCACGGCGATCAGCGCATTGACCTTGACGCCCTCGGTGCCGGCGGGAACGACGAGCTTTGCAACCGTGCCCTCATCGACAGCTTCGACTTCCATCGTCGCCTTGTCGGTCTCGATCTCGGCAATGACATCGCCCGGCGAAACCTTGTCGCCTTCCTTGACGAGCCACTTGGACAGATTGCCCTCTTCCATCGTGGGCGACAGGGCCG
The DNA here is from genome assembly GCF_040321125.1 of Mesorhizobium sp. M0518. Classification (NCBI taxonomy): domain Bacteria; kingdom Pseudomonadati; phylum Pseudomonadota; class Alphaproteobacteria; order Hyphomicrobiales; family Phyllobacteriaceae; genus Mesorhizobium; species Mesorhizobium sp. M0518. The sequence continues at coordinate 329,013 of NZ_JAMYQY010000002.1, forward strand.
GCATGGTGATGTTGATTGGCATTTTGTCCTCCCGCCCGGTTCAGCGATACGTGACGGCTTTGACCGCCTCGATGACTTCGCCGACATTCGGCAACGCCAGCTTCTCGAGGTTGGCCGCATAAGGCATCGGCACATCCTTGCCGGCGATGGTGATGACCGGCGCGTCCAGAAAGTCGAAGGCGCGCTGCGACACCTGGTTGGCGATATGGTCGCCGACCGAGTTCTGCGGATAACCTTCCTCCACCACCACCAGGCGGTTGGTCTTCTTGACCGAGGCGATGATGGTGTCGAGATCGAGCGGCCGGATCGTGCGCAAGTCGATGATCTCGGCATCGATGCCAAGGCCACGCAGTTCCGCTTCAGCCTTGACCGCATAGGTCATGCCGATGCCGAAGGAGACGATGGTGACATCCTTGCCTGATTTATGGATGCGCGCCTTGCCGATCGGCAACACGAAATCGTCCAGCTTCGGCACGTCGAAGGACTGACCGTAAAGGATTTCATTCTCGAGGAAGATGATTGGGTTCGGATCGCGGATCGCTGCCTTCAGCAAGCCCTTGGCGTCAGCGGCGGTGTAGGGCATCACCACTTTCAGGCCCGGAATGTGGCTGTACCAGGCGGCATAGCACTGCGAGTGCTGGGCAGCGACGCGTGCGGCGGCACCGTTCGGTCCACGGAACACGATCGGCGCGCCCATCTGGCCGCCGGACATATAGAGCGTCTTGGCGGCCGAGTTGATGATCTGGTCGATCGCCTGCATGGCGAAGTTGAAGGTCATGAACTCGACGATCGGCTTCAGGCCGGCCATCGCCGCACCCACGCCAACGCCGGCAAAGCCATGCTCGGTGATCGGCGTATCGACGACGCGCCGCGGCCCGAATTCCTGCAGCAGGCCCTGCGTGATCTTGTAGGCGCCCTGGTATTCGGCAACCTCCTCGCCCATGACGAAGACATCGCCGTCGCGGCGCATTTCCTCGGCCATCGCATCGCGCAGCGCTTCGCGCACCGTGGTGGAGACCATCTCCGTGCCGGCCGGAATGTCCGGATCGGCGGCGATCTCCGTCTTCGGGGCGGCAGCCACCGGTGCGGCGGCCGGCTTTGTGGCCTCCGCCTTGTCCTCTGCTGCGGCCGGAGCCTCTGCCTTTGCAGGTGCTTCCGCCTTGGCGGGCGCCGCAGACTTGCCGATATCCCCGGCACTTTCGCCGTCCTGCAGCAGCACGGCGATCGGTGTGTTGACCTTGACGCCTTCGGTACCGGCGGCGATCAGGATCTTGCCCAGCGTGCCTTCGTCAACAGCTTCGACTTCCATCGTCGCCTTGTCGGTCTCGATCTCGGCGATAACGTCGCCGGCGACGACCTTGTCGCCCTCGTTCTTCAACCACTTGGAAAGATTGCCCTCTTCCATGGTCGGCGAGAGAGCGGGCATGAGAATTTCGATCGGCATGTCCTTGCCCTCCCGTTACAATACGATATCGGTCCAGAGCTCGGACGGATCCGGCTCCGCGTCGTTCTGGGCAAATTCGGCGGCGTCGGCGACGATGTCGCGGACCTCCTTGTCGATGGTCTTGAGCTCGTCCTCGGTCGCCCACTTCTTTTCCATCAGCCGTGCCTTGACCTGCTCGATCGGGTCATGGTCCGAGCGCATCTTCTGCACTTCTTCCTTGGAGCGGTATTTTGCCGGATCGGACATCGAGTGACCGCGGTAGCGGTAGGTCTGCATTTCGAGAATGATCGGCCCGTTGCCGGCGCGGCACCATTCGGTCGCCTGGTCGGCGGCAGCCTTGACAGCGCGCACGTCCATGCCGTCGACCTGGATGCCCGGGATCTTGAACGAGGCACCACGATGCGAAAAGTTGGTTTCCGCCGAAGAGCGCGACACCGAGGTGCCCATCGCATAGCGGTTGTTCTCGATGATGTAGATCACCGGCAGCTTCCACAGCGAGGCCATGTTGAAGCTTTCATAGACCTGGCCCTGGTTGGCCGCGCCGTCGCCGAAATAGGTCAGCGAGACATTGTTGTTGTCGCGGTAGCGGTTGGCAAAGGCGAGACCAGTACCAAGAGACACCTGCGCACCGACGATGCCGTGGCCGCCGTAAAAGTGCTTTTCCTTGGAGAACATGTGCATGGAGCCGCCCTTGCCCCGGGACAAGCCGCCCCGACGCCCGGTCAGCTCGGCCATGACGCCGCGCGGCGACAGCTCCATCGCCAGCATGTGGCCGTGGTCGCGATAGGCGGTGATCATCTGATCGCCGTCGATCAGCGCCATCTTCATGCCGGTGACGACCGCTTCCTGGCCGATATAGAGGTGACAGAAGCCGCCGATGAAACCCATGCCGTAAAGCTGGCCGGCCTTTTCCTCGAAACGACGGATGAGCAGCATGTGCCGGTAGGCGGCAAGCTCTTCATCCTTGGTGAACTCGGCGGGCTTGGGGGCGGAAAGCCCCGATTTGCCGTCGGATTTGGATTTGGCAGGCGCTTTTCTGGCTGCGGTGGCCATGCATCACTCCCTGTTGGCGTCTCTTCGTGGACATTAGAGCAGGATGAAATCTGCTCTGGGGAGATCAGCTCCTCCCCACCGATTTTAGGGAGGCTAACACGCGTCAAAGCGTTGCGCCATGCCGAATTTGCATAGCTGGCATGCGCCTAAGCAATTAAAATCGTTGAAAATATTGGCGATTAACTGGAAATCAGTTATTTCACCGAGGTCGGCAACATAATGGTGATTTCATCGGCTTGGGACAGATTGAGCGCCTTGCGTGCCTGCTCATCGAGCATGTCCTTCTCGAGCGTGCCTTCATGCATCAGCCGAACGCGGCGCTCGAGTTCCATGCGGCGCGCCTTGATCGCATCGAGCTGGCCTTGCAGCGCAACCGTCTGGGCTTCCAGCTGATATTTCGAATAGATGCCGAATTCGCCGTGATAGGCATGAAAGCCGAAATAGGCCAGGAACACCACGCAAAGCGAGGGAATGATCAGCCGGCCGGTGTTTCTCTGCTTGTGCTGACGCGTCCACATCGCCCGGTTCCTCTAGAGCGTGATGCCGAAATGTGTGAAGCGGTTTTCGGACGACAACATGCTCTATCTCTTTGATTTAGAGTCGGATTCAGACTTCAGGTCGAACAGACCTGAAATCATCCGGCTCTAGCCCGCGAACTCAGGCGGCTCACGATCTTTTTCGCCCGATTGTGCTTAACGGACGGTTACAGGTGACCGGTTTGGCGAACCGAAATGAAAAAAGGCGGGAATGCTCCCGCCCTTTCATCCGATATCCGAGTGTTTTCCGGATCAGCCCTTGATCACCGACTTGCCGGCATAGCTTGCCTGCTTGCCGAGTTCTTCCTCGATGCGGATCAGCTGGTTGTACTTGGCCATGCGGTCGGAGCGCGACAGCGAGCCGGTCTTGATCTGTCCGCAATTGGTGGCAACCGCGAGATCGGCGATGGTCGAATCCTCGGTTTCGCCCGAGCGGTGCGACATGACGGCGGTGTAGCCGGCCTTGTGCGCGGTCTCGACGGCGTCGAGCGTTTCCGTCAACGAGCCGATCTGGTTGACCTTGACCAGGATCGAATTGGCAACGCCCATGCGGATGCCGTCGCGTAGCCGCGCCGTGTTGGTGACGAACAAATCGTCGCCGACCAGCTGCGTCTTCTTGCCGATCAGGTCGGTCAGGTACTTCCAGCCTTCCCAATCGTCCTCGGCCAAGCCGTCCTCGATCGAGATGATCGGATAGTCGGCGGCAAGCTTGGCCAGGTATTTGGCCTGGGCCTTGGGATCGCGCGTCTTCTTCTCGCCCTCATAGACGTAGTTGCCGTCCTTGAAGAACTCGGTCGCGGCGCAATCGAGGCCGAGCGCGATCTCGTCGCCCGGCTTGAAGCCGGCCTGCTCGATCGATTCCATGATGAAATCGAGCGCCACCGGGGCGCTTTTCAGGTTCGGGGCAAAGCCGCCCTCGTCGCCGACATTGGTGTTGTGGCCGGCATCCTTCAGCTTCTTGCGCAGCGTATGGAAGATTTCCGAACCCCAGCGTACACCTTCGCGCAGCGTCGGCGCGCCGATCGGCAGGATCATGAATTCCTGGAAGTCGATCGGGTTGTCGGCATGCGCGCCACCATTGATGATGTTCATCATCGGTACCGGCAGGAGATGCGCCTTGGTGCCACCGACATAACGGTACAGCGGCAGGCCGGCAGCATCGGCGGCCGCCTTGGCCACCGCCAGCGACACGCCGAGAATGGCGTTGGCGCCAAGCCGGCTCTTGTTGGGCGTGCCGTCAAGCTCGATCATGGTCTGGTCGATATGGATCTGGTTTTCGGCTTCCATGCCGCCAATCGCCTCGAACAGTTCGCCGTTCACCGCTTCGACGGCCCTGAGCACACCCTTGCCGAGATAGCGGGCACCGCCGTCGCGCAGTTCGACGGCCTCGTGGGCGCCGGTCGAAGCACCCGATGGCACCGCCGCGCGGCCCATTGAGCCATCTTCGAGAATGACATCGACCTCGACGGTCGGATTTCCACGGCTGTCCAGGATTTCACGCCCGACAATGTCGATGATGGCGGTCATTTGCGATGTCCTCGATTGATCTGAAGAATGCCGCACGTCTTAGCCAAAGTGCTGCAAAAGGCAATCGGCCGGCTGGCAATTATTGCCGCGGCATCAGCCTCCGAACGATTCACGAAGCGCAAATCGCTGTCATCATAAGTCATGTACGGCAGGCCGGCTTGTGGCTATGGTGCGGGGGCGCGGGGCGAAACAGGAGGAGTTTCGCCATGTCCCAGTTGAGTGGTATCGTGAGTCTGTTCCTGATCGCGGCGGCATTCCTGACGTCGTGCGACAATCAGCAGTCGCCGCCGAAGGCGATGGCCCCCTTATACGTCAGCGAATAAGCCAGAATCCAAAGCGGCCCCCCCACACGGGGGGGCCGCTTTGTGGTTGCTGTTAATGCCAGTAAGGCGTGACCTTGTAATAATTGTAGGATTCGTCGCGGGCCGCCTCACCATCCGCCCCGGTCAATTCGTTGATCGAATAGGCAGGTGCCGCCCTGAGTTGTTCCTTGGAAAACGGCACGACATACCCGCCTTTGTCCTCATCGTAGTCGAGGCTTGCCCACGGAATGGCGTGATATTTCTCGCCGATACCGAGGAAGCCGCCAAAACCGATGACCGCGAACATGATGCCGTTCGTCATCTTGTCAAGCATCACATCCTCGATGCTGCCGATGCTCGTGCCTTCGGTGTTGTAGACCGATGTGCCGATGACCCGCGAAGCGGCGATGGCTTGGGTGTGACCTGTCTGGGTTGCCATGATTGTGCTCCTCATTGTGGTTTCGAACCATACTTGGACAATGAGGGGCGCGGGCGAAGGTTCCCGACTTTTTCGGCGTCGACCGTTCACTCCGCGAGGATGAAGGTAACCTTCATATTGACGCGATAAGCAACAATCTTGCCGTCTTGGACGACGATCTTCTGGTCCTGGATCCAGGCGCCCTCGACGTTCTTCAGGGTTTTGGATGCGCGCGCAATTCCCTGTTCGATGGCGTCCTGAAAGCTCTTGTTCGACGAGGATGTGATTTCGGTGACGCGGGCGACGGACATGGCTTCCTCCTGCCAAAACGCTTATTTGCCAGCCAAGCGTATAGCCGGCTCGTGCCTTCCACAAGCGCCGGCAGTCGGCGGAGTATGCGTCCGCCCTTAGAGGCCCTTGGCGATGCGGTCGAATGCCATCAGCCGCTCGAGCAGGGCCGGCATGTCCTTCAACGGGAGCATGTTCGGGCCGTCGGAAGAGGTCGAGTTGTCGGGATCCTGATGGGTCTCGATGAACACGCCGGCAACGCCGACAGCGACTGCAGCGCGCGCCAGCGTCTCGACAAAGCGGCGCTCGCCGCCCGAGGAACCACCCTGCCCGCCCGGTTGCTGCACCGAATGCGTGGCATCGAAGATCACCGGCGCGCCGATCTCGGCCATGATGGGCAGAGCGCGCATGTCGGACACCAGCGTGTTGTAGCCGAAGGACGCGCCGCGCTCGGTGGTCAGCACATTGGCATTGCCGGATCCGGTGATCTTGGCGACGACGTTCTTCATGTCCCAGGGGGCGAGGAACTGCCCCTTCTTCACATTGATAACCTTGCCGGTCCTGGCGGCGGCGACCAGCATGTCCGTCTGGCGCGACAGGAAAGCCGGAATCTGCAGGACATCGACATGCGGCGCGACGATCGCGCACTGCTCCTCGGTATGGACATCGGTCAGCACGGGGAGCGAAAATTCCTTGCGCAACTCGTCGAAGACGGGAAGGGCTGCGTCCATACCGGCACCGCGCGTCGCCGACAGCGAGGTGCGGTTGGCCTTGTCGTAGCTGGTCTTGTAGACGAGCCCTATGCCGAGCCTGCCGGTCAGTTCCTTCAGCGCGCCGGCCATATCGAAGGCGTGCTGGCGTGATTCAAACTGACAAGGGCCGGCGATCAGCGACAGAGCCGCCTTGTTGTCGAAGACGACATTGCCGACGGTTACCGACGAATTGGGCGCCATTGAATTGGACGCTTGCGGCTTGCTCATGGGATCTCCCGGAAGATGAAGGCCGCGCCCTGTCCGGGTGCAGGCCGCACGACGATATCATTGCCCGCTATATCGTGTTGGACGGAATTGGCTGCAAGCAGCCTCGATGTCACATCGGCGTTCCCAACCGAAAAGACCACCGCTGCGAAGCGTAGATCTGTCGGCGCGCCGGCAGGCAGGCCGAAGCGCGCGGTGAAAGCCGGGCCGTCAAGCACGCTCAAATCTGCATTCGGCAAGGGAAACCTGCCGCCCTGCCTGTCGGCGGCCGGATCGTCCACCGCCACGGAAATAAGCCCATGCTGCTTTCCGGGCGCATCGCTGATCGCCAAGATCTCGACAATTCCGGTCGCGCCGTTGGCGTGGGCCTGCAAAGCCGTACGGTCAACATCAGGCGCGTTGACGCGCTCGCAGGCAAACAGGAAGGCGTCCGTGGCTTCGGCTCCGGCCGCGAAGGCGAGCTTGAACGATGCGATGTCGCTTTTGCCGGCCGGGTCGGTGAAGGCGCGCGAAAAACCCAGCATGTCTCCCGCCGAGATGCCGGCACCGACATAGCGTGCATGGTCGGCGTCGGCATTGCCCGTGCCTAGAACAATGGCGGAAAATCCCTCGTCGCCGTTGCTGTCGCGATAGGCGCGATCACGCGTGACGAAGACATTGCCGTCTGCGATAGCCTTTGTCGCCACCTGTTCGTCGCCGACCGCGAGCGGTTCGAGATACGTGCCGTCGGCCAGGAAAACACAGCAGTTTTCCGTTCCGAAGGGATGGATGCCGGTCGGGGCCACGACGAAGCCAAGCGCGGTGAGCCGGGCTCGCGCAACCTCAAGGCTCTGCGTCGGCAGCACCAGGTGATCGAGCGGATGAGTGCCTGCGGCTGCGGTTTGGGTCATGCAGGCGCGATGTGCATCATTCCGCAAATCGGTTCAAGACTTGATCGCAATCCCGGCCAGTTCGCCCACGTCAGTTCACCGGACTTCGAAAAAGGCACCACCTGGACAAGGCATCAGCTTCCGGCAACGACATCGGCGGAATAGCGCAGTTCGCGCATCGGTTTGACCTTGCTGGTGGTCTGCGCATAGAGCGGGTGCGCCTTGTAGGCGGCCAGCGCGGCGTCGTCGGCGAACTCCGCATAGACGACCACGTCGACCTCATCGGACAGTGGATCGACCTTGGTGTTCAAGGTGACCTCGAAAAGGCTGGAATGAGGAATGTCGCCGAGCGCCAGCAAGCCGGTGCGCACAGCCTCGACATCCTCTTTTCGCCGCGCGCTGAAGAAAACGATATGCCGGATCAACCCCGCCTCCTCGATCAAAGTGCTGGGGTCTTTTGTGACGGCAGGACGTTGGCGTCAATCGACAAGGATGTCGCGGCTGCAGCCGCCGGAGCTAAACCTTGCCGGTAGCATATCGCACAATGCGGCTAAGTTCTCTCACCGTGGTGTCGAGATACCGGCCCTGATTGTACATGCCGTCCCAGATCAGGAAAAACGCGATGGCGGCAATGACGATTACATAACGCATGGCTAAATCTATCGCACAAGGAATTCTGCGGCCATAGGCGTTTTTTAACGCGCTGCGCCTTGGCTGTGCAAAGGCACAGATGCCCGCCGGCGCGAGCAATCTGCTTGGCACAGCCCCGGTTGCAGCCTGCCCCTTGAAGTTTCCCCGCATGACGTGGAAGATTGTCGCACGGATTCACCGGGAAGCGCTGAAGCTCTGGTAGGGTGCGCGCACTTCATTCGAGCCCGCTCGCCGACGAACCGGTCGCGGCGGCGTTCGAAGCTGGCGAATGATCCAAGAGAACCGTGGCCCGGCAATTTGCGCCGACACCGCGGAAATCCAGGGGCATGAGATGGCGCAAAAGGAACATTTTGGCGTAGCATTGAGCGACGCGGTCAGGCTCGATGAATTCAATTTCGCGGAGATCGTGAAAGGTCTTCCAGCGAAAGCGCGCATGGTGCTGTCGGCGGCGATGAACCTGCCGCGCGGTTCGCTCAAGGTCAGGCTGCCGGACGGCCGTGCCGTCCTCGTCGGCGGCAAGGGACCTGGCCCAGATGCCGAACTGGTGCTGAAGAATTGGCGCTTGCCCGGCCGCGCCTTTTCCGGCGGCACGATCGGCGTTGCCGAATCCTATGTGGACGGCGATTGGGAAAGCCCCGACGTGACCAGCTTCCTGGAGCTGTTCGTGGTCAATTCGGTCATCGGCGAGCGTATCGCGGGCGGCACCAGTTGGCTGATCAACACCGTCCAGCGCGTCCGCCACTGGTTCAACCAGAACACGCGCACCGGTTCGAAACGCAATATCTCGGCGCATTACGACCTCGGCAACGCCTTCTACAAGGAATGGCTCGATCCGAGCATGACCTATTCTTCGGCGCTCTACACGACCGGTGCCAACGACCTGGAAGGCGCCCAGGCCGCCAAATATCGCGCTCTGGCGAAGGATACAGGGATCGGTCCGAAGGACCATGTGCTGGAAATCGGCTGCGGCTGGGGTGGCTTCGCCGAATTCGCGGCGCGCGAGATCGGCTGCCGGGTGACCGGGCTGACGATCAGCCGCGAGCAGCACGACTTCGCCACGGCGCGCATCGCCAAGGCCGGCCTTGCCGACAAGGTCGAAATCAAGCTGCAGGATTATCGCGACGAAACCGGCACCTACGACCGCATCGCCTCGATCGAGATGTTCGAGGCGGTCGGCGAGAAATACTGGCCGGTGTTCTTCAGCAAGATGAAGGCCTGCCTGAAGCCCGGCGGTACCGCCGGGCTTCAGATCATCACCATCAACGAAGCTTCTTACGACACCTATCGTGCAAGGCCGGATTTCATCCAGCGCTACGTTTTCCCCGGTGGCATGCTGCCGACGCCGTCTATCCTCAAGGCGCTCGGCAGGGATCATGGCCTTGCCCATCTGCGCGAGCGCGTATTTCCGGACGACTATGCTCGCACGCTCGCTGAATGGCGTCACCGGTTCTGGGCGTCATGGGAGAAGATCGTCCCGCTCGGCTTCGACGACCGCTTCAAGAAGCTCTGGGAGTTCTACCTGCACTATTGCGAGGCCGGGTTCCGGGCCAGCTACATCGACGTGCGCCAGGTAATCTACAAGGCGTAGTTCCACGCTGCGGTGACGGCGTGGAAAGAGCCCTTCGAACAGCGGTGATCACAGAAGGATGCGGTACTTCGCAAACCCTGCCTCGCCCTCGCCCGCCGGTTCGATCTTCAGCGATTTCACCTGCGCAATGAAATCTTTCGCCCTGGCGCCGGTTTCCAACACGGCGCTGGTTCCAGGCAATGGCGCGAATGACCAGTTGCCGTCCGCCGATGGGTTGATCGTGCCCTCGCTGACGATGTAGCGGACGATGACGTCGCGATTGGTGTCCGGCGCTTCGTAGATGATCTTCGAGGCATTGATGTCGGGGAAATTGCCGCCGCCGCCGGCCCGATAATTGTTGGTCGCAACGACGAATTTCTGTTTGGGATCAATTGGCTTCCCATCGAACATCAAGTCGGCAATACGATTGCCGCCAGCATTCGCCAGCCCGCCCTTGGCATCGTATTTCGGCGGCTGCGACAGGTCGATCTTGTAGGTGACGCCGTCGATGACGTCGAAATTGTAGGACGGAAAGTCGGTGTTGATGAGGGCCTGGTCGGCTTTGCCGGGCTCGATCCGGTTGAAGATGCCGGCCGACATTTCCAGCCATTCCTTGACTTCAGCACCGGTGATTTCAACCGCCCGCACGGTGTTCGGATAGAGGTAGAGGTCGGCAACGTTCTTGATGGCGATATCGCCGGCCGGCACGTCGGTATAGTAGTCGGCGCCATTGCGTCCACCCGCCTTGAAGGGTGCGGCGGCCGACAGCAGCGGCACATCCTTCCATTGCGTGTTCTTCAGAATATCCTTCAGGTACCAGGTCTGCGCCTGGCTGACGACCTGCACCGATGGATCGTCGGCGACCAGCGCGAAATAGGAATAGAGCGGCGCGGAGGTCTTGCCGACCGGACGCCGCACATAGGCCAAGGTCGCCTGATGGTCCTGCTCGAGGGCCGCAATGATCCGCTTGTCGTCCGGGACAGTCGGCTTGTTCTTGTTGTCGACGCGCTCGAAGATCGGCCGCGCCTCGGAGGTGGCTGAAACGACTTTCCATTTCGACCCGTCGCGCTCCAGCATCAGGTCGATCAGCCCCATATGCGAGCCCCAGAAGCCCCCCATGACGGCGGGTTTGCCCTGCAGCGTGCCTTTTTGCGTATCGACGCCGTCGAGCGACTGGAAATCCTTCTTGCCGGGGAACACCAGATGCTGGTGACCGGTGAACACCGCATCGATGCCGTCGACGCCGGCGACGAAGAACGAGGCGTTCTCCATCATGTCGCCCTGCTTCACGTCGATGCCGGAATGTGAGAGCGCAATGACGATGTCAGCGCCCTGCTCCTTCATCTGCGGCACCCAGGCCTTGGCCGCCTCGACGATGTCGCGCGTCTTGACGCTGCCCTCCAGATTTTTCAGATCCCAGACCATGATCTGTGGCGGCACGAAGCCGATGATGCCGATCCTGATCGGCTGCTCGGCGCCCGAACCGTCCTTGATCTTCTTGTCGAGGATGACATAGGGCTTGAGGTAGAGCTTGTCGTCGCGCGGGTTCGCGGCAAGCTCGGTGCCTCGAATCAAATTGGCGCAGACAAAGGGAAAATTGGCGCCGGCCAGCACCTTGTCCAGGAAAGACAGGCCGTAGTTGAACTCGTGGTTGCCCAGCGTCGAGCACTCATAGCCGAGCAGGTTCATGCCTTTCATGATCGGATGCAGGTCGCCGTCCTTCAGGCCCTTCTCGTAGGCGATGTAGTCGCCCATCGGATTGCCCTGCAGCAGGTCGCCATTGTCGATCAGCATCGAATTCACGGCTTCCTTGCGCACCGCGTCGATCAGGGAAGCCGTGCGCGACAGGCCCATCGTGTCGTTCGCTTTGTCGGCGTAGTAATCATAAGGCAGCACGTTCACATGGATATCGGTGGTCTCCATGATCCTCAGATGCGCCTGGTTACCTTGAGCGCGGGCGGAGAACGGATGCAGCATGATCAGCGCCCCTGTGGCGGCGGCACCCGCAAGCAGCGAGCGGCGGGAGACGGGATGGAGCAGTTGCGACATGTTTTCTCCTCAACGACGTGAAAGCCCAGCCCAGAACTGAACTTCGCGCTGAAACCCACCCGAGTCCATTCAACAAGTCGAGCGCATCAGCCCGCCACTCGATCAGCAACAGATGACGGGCGGATGAACGATCCGGGTGAAGAAATCAGCCCTTGTCGTCGTCGCCCTGGGTAATCAGTCGCGCGCTGCGCTGGCCCGTCGCGTAGATCCATAGCCAGCTCAACGAAACCGCAAGACGGTTGCGAAAGCCGATCAGGAAATAGATGTGGGCTACTCCCCACAGCCACCAGGCAGCCCAGCCGGTCAGCTTGATCCAGCCGAAGTCAATCACGGCGGCGCGCTTGCCGATTGTGGCGAGATCGCCGTCATGCCGGTAGCGGAACGGCCGCGGGCTGGTGTCGCCGGCAAGCCGCGCCTTCAACGTGGCGGCAACATGCCGGCCCTGCTGTTTGGCGGCAGGCGCCACGCCGGGAACGGGCCGTCCGTCCGGCCGCAGCACATGGGCGGCATCGCCGATGACGAAGATCTCGGGGCTGCCCGGCACGCTCAAGTCGGGCTCGACCAGCACCCTGCCCGCCCGATCCGCGGCCGCGCCGAGCCATTCGGCGGCCGGTGAAGCGGCAACGCCTGCCGCCCAAAGGATTGTCTTCGCCGCCAAATGCTTGTCGCCAAAGACGACGCCGTCAGCGTCGCAACGCGTAACGGCCCGGCCGAGTTCGATCGTCACGCCGAGCCGCTCGAGTGCCTTGCTGGCATAGTCGGAAAGCTTCGGTGCGAAATTGGCCAGAATACGGTCACCGGCCTCGATCAACACCACGCGTGTCTGCCGCGTGTCGATGTTACGGAACTCGCCGTGCAGCGTGTCATGCGCCAATTCGACGATGGTGCCGGCCAGCTCAACGCCGGTCGGGCCGCCACCGACGATCGCAATGGTCAGCAGTGCCTGGCGTTTGGCCGGATCGGTCTCCCGTTCGGCCTGTTCGAAGGCCAGGAGAATGCGGCGCCGAATGGTGGTGGCGTCCTCCAACGTCTTCAGGCCAGGTGCGAACGGTTCCCATTCGTCATGGCCGAAATAGGCGTGGCGGGCACCGGTGGCGAGCACCAGCGTGTCGTAGGCGACCGCGCTGCCGTCATCGAGCAGCACGCGCTTGCCGGCGCGGTCGACACCGGTGACATTGGCGAGCAGCGTCGTCACATCCTTGCGCTTGCGCAGGAGGTGGCGGATCGGCCAGGCAATCTCGGAAGTGGCCAGCGCCGTCGTCGCCACCTGGTAGAGCAGCGGCTGGAAGAGGTGATGGTTGCGCTTGTCGATCATGGTGATACGGACCGGCGCGCCAGCAAGTGCACGGGTGAACTCGAGGCCGCCGAAACCCGCGCCGACAACGACGACATGATGCCTAGCTTCGTTCATTTCGTTCACCCCGATAGCAAGATTGCCTGTCCTGGATGTAGGTATTTTTGTGCAATGCAACAACAGATGGACAGTGCCCGAGACTCGTCGTTGCATGTCGTGAATGCACATGTTGTATCGTATCGCGAGCTATAGCGTCATCGAACACGCGATGAGGTGAGGCATGGCCAACGATCGTGACGACGATGCTCCGGCGCAATATTCTTCGCCGCCCTGTTTCATGCACGAACTCGATCCGCAATTCCGTGCGCCTTCGAGCGACTGGACCGATGTGAGACGCTGGCGCAAAGCCGAGCGCGAACGCCTGATCGCCGCGCGTCTTGCTGTTTCGGCCGACGCCCGAACGGTAATGTCGCAAAGCATTGCGGAAAGCCTCGACGCGATGATCGGCGAGATCGCCGGGCGCATGGTCAGTCTCTATTGGCCGTTTCGTGGCGAGCCGGATTTGCGGCCTTGGATGGCGTCCATAAACGAACGCGGCGGCCGCACCGCCCTGCCCATCGTCATCGAGAAGGGGCAGCCGCTGATCTTCCGCGTCTACAAAGCGGGCGACCGGCTGGAGAAAGGTGTCTGGAACATCCCGATCCCGGCCGAGGGCGATCCGGTGCTGCCGGACATCGTCATCTCGCCGATCGTCGGCATCGATCCCCAGAACTACCGCCTGGGGTATGGCGGCGGTTTCTTCGACCGTACGCTGGCAGCGATGCCGTTCAAGCCGCTGGTCATCGGCGTCGGCTACGAATTGCAGCGCATCGCGACCATCTACCCGCAGCCGCACGATATCCCGATGGATCGGGTGGTAACGGCGGTCAGCTAGCCCAGGCCCCACAGGGTGGTTAGCGGCCTGTCAGCAGCCAGGTTGTCATGGTTCGTCTCGATGGATCGCAGAGGCATTCGGGATTGACCCAAGGCACCCACCTTCGTCATCCACGGGCGAAGCAGGAGCGAAGCTCCGTCGCGGAGACCCGAGGATACATGCCGTGACCTTGACCAAGGAATGCAGCCGAGCAGAACTCTGCACCGTAGTGACGCTTTGAAGTCGCGGCATGGATCCTCGGGTCTGCGCTGCGTCGCTACACTCCTTGCTCCGCCCGTGGATGACGAAGTGACGCCCGTTTCCGCAAATCGAAGGCAGGTGGTTTGTCTATGCAGCGACCCGTCAGAACTTCTGTGTCGAGGAACTAGGCCATCTCCGGCTTCATGCCCATGGCCGTACGGTCGACGATCTCACGCAAGGCGAACGACGAATTGATCTTGGTCACGTGCGGCATCGCCGACAGCCATTCCTTGTGGATGCGCTCATAGTCGACGAGATCCTTCGCCGCGATCCTCAGGATGTAGTCGTATTCGCCCGACATCAGATGGCAGGACAGCACGTTCGGGCAGCGCTTGATCGCCGCCTCGAAATCCGACAGCGTCTTCTCGAACTGTCCCGACAGCGATATGTGCACGATCGCCGTCATCTGGTGGCCAAGTGCTGCATTGGAAAGCCGGGCATGATAGCCACGGATGGTTCCGGATTTCTCCAGATTGTCGAGCCGGCGCGAACAGGCCGACTGCGATAGGCCGACCTTTTCGGCAAGTGCCGCGTTGGGTATCCTGCCATCCTTCTGCAATGCCTCGAGAATGGCGATATCAATCCTGTCGAGCGGCATTATTCGTGAATCCTGCGAATATCTTGTTATTTCGCGCAACGATTATCGAAACCGGCCGGTTGGCGCAAGCGCATTCGCAAACACCTGCGCAACGATTCGTGGTTCACTCCATCCATACAGGGAACGACCCCAAAGGGCCGGATCAGGAGAAGAAAATGCGCGTCGGCTGCCCCAAGGAAATCAAGAACCACGAATACCGCGTCGGCCTCACTCCCGGCTCGGTCCGCGAATATGTCGCCCATGGCCACGAAGTGCTGGTCGAGACCGGCGCCGGGGCCGGCATCGGCGCCGATGACAACGCCTATCGCGCCGCCGGCGCCACGATTGCCAAGACGGCCGCCGAGGTGTTCGCCAGGTCGGACATGATCGTCAAGGTCAAGGAACCGCAGCCCAGCGAATGGGCGCAGCTTCGCGAAGGCCAGATCCTGTACACCTACCTCCACCTGGCGCCGGATCCGGAGCAGACCAAGGGCCTGCTTGCGTCCGGCGTGACGGCAATCGCCTACGAGACTGTGACCGACGACCGTGGCGGCCTGCCGCTGCTGGCGCCGATGTCGGAAGTTGCCGGACGTCTGTCGATCCAGGCCGGTGCCACGGCGCTGCAGAAGGCCAATGGCGGCCGCGGTGTGCTGCTGGGTGGCGTGCCCGGCGTGCTGCCCGGCAAGGTCACCGTGCTCGGCGGTGGCGTCGTCGGCCTGCACGCGGCCAGGATGGCGGCCGGCCTTGGCGCCGACGTCACCATCATCGACCGCTCGATCCCGCGCCTGCGCCAGCTCGACGACCTCTTCGCCGGCCGCGTCCACACCCGTTACTCGACTGTCGAGGCGCTGGAGGAAGAATGCTTTTCGGCAGACATCGTCGTCGGCGCGGTGCTGATCCCGGGTGCCGCGGCGCCAAAACTGGTTTCGCGCGAAATGCTGTCGGGCATGAAGAAAGGCTCGGTGCTGGTCGACGTCGCCATCGACCAGGGCGGCTGCTTCGAGACTTCGCACGCCACCACTCATGCCGAGCCGACCTATGAGGTCGACGGCGTCATCCACTATTGCGTCGCCAACATGCCGGGTGCCGTGCCGGTCACTTCGGCCCACGCGCTCAACAACGCGACGCTGCACTATGGCCTGCAGCTTGCCGACAAGGGCCTCAAGGCGCTGGTCGACGATCATCATCTGCGCAACGGCCTCAATGTCCATAAAGGCAAGATCACCAACCGGGCAGTCGCGGAGGCGCTCGGCTACGAACTGGTCGAGCCGAAAGCCGTTCTCGCCGCCTGATTTTCGCGAAAACAGCCTCTTTCAATCCAACCCGCCGGTTCCATGCCGGCGGGTTTTTTCTTGCAAGCCTGTTTTTCAGGCAAAGCATGGCGTGGAAGGATGTGACGCAACGGCACTTTGCTCATCATTGTTGCATATTTGTCATTCCCGTACCGGCCGACTCCCTGCTAGAGACATTTCCGGGTTTATTCATTGGGGTACGGGCATATGTTCATTCGCACATCCGCGAAATCTTTTCTTCTTGGTGCTGTTTCTGCTGTAGCTTTGATGTCTGCTGCTCATGCAGCTGACGTCGTGCAACCGGTAGAAGAAGCTGCCGGCTTTAACTGGAGCGGCCTCTACGTTGGTTTTGGCGTCGGTGCCGGTGCCAACGTACACAAGCTCGGCAGCGATTTTATTCCAATCTCGCTGAACGGCATTGGTGGCGAAGGCGTCTATGGTGAGCTGACGGTTGGCTATGACTATATGGTCTCGCCCCGGTTCCTCATCGGAGGTCTGCTGGACGCTCACGTCGGCAACATCGGGACCACGCTGGACATTACGGGGTTCGACGCTTCGATCAAGGAAACCTACGGTTTCGACGCTGGCCTGCGTCTCGGCTACCTCTTGACGCCGAACACTCTGGGTTACGTGCTGGGTGGCTATTCCTGGCAGAAGTACAAGCTCGATACGAACGCCGGCTTCGACTTTGATTGGGATCAAAGCGGGTATTTTGTCGGAGGTGGCATCGAAACGGCCATCAACAGCAATTGGACGATCAAGACTGAGTATCGCTATACGCGCTTCGGGACCAAGGACGATCTTCTTTCCGACGCTGGCCTTGTCGGAGTTCCGGACGGTCTCCTCAATCTTGACACCTCGCGCCATACCTTCCAGATCGCAGCCAATTACCGTTTCGGTGCGCAGAACGGCGGCGGTGCTGCCTTCGAGACGCCAGCCTACAACTGGACCGGCTTCTACATCGGCGGCGCTGGTGGCGCCGGTGCATCCGTGCATCAGATCAACGTTCCGCCGCTCGGCGACCTGGAATTCAATGGTCTCGGTGGCGAAGGTGCCTTTGGTGAACTGAACGTCGGCTACGATCATGACTTCGGCAGCTGGGTCGCAGGCGTCATGGTCGATGCACGCTACTCCGGCATGACTTCCGAACTGGAGCTCGGCGGCGGATCGATCAACGTCGATACCGACTATGGGTTCGATGTGTTGGGCCGCGTCGGCATGAAGATGAACGAATCGACCCTTGCCTATGCGCTTGCCGGCTATAGCTGGCAGCATTTCGATCTGAACGCTTCCGATCCGATCGGCGACATTCTCGACTGGGGTTCCAGCGGTTTCTCGGTTGGTGGCGGCCTTGAAACGGCTCTGTCCAGCAACGTTACCGTCGGTCTCGAATATCGCTATTCGCAGTTCGCCAAGAAGGACTTTTCTTCGGAATTCGGCGCACCTGACGACACCCTTACCGCGACTTCCTCTTTCCACACCGTGGGTCTCGGCGCGAAGTACAAGTTCAACTAAAAGGCCCTCCAGCCAAACAGTTGCAGCCCGTCGGCCATGCCGGCGGGCTTTTTTGTTGCGCGGAATACCCCCGCGCAACAAAAAAGCGGAGCCAAAGCCCCGCTTCCTCGATGTCGAGATTTACCGCCGGTTCATCCGTGGTCGGCAAATCGATCGACAATGGCTTTCTATCGCGAATATGCGACGGGAGTACGACAACTGTTTCCAGGGGCTAATCTCAGCCTCAAGCGCGCTCGATGCGGCACTGGTAGCAATTGTTGCGCGCCGAACGGACATGGACGTAGGCGATCTCGTCGCGTTCGAACAGCGTCTCGGCCCGTGCAGCAATTGCCGTGGTCGGGATGACGCCGCCGCTGCCATAGACGATACGATCATCCCTGCCATAGCCGCGCACGATGTAGTCAGGGCTATCGAGAACCTCGGGCAGCGCCCCGCTCTCAGCGGCACCATCGCATTCCTCGGCATGCAGGAAGATCGGCCCGGTTTCGGCATAGGGCTGAAGCCCCGGGAATGGCCTGTATGCCAGAACAAGGTAGGCGTCGCCGGCTCCTATGTTCTTCAAGCAATGACGGCAAGGCATGCCGTCACCGTCGGAGATCTTTCGCTCGGGCATTTGGCCATAAGCATCGATGCCACCGCGCTGCAACGTCCTGACATCTTCGGTCGGCAAAGCTTTGAACTGGATGGTCATGGAAAAATCTCCGGTGTCGTGACTGGAAATTATGTCCTTGAACCCTCGCCGCCCACCCGATTCCTGCCAAATGTCGAAGAGCCGGTCGCCCCTCGGCGATCGGCTCTCATCAAGTCCCGTCGGAGCTGCGGCTCAACGGATGAAATCGTCGAAGCGGCGCAGCGTCACCCGGCGATTCTGCCAGTTTTCGGTCTGCGTCTGCACCAGCAAAAACTCCTCGCCATAGCCGACTGTCTCGAGAGCATGACCCGGCACGCCGAATTCGCGCACCAGCGTGCGCTTCAGCGAAGCGGCGCGCTGTTCGGACAGGGCCTGGTTCGACTGGAAGGAGCCGACGGCGTCGGTATGGCCCTCGATCAGCACGCGGGCGCCGCGATCGCGGCGCAGGATGCGCCGCAGCGCGTCGGCAATGGTCTCGATCTTGTCGTATTGCGAACTGGAAATGGCCGCCGAACCGAAGGCGAAGTTGATCGACTGGATATCGATCGAGCGGGCCATGCGGCGCAAATCCGGGCGCCGCTTGAATTCGCGGATGGTGACGCGCTCGTTCGGCCGCAATTTCACACGCGGCGCCGCCTCGAGCTTCCGCTCGATCGTCGCGGCCGAAGGCGTTGTCGCCTGGGCTGCGGCCAGGCTTGGCATGGCAATTGCCGCGATCAGCGCGGCGGCAAGTGTACGGCGGGTCAGCATGTCTTCGTCTCCTTCGGCCTTGGCCGCATTGATGGTGCCGGCAACATGCCAAAAACAGCCTGAAGGGCCGATGAACGACGGGTTCAGATTCGAGCTGGTATTAGCTTCCGGCTAGGGCCGCATGACGCTGGCCGCGCGCTCGGTGAAAGGCAGCGGATGGACGATTTCCCTCTTTTGCGCCACCGGTGCGAAGCCGAGCTTCTGGTAGAGCGGCAGAGCCGCCGGATGATCGAGCGTGCAGGTCTGCACCGTCACCCGCTTCGGCCCATGCGACCATGCGGCGGCGATCGCGGAGCCCAGGAACCAGCGGCCGATGCCTTGCCCGGTCGCATGTTCCATCATGCCGAAATAGGCGAGCTCGACTTCTTCCGGCAGATGCGGCTTGAGGTCAAAGAAGCCGGCGGGGGCGCCATCGAGGTAGAGCACCCTGATGTCGCGGTCCTCGCGATGGATGCCGGCCGAAAGCTCGTCGTCATCCAGTCTCAGCACATTGACCCAGTGCCATTTGCGCCCCACCCGGTCCATCAGATAGCGGTAGAAATGCAGCGGAATGTCCTTGGTCTTCAGCAGCGCGACCTGACGGTTATACGGCACAGGCGGCGAATAGGCCGGCGGCACATGCATCTCGAGGAACGTCACCGTGACGTCAATGTCTTCCAGCGTGCCGTTTTCCATCGTCTTCATTCCTTGCCGGTCACCACAGGCGTGTCGGAAAGCCCGCCCCACTCCGTCCAGGAGCCGTCGTAAAGCCTGTTGTTCGTATGGCCAAGCGTTTCCAGCGCCAGCGTCACCACCGCCGCGGTAATACCGGAGCCGCATGAAGTGACGACAGGTTTCGACAGATCGATGCCGGCCTCCTCGATCACCTTGCGCAGGCGGTCCTTCGACAACAGCTCGCCATTTTCCGACAGCGCCGAATAGGGCAGATTGCGCGCGCCAGGCATATGGCCGGAGCGGATACCCGCGCGCGGCTCAGGTTCAGTGCCGGTGAACCGGCCCGGCCCCCGGGCGTCGGCGATCTGGCTTGCCCTGGTGTCGACGATCCGGCGCATGTCGGCGAGGCTGGCGACGCGCCCGGGGTCGAAATCGGCATGAAACACGCTTGGCGCGATCTTGGTCGGCTCAGCCGTCACCGGCCTGCCGGCGGCTTTCCAGCCATCGAAGCCGCCATCCAGAATATAGGTCTGGAAGACGCCCATCACCCGGAACATCCACCACGCCCGGGGCGCCGAGAAGAAACCCGGACCATCATAGACGACGATGGTGTCATCGGCCGAAACACCCATGGCGCCGACATACTGGGCAAAATGCTGCGGCGACGGCAAGGTATGCGGCAGGGGCGAATCCGGGTCCGAAACGGCATCCTGATCGAGAAATCGTGCGCCCGGGATGTGGGCCGACTCATACTCGCCGCGCGCATCGCGCTTCTGCGCCGGGAGATACCAGGATGCGTCGATGATCGTCAGGCCCGGCTCGCCGAGACGTTGCTGCAGCCAGTCTGCGTCGACGGTGAAGGGGCTGTCCTCGGCCATTTTGTTCTCCTGCTCGCTTTTTTGGCGATCACTGTCCTGTTCAGTTTGCCGACATCGGCCCAAAGCGGATGCGGAAGCGCCGGTTCTCGCGGCCCTTCTTCTCGATCTTGCCGATGTGGATTTCGCCGACTTCGCCGGTGCTCTTTACATGGGTGCCGCCGCAGGGCTGGCTGTCCACCGAGGCGTTGTCGCCGATACAGACCAGGCGGATCTTGCCGGTGCCGACCGGCGGCCGAACGTTCTTGGATTTCACTAGGCCGGGATTGGCAGCCAGATCCTCGTCACTGATCAGCCTGACAAAGATCGGATGATCGGCCCGCACCAGGTCCATCAGCCCGGCAGTGACGTCCTCCTTGGTGAAGCCGGCATCCGGAGCGTCGAAATCGACACGGCTGTCGTCCTCGGAAACCGAGGCACCGGTGATCGGGAACGGGCAGACGACGGTGAGCAGGTGGCAAGCCGCGTGCATGCGCATCAAGAGATGCCGCCGCTCCCAGTCGATGGCCAGCCTCACCGCCTCGCCGGGCTGCGGAACCGCCTGCTCCGGCGCCGGCACATGGATGATCTCGTCCTTGGTCTCACCGGTGAGGGTGGCGGCAATGGCGATGCGGCTACCATCGCCGCGTTCGAGATATCCGGTGTCACCCGGCTGGCCACCCGAAGTGGCGTAGAAGATCGTCCGGTCGAGGATGATACCGCCGCGATCGTTCACAGCAACGACTGTCGCGTCCGCCGTCCGCAGATAGGCATCGTCGCGAAACAGGGCGTCCGTCCTGTTTGCCATCACGCGACCTTTTCGAACGGCACCGGAATTGTGCTCTTCAGCTCCATCCAGCCTGGCACCGGCAGCTGCTTCTCGCGCAGGAATTCCGGGTTGAACAGTTTTGATTGATAGCGCGTGCCATAATCACAAAGAATGGTCACGATGGTGTGGCCGGGACCCAATTCCCTGGCCAGACGGATCGCGCCGGCTATGTTGATGCCGGTCGAGCCGCCGACGCAAAGGCCCTCTTCCTGGATCAGGTCGAAGACGATCGGCAGCGCATCCTCATCGGGGATCTGGAATGAAAAATCCGGCGTGAACCCTTCGAGGTTGGCGGTGATGCGCCCCTGCCCGATGCCTTCGGTGATCGAGCTGCCTTCGGACTTCAGCTCGCCGCTGGTGTAGAAAGAATAGAGCGCGGCCCCCAGCGGATCGGCGAGCGCGATCTTCACATCCCGGCGTTTGGCTTTCAGTCCGGAGGCGACGCCGGCCAGCGTGCCGCCGGAGCCGACCGCCGACACGAAACCGTCGACTTGGCCGCCGGTCTGGCTCCAGATCTCCTCCGCCGTGGTGCGGATATGGCCGTCACGGTTGGCGACATTATCGAACTGGTTGGCCCAGATGGCGCCGTTGGGCTCGGTCCTTGCCAGTTGCTCGGCCAGCCGCCCCGACAGTTTCACGTAATTGTTGGGATTCCTGTAGGGCACGGCCGGCACTTCGATCAGTTCGGCGCCGAGCAGTTTGATCGTGTCCTTCTTCTCCTGGCTCTGTGTGTCCGGGATGACGATGACGGTGCGATAGCCGAGCGCCTTGGCGACCAACGTCAGCCCGATGCCGGTATTGCCCGCCGTTCCCTCGACGATCACGCCGCCGGGCTTCAGCAGCCCGCGCTTCTCGGCGTCGCGGATGATGAACAGGCCCGCGCGATCCTTGACCGACTGGCCTGGATTCATGAATTCGGCCTTGCCCAGGATCTCGCAACCGGTTTGTTCCGAAGCTTTGTTGAGGCGGATCAGAGGCGTGTTGCCGATCGCGTCGATCACAGAACGGGGCATTCAGGATTCCTTGTGTAGGTGCGCCGAAACCCTAGAAACCCGAAGCTGCGGTTTCAAGGCAAGAATTTGTCTGGTCCAGTCGCATTTGCGGCACTGTTATCGCGCCAACGCTTCTCAACATCGCCTTCATGCCCCACAGTTCATTTCCGCACGGCGATGAAAAGCACCCTTTTCATTCGATTTCTTCACCGCTAGAGCAAAGCACCAACAAGTCGACAGGGCGCAGCATGACACTCTACCGGGCTAACCCGAAGCACGGCGTCGCCTGGATCACCGGCGGCTCAAGCGGCATCGGCCGTGCCCTGGCCAGGGATCTTGCTTCCCAGGGCTATGCCGTCGCGGTGACGGCGCTTGACGACGATCCGATCGACACGCTTGTCGTCGAGACCGCGCAGATGCCGGGCAGCGTCACGGCCTTTCCCTGCGATGTCACCGACGAGCCGCGCATGGCAAGAACCGTCGCCGCGATCGAGAAGGAGCTCGGTCCCATCGTGCTCGCCATCTTCAATGCCGGGAACTACATTTCGACGCCGGGGGAGAATCTTGTCGTCAACGACTTTCGCCGGTCCTTCGAGGTCAATTATTTCGGCATCATCAACGGCCTCGTGCCCGCGGTCGAACGCATGCGTGTGCGGGCGCGCGGCCATGTCGTGCTGGTCGGCTCCGTGACATCCTATTTCGGCTGGCCGACAACGGCCGCCTATGGCGGCACCAAGGCGGCCATCAACATCCTGGCCGAGTCGCTGAAGTATGATTTCGACAAGATGAACGTACGCATTCAGGTGTTCAATCCCGGCTTCATCGACACCCCGCTGACCGAGAAGAACATGCTGCCGATGCCGGGACTGATGCCGGTCAGCCGCGCGTCGCGACGCATGGCGCGGGGCATCAAGTCCGGCGGCTTCGAAGTCCATTTCCCGCGCCGGACAAGCTGGCCCCTGAAACTGCTCGGCCTGCTGCCGAGGCCGCTGTGCAGAGGGTTTATCAGCCTGATGACCAGTTGGAAGGCGCGGCCGCTACACTACGACCGCAAGCCGCCGATCGAATAGGACGCCTGCGAAATTGGCAGGCTCCCCGTTTCGGGCCGCCGTCGCCATGGTTGAGACAAATGCTGCGTGGAGTCTGCGATGGGGCGACGGATCGTGCTTGCTGTGCTGGGCCTTGTCGCCATTCTCGCACTGGCCTTCGTGCTCGGCCCGCGCGTTCGCGTCGACACCACGATCCGTTTCGATCCCTCGCTCATTGCTGACGATCCGCAGGCCTATGTGGCAAAGGCGGAAGCCGCCATCCCCGGAATCCGTGACGGGCTGGAAAAAGAGATCGTCTGGGCCGATCCGTTGGTGCATGCTAGGACCCCGCTGTCGATCGTCTACATCCACGGCTTTTCCGCATCGAAGGGCGAAATCCGCCCGCTGCCGGACGAAGTGGCGGAACAGCTTGACGCCAATCTCTTCTACACACGCCTTACCGGTCACGGGCAGGATGGCGCGGCGATGACGCAAGGCAGCATCAACGCCTGGATCAACGACTATGAGGAAGCACTCGCCATTGGCCGGGCGATCGGCGACAAGGTGATCGTCATCTCGACTTCGACCGGCGGCTCGCTGGCGGTCTGGGCGGCAACGCAGTCCGGTGCATCGGACGGGGTGGCGGCGATCGCGTTCATCTCGCCGAATTTCGGCGTCAAGGCTTCGGGCGCCGAGATCCTGACCATGCCGTGGGGCAAACAGATCGCCAGGCTGGTCGCCGGCAAGGAACACAGCTTCGTGCCGCGGAACGCGCTGCATGAAAAATTCTGGACCACCCGCTATCCGATCGAAGCAACCTTGCCGATGCAGGCGCTGACCGAGCTTGCCTATGGCGCGCCGGTGGAGAAGGCGACCATCCCTGCTTTGTTCATCTTTTCTGATTCGGACAAAGTGGTGTGGGCCGACCGCACCCGCGAGATTGCCGGGCGCTGGGGTGCGCCGCATGAACTGGTTTCGGTCGACGACACCGGCGACCCGGACAATCACGTCATTGCCGGCGACGCGCTGTCGCCATCGACCACGGCGTTTCTGGCGCAAAGGATCGCCGTCTGGATCGAAGCGGTGGTGAAGTAGGCGGACGAAAAAGGCGACCGAAGCATCGCTTCAGCCGCCCTTTCCTTGGTCTGTCCCGGCAATCAGCCAGCCTGAGCTTGACTGACTACAACGCTGGCTACTTACGCAGCCCGCGCCGCCGGGCGCTTGCCGCCGAAGCGGCGCTTGTTGTTGCCCTTGAAGGCCGGCTTGGCGCCATCCGGCTTGCGCTCGCCGGCGAAGGCCGGCTTGTCGCCGAAGCGCTTCTTGCCAAAGCCGTTGCCCTTGTTCTCGCCACCGGGCCGCCTGCCGTCGCGACGCCCATTGCGGTCGTTGCGGTCATTGGCCGGCTCGAAGCGCTCGTTCTTTTCAGCCGGATTGCGCAGCGGATCGGGGCTGCCGAGATGGTCGGCAACGATCGGCAGCTTGGTGCGGATGATGCGCTCGACCTGGCGCAGCTTGCTGTTCTCGGAAGGATCGCAAAGCGTTATCGCGATGCCGTCCATGCCGTTGCGGCCGGTACGGCCGATGCGGTGGACGTAGCTCTCGGCTTCATCAGGCAGGTCGAAATTCACGACATGGCTGATGCCGGGCACGTCGATGCCGCGCGCCGCGATGTCGGTCGCCACCAGAATGCGCACCGAGCCGTCGCGGAAATCGTTCAGCGCTTTCTGGCGGGCGTTCTGCGACTTGTTGCCGTGGATGACGGCGGCCTTGAAGCCATCGCGCTCGAGGTCCTTGGTCACCCTGTCGGCACCATGCTTGGTGCGCGAAAAGATGATGACGGACTTCATCGCCTCGTCGGCGAGCATCGTCGACAACACCTGGCGCTTCTGCTTGGTGCGGGCAAAGACGACGCCCTGCACGATCTCGGCCGCCGCCGTGCTTTGCGGCGCGACTTCGACACGAATCGGGTTCTTCAGCAGGCCCTTGGCCAGTTCGGCGATTTCATTGGGCATGGTCGCCGAGAACAGCACCGTCTGACGGTCGGGCGCGGTCGCCTTGGCGATGCGCTTGACGTCGTTGATGAAGCCCATGTCGAGCATGCGGTCGCCTTCGTCCAGCACCAGCCATTTGGTGTCGGCAAGCACGAGGTCGCCCTCACGCACCAGGTCGGTCAACCGGCCGGGCGTGGCGATCAGGATGTCGACGCCGGGAGCAACCTTCTTCACCTGGCTGAAGCGGGACACGCCGCCGAGCACGAGCGCGGTCGAGACATGCGCGCCCTTGGCGAGGATCTTGATCGTGTCTTCGATCTGCACGGCGAGTTCGCGCGTCGGCGCCAGAATCAGCGCACGTGCCGTCTTCGGCCGGCGCTTGGTGCCAAGCGCAATGATCTTCGACAGAATCGGCAGCGCGAAGGCCGCAGTCTTGCCGGAGCCGGTCTGGGCGATGCCGAAAATGTCACGGCCTTCCATCTGCGGCGGGATCGCCTGTGCCTGGATCGGCTTCGGCTCGGCGAAGCCGGCGTTGTGGGTGGCCTTGAGCAGCGCGCCCGTAATACCCAGTGCCGCGAAACCCGTGAGTTCCGCAGCGCTACCGGGCAAAGTGTTTTCGTTGGTCAAAATAATCTTCTTTCACGCGGCTTCTGGCCGCAAACATCGATGGCGGCAGGGCGCAACCTGCCGTCGAAAAATCTGTGATGAACGACAAGGCGGGCGGACGGGTTCGTCCACTCGGCTGCGCTGTCGTGCCCGCAGGCATCATGCCACGGGGCTTTTTCGCCGCTTTGTGATTTACCGGAAAAAGGGCCGATATACCGGAAAGAGGGAAAACAGACGCAACCAGTCTCATTCGTCGAGAAGGCCGGATTCGTTCCCGGCCCAAGCGCCTATGGGCTGCATATGGCTGAGTTCGCCCTCAATTGCAAGGGGCTTCATGTTGCAGCGCAGCAAAGCCCGTGGCGCAAGCGCCGCTTGCGCTCGCTTGCCGGCACGATTACGACGAAATGCCGCTGGCTTGGGAGGTAATCGATGAAAGACGTTCTCAAGGAACTCGAGCGCCGCCGCGAGATCGCCCGCATGGGCGGCGGCCAGGTCCGCATCGATGCCCAGCACAAGAAGGGCAAGCTCACCGCGCGCGAACGCATCGAGGTGTTTCTCGACGAGGGCTCGTTCGAGGAATTCGACATGTATGTCGAGCACCGCTCGACCGACTTCGGCATGGAGAACACCAAGATCGCCGGCGACGGCGTCGTCACCGGCTGGGGCACCGTCAACGGCCGCCCGGTCTACCTCTTCGCCAAGGACTTTACCGTATTCGGCGGCTCGCTGTCGGAAGCGCATGCCGAGAAGGTCATCAAGGTGCAGGAGATGGCGCTCCGCAACCGGGCGCCGATCATCGGCCTCTACGATGCTGGCGGCGCGCGCATCCAGGAAGGCGTGGCAGCACTCGGCGGCTATGCCGAGATTTTTCAGCGCAACGTGCTGGCCTCAGGCGTCATTCCGCAGATTTCCGTCATCATGGGACCGTGCGCCGGCGGCGACGTCTATTCGCCTGCCATGACCGACTTCATCTTCATGGTGCGCGACACTTCCTACATGTTCGTTACTGGGCCGGATGTGGTGAAGACCGTGACCAACGAGACGGTGACCGCCGAGAGCCTCGGCGGCGCCTCCGTCCACACGACGAAATCCTCGATCGCCGACGGCGCCTATGACAATGACGTCGAGGCGCTGTTGCAGATGCGCCGGCTGGTCGACCTGTTGCCGGCCTCCAACACGTCGGAGCTTCCCGAGATCGAATGCTACCAGTCGGTCACCGACCATGATTTGTCGCTCGACCGGCTGATTCCCGACAACGCCAACAAGCCCTACGACATCAAGGAACTGATCCTGAAGGTCGCCGATGAAGGCGACTTCTTCGAGATCCAGCAGAACTTCGCCAAGAACATCGTCACCGGGTTCGGGCGCGTCGAGGGCCGCACCGTCGGCTTCGTCGCCAACCAGCCGATGGTATTGGCCGGCGTGCTCGATTCCGACGCCAGCCGCAAGGCGGCCCGTTTCGTGCGCTTCTGCGATTGTTTTTCGATCCCGATCGTCACCTTCGTCGATGTCCCCGGCTTCCTGCCCGGCACCGCGCAGGAATATGGCGGGCTGATCAAGCATGGCGCGAAACTCCTGTTCGCCTATGCCGAGGCCACCGTGCCGAAGATCACCGTCATCACCCGCAAAGCCTATGGCGGCGCCTATGACGTGATGGCGTCAAAGCATCTGCGCGGCGACATGAATTATGCCTGGCCGACGGCGCAGATCGCGGTGATGGGCGCCAGGGGCGCGGTCGAGATCATCTACCGCAAGGACATCGGTGACGCCGAAAAGATCGCAGCCCACACAAAGGCTTACGAGGATCGCTTCCTGTCGCCCTTCGTCGCCGCCGAGCGCGGCTATGTCGACGAGGTGATCATGCCGCACTCGACCCGCCGCCGCATCGCGCGCGCGCTACGCATGCTGCGCAACAAGGACATGCAGAACCCCTGGAAGAAGCACGACAACATCCCGCTGTGAGGTGTGGCTGGGCATCTATCCGAGGTAACTGTCGGGCAGCTCACTCCTCTTCCGCCGCACCAAACCCCGCTCCCACCGTGGCACGGACAGGGCTGCCCCATGGCGTTGCGTGGTTGTCGATGCGCATCTGGAAGATGAAGTAAGTCGGCGAGCAGAAGCCGATGCCTTTCACCTTGCCGATGCCCGGCGTGTCCGGCGGCAGCGACTGGCACATATAGTCCTCGCGGCAGAAATGATCGGCCGAACACGCCGGCCGGTTGCCGCGATTGACAGCGCCGCCAAGACATTGGTCGAAATTGTTGGTGGCCACGCAGATGTCGAATTTCTTGCCGCCGACCAGCCCGCAGATTTCATTCGGCGTCGGCTTGCCGGCTTTGAAGGCCGCGAAAGCACGGTCCTTGTCGTCGCAGCCGCGATAGGCGATGCCTCCAGGCACGCCGATCTTCGGCGGACGACAGGTATAGGCGGTGCGCGAGACATCCTGGGCGAAGGCCGCGAACTGGCCCGATCTGCTGTAGCGGTCGTTGAAGGGCTGCGCCGCGTTGCTGGCGATCGAGCCGGTCAGGCAGGGATGGCCGGAAAACATTTTTTCGCTGTCCTTGGGCAGCAGGCATTGCGCCAGTTTCGTGTGCACGCCCGAAGCGGTGGCCAGCGGCGTGCAGATGGTATCACTGCTGCACTGCCAGGTCGCGCCGAAGCGAGCCGCATCGTCCGGCATCAAGCACGGCATGGCCATCTCCGCCGGCGCGTAATCGACCGCGCCGGCGTTCGTCCAGACCGCCGGCGGCGCAAAGGAGAGCGGACGGAAGCGGTTCGGCTGCTTGCCTTCGGCCGTGGCGGCCAGCCACGCCTGGCGCCGCGGGATCTCGGCATGAAGATGCGGCGAAACCCCGACCTCGATGCGGTTCAACGGCGATGTCGTCTTGTCGTCTAGCCCGATGAAATGGAAACCGGCGGTCGAACCAGCCTGATGGCAACCCTGGCAGGCGCCATTGTCCAGCCGCTCGACCAGCGCTTCCGGCGTGCGCACCAGTTTCAGCGCGGAATAATCGAGCGGTGCGAATTCCTTGGGCTGGAATAATTGCGTAAACGGGTGATTGGCCTGCCGCGCACTGCCGAAGGTCGACCATGAAATGATCTTTCTGGCCAGGAACTCGTCGGGAATTTCATAAACGCCTTCATCGACCGCCGGCAGATTGGCGCCGACATAGGCGGCAAGCCGTGCTTTCAGCGCCGCGTCCTGCGAGAGCCGTGCGGTGTCGGGCGTGTTCTCCAGCGGCTTCTCGCTGATAGCAGCGCCATCGATGCCGAATACCCGCATGAGATAGGCCGCCTGCCCGCCGAACTCGGTTTCCTGTCCGGAGGGAAAGCGCACCACCTGCGCGTTGAGCTCCAGCTGCTTGAAGGTCAGCCCGGCCTTCTCCAGCGGCCCGCCGGTCAGCCAGCCGGCATCGACGCTCTCGTCAAGCTGTGGCGTCCAGCGTCCGGCAGTGCCGACGCAGCCGCCGTCGGCATCGGGCACCGCGCTGTAGACGGCATTGAAATTGAACGGCAGGCGCGATGCCAGCAGCTTGCCGTTCTTGCGAAAACTGTAGGCCAGGCGGTAGATGAAGCGCACCTCGCCGCAGTTCCTGTCGCCTTGCAGCAGCGTGAAATCGCGACGGTCGAGCCGGTTGACGACGCCGACCAGCCGGAAGCGCGCGGCATCGGTCTTCAGCCAGCGCATGTCCATGATGCGGCCGACATTGCCGTCTGTCACCTCGTAGAGCGGCCGCCCGCCGGCCTTTATCTCGGCCCGCAGCGCCGCAACATCGGAGGCAACGATGTCGACGATGGCGTGATAGGCGGGTGCCTCGTCGTAAAGCGTCTTTAGACCGTCCTCGCCGTCGACCCCCAAAACATCGGCGAAACCGAAACCCTTGGCATCGAGTGCGGCGAGCACCGCCGGATCGTCGACGATGATCACAGGGCCCTCGGCGCGCGCCGTCGACGCCACGAAGACGGCAAAGACTGTGGCAAGCAGCAGAGCCAGGGCGCGGTTCATGGAACGGCCATGCGCGCGTCGAAGAGTTCACGCAACACCGGCAGCAGCGCCAGCGGCAGATCCTCGGCGATCAAGCCGGGTCCGAACCGGCTGCCGGCTTCGGCATGCAGCCACACCGCCGCGCAGGTGCCCTCGAAGGGCGGCATGCCTTGTGCGAGCAAACCGGCAATGATGCCCGACAGCACGTCGCCTGACCCGGCTGTGGCCAGCCACGGTGCACCGTTGGAGTTGATCGCCGCTTTGCCATCGGGCGCTGCTATGACCGTGTCGGCGCCCTTGTAGACGATGACGGCATTGGCCCGCGCTGCGGCCGCCCGCGCCTTGTCCAATTTCGACATGGTTTTGTCCCCGGCGATATCTGGGAACAAGCGGCCGAATTCACCCTCATGCGGCGTGATCACCAACGCTGGCGCGTTCAGGTGACGGGCGGCTTCGAACAGCGACTGCGGCTGATGGGCCATAGATGTAATGGCGTCAGCATCAAGCACGATCGCTCCTCCGTGGTTTGCGGTTTGCGATGCGCGTGCACCCTCCGCCAAGGTCTTGATCAGTTGCAGGGCGAAATCGCCGACCTTGGGCTTTGGCCCGAGCCCCGGTCCAAACACCAGCGCCTCGGGATGGCGCGCCGTCAGAAATTCCTGCACCTCCTCGAGTGACCCCGCCTCTCGCAGCATGATCGAGGTGAGGTGTGTCGCGTTCACCTGCAGGGCATTGCCAGGCGACAGCACGGTGACCGCCCCTGCCCCGCTTCTCGCGGCGGCCATCGCCGACAGCCGCGCCGCGCCGGTAGCACTCGGGCCGCCGGAAAAGACGCCGACATGGCCGCGCTTGTATTTATGCGCGTCCACCGCCGGCACCGGAAATTCCTGCAACCACAGGTCCGGCACATTTTCGAAGGTCGAGACAGCGAGTTGGGCGATGATGCCGTCATCGATGCCGATATCGGCGAGCACGATTTCACCGCATTGCCCGCGCCCCGGCAGCAGCAGGTGGCCGGGCTTTTTCCGGGCGAAGGTAACGGTGAGTTCGGCGCGAAACGCCCTGCTCAATATTTCGCCGCTGGCACCTGAGACGCCCGACGGCAGGTCGATCGCGACCACAGGCAGGCGCAGGGCTGTCACGGTATCGACAGCTTTCGCGGCATCGCCGGAAAGCGGCTTGGACAGCCCTGCCCCATAGAGCGCGTCGATCACGATCGAGCCGAACTCGGCGTCGAAATCAGACAGCGGCCGGGACTTGATCAGTGATTCCGCGGCGGCGAGCGCCGCATCGCTTTCCGGCCTCGGCGCTCCGGATGACCAGATCGTTGTGCCGACGCCGCTGCCGGCCAGGAGGCGTGCGACGACATAGCCATCGCCGCCATTGTTGCCGGGCCCGCACAGCACATGGATGTGCTTTGCCGACGGATAGCGCTTGAGAACCTCGGCCGCGACCGCTGCGCCCGCGCGCCGCATCAGGCTGATTCCATCGGCGGGCCCGGCGGCAATCGTCAGCCGATCCGCCTCGCTCATTTCGGCGGGGACAAGAAGTTCGTTGCTCATGGATTGCCGATCCGCATTCGATCAAGCATTGTCCAATTTTCGATCCGAAGCAAACAAGGGGGAGTTGCCGAGATCTGCGGCCATATCGTTGGCATGTTGGCATCGCAGACACCAAATTGCCTGAGGGATAGGCGATATGCCTAATTTTTGTGCGGACGCAGGTGGCGGCGCTGTGTAGGCTCCGGCAGCCCATGCCGCTTCCGGTACAGCGAATGACGTGAATTTGCATCCCGGCGCGGCGCGGCTTTGAAATCGTATGAGACCGCTTCAGATCCGTCCAATTGGCACAGTTCGTGCTTGATGGAGGCGCAAGCGGGGGCTCACAACCCGTTTTTTTTGGCAGTGGAGGCCACTTTTTACATGAAAAAGATCGAAGCGATCATCAAGCCATTCAAGCTGGACGAAGTGAAGGAAGCGCTTCAGGAGGCCGGACTGCAAGGCATCACTGTCACCGAGGCAAAAGGCTTCGGTCGTCAGAAGGGCCATACCGAACTCTACCGCGGCGCCGAATATGTCGTCGACTTCCTGCCCAAGGTGAAGATCGAAGTCGTCCTTGGCGACGACGCGGTCGAAGGTGCGATCGAGGCCATCCGCAAGGCGGCCCAGACGGGCCGCATCGGTGACGGCAAGATCTTCGTTTCCAATATCGAGGAAGTTGTGCGAATCCGCACCGGCGAAACGGGCATGGACGCGGTCTGACCTGACCCGGCCATCCTCCTGAAAACGTCATCAACAAAAAACGTCATCAAACAGGGATACATGACATGACGACAGCCAAGGACATCATGAAGCAGATCAAGGACAACGACGTGAAATTCGTCGACCTGCGCTTCACAGACCCGAAGGGCAAGCTGCAACACGTGACGATGGATGTCATCGAGGTCGAGGAAGACATGTTCGCCGATGGCGTGATGTTCGACGGCTCGTCGATTGCCGGCTGGAAGGCCATCAACGAGTCTGACATGGTGCTGATGCCCGATCCGGACACTGTCCACATGGACCCGTTCTTCGCGCAGTCGACCATGGTCATCCTGTGCGACATCCTCGATCCGGTTTCGGGTGAATCCTACAACCGCGATCCGCGCGGTACGGCCAAGAAGGCCGAGGCCTACATGAAGGCCGAAGGTATCGGCGACACCATCTATGTCGGCCCGGAAGCCGAGTTCTTCGTGTTCGACGACGTGAAATACAAGGCCGATCCCTACAACACCGGATTCAAGCTCGACTCCACCGAGCTGCCGTCGAACGACGACACCGACTACGAGACCGGCAATCTCGGCCACCGTCCGCGCGTCAAGGGCGGCTACTTCCCGGTGCCGCCGATCGACAGCGCGCAGGACATGCGCTCGGAAATGCTGACCGTGCTCGCCGAGATGGGCGTGCGCGTCGAAAAGCATCACCATGAGGTGGCGGCGGCCCAGCACGAACTCGGCATCAAGTTCGACGCACTGGTGCGCAACGCCGACAAGATGCTGATCTACAAATATGTCGTCCACCAGGTCGCCAACGCCTATGGCAAGACGGCCACCTTCATGCCGAAGCCGATCTTCGGCGACAACGGCTCGGGCATGCACGTCCACATGTCGATCTGGAAGAACGGCAAGCCGACCTTCGCCGGCAATGAATATGCAGGTCTGTCGGAAAACTGCCTCTTCTTCATTGGCGGCGTCATCAAGCATGCCAAGGCGATCAACGCTTTCACAAACCCGCTGACCAACTCCTACAAGCGCCTGGTGCCAGGCTATGAAGCGCCGGTGCTGCTTGCCTATTCGGCACGCAACCGCTCGGCGTCCTGCCGCATCCCGTTCGGCTCGTCGCCGAAGGCCAAGCGCGTCGAGGTCCGCTTTCCCGATCCGGGCGCGAATCCCTACCTCGCCTTCTCCGCCCTGCTGATGGCCGGCCTCGACGGCATCAAGAACAAGATCCATCCCGGCCAGCCGATGGACAAGGATCTCTACGACCTGCCGCCGAAGGAGTTGAAAAAGATCCCGACCGTCTGCGGTTCGCTGCGAGAAGCCCTGCAGAGCCTCGACAAGGACCGTGGCTTCCTGAAGGCTGGCGGCGTCTTCGACGACGACCAGATCGACAGCTACATCGAGCTGAAGATGGCCGAAGTGATGCGCTTCGAAATGACCCCGCATCCGGTCGAATACGACATGTACTACTCCGTCTGAGGCTTCAATCTCAGCCTAAGATTCGCCATAACCAAGCCCTTGAAAGACTTCCCTCTTTCAAGGGCTTTTTGCTGCGCTCCAATAGGAATTGCCAGCCGACCGGCATGTCTCGCCTGCGCGGCAGCCGCATGCGCGCCCGTATCCGCCTTTCGTCTTCGGCGATCGCACGATGCCCGGATTCTTGGACCTACGGTCCATCGGAGCGGCCGGCTTGAGCGTCGGTCCGGTGACTTCAATCACTACTCGGCGATGTCCAGTGAAGATCAAGGCGGCCGCTCGGTCGCCAACGTTGGAGCCAGGAGCGAGCGGAGCACTGTCTCAGGCTACAGTGACCGCTCGTCCGGCGCCCACGCCAATGCCGCCGTTCAGAAAACCCCGCCCGTCCGAACAGCATTGCGTGACGTAACCCCAAGGCCTGCGAATACGCATGCCGTAGCGTGATCTGTCAACGTCGCAAGCTGGGCCGCGAATGGCCGATTCTGCTGTATGAACAGATGCTTATGGAAGGCCCTTTGCCCCGGATAAGGGCTGGAAAAGGCGCTTTTCCGGGCTTTATAGCGAGTGATCGCCGGAGGCTCACATGGCTGCGGCAAGAACTCCCGGGCGATTTGCGATCGCGTGAATTCCCTGACTTTTTCTGGGTATGTTTTCCCAGGAATGCCGTCAGCCGGGTAACGGCCAAAAAAGAACCCCGGCGCGAAACGCCGGGGTCTTCTTGTCATGCAGTCCGAAACGCTTACGCGGCGGCCGAAACCTGGGCGCTTGCCGGAACCGAGGCGATCGTCTTCAGGATCTGCGAGGCGATCTGGTAGGGGTCGCCCTGCGAGTTCGGACGGCGGTCTTCCAGATAACCCTTGTAGTCGCTTTTGATGAAGGAATGCGGCACGCGGATCGAGGCGCCACGGTCGGCAATGCCATAGCTGAACCGGTTCCACGGCGCGGTCTCGTGCTTGCCGGTCAAACGCTTGTCGTTGTCCGGGCCGTAGACGGCGATGTGATCCATCAGGTTCTTGTCGAAGGCCGCCATCAGCGCTTCGAAATAGGCCTTGCCGCCGACTTCGCGCATATAGGCGGTCGAGAAGTTGGCGTGCATGCCAGAGCCGTTCCAGTCGGTGTCGCCAAGCGGCTTGCAGTGGTATTCGATGTCGATGCCGTACTTCTCGGTCAGGCGCTGCATGAGGTAGCGGGCCATCCACATCTGGTCGGCGGCTTTCTTGGAGCCCTTGCCGAAAATCTGGAATTCCCACTGGCCCTTGGCAACTTCGGCGTTGATGCCTTCGTGGTTGATGCCGGCGGCGAGGCAGAGGTCGAGATGCTCCTCGACGATCTGGCGCGCAATGGAGCCGACATTGGAATAGCCGACGCCGGTGTAGTACGGGCCCTGGGGTGCGGGATAGCCGCTCTCGGGGAAGCCGAGCGGCCGGCCGTCCTTGTAGAAGAAATATTCCTGCTCGAAGCCGAACCAGGCGCCCTCGTCATCGAGGATGGTGGCGCGCTTGTTGGATGCGTGCGGCGTCACGCCATCGGGCATCATGACTTCGCACATGACCAGCACGCCGTTGGTGCGGGCGGGATCCGGATAGACCGCAACCGGCTTCAGCACGCAATCGGAGCTGTGCCCTTCGGCCTGCTGGGTCGAGGAACCATCGAAGCCCCACAGCGGCAGCTGCTCAAGATCAGGGAATTCGGCGAATTCCTTGATCTGCGTCTTGCCGCGAAGGTTGGGGACCGGGGTATATCCATCGAGCCAGATATACTCGAGCTTGTATTTCGTCATTCTAGCCTCTCGTTGCTTGATCACCGAACACTGAACGGCGTCGACATGCGTCTGCCGTCAGCAGACGGCCTGCCGCACACTTAAAATGCAATTCGTGTGCCATTCTTGGTCCGGAGGGTGCGGCAAAATTGACGCGGCATCCGCTCGAAAGTCGGTGAGCGCCTAAGCAATGCGCCCGGATCCATCACAATCGTTATTTGCACAAATAGTGTGCAAATACTGATCTTTTCATAGGCATATTGCCTAACTTGATTGCAGACCTTATCTTTGGACCAAGTTGAATCGAAAAGGTTCGGCGGAAGAAAGGAATCCGGCATGGAAATCATTTCCACACGACCGTCGGCCAAAATTCTGATGTTCCCGGCGGCAGCGCGCCTCTCTGCCTCAAATTTGAGCGGAAGGGCTAAGTTTGCGGCAGAGCTTGCCTCGCTGCGTGGTGCCCGCGCAGACTTCGGCGACGGCTGGTACCATGAGGCAGCCGTCGAGGATGAGGCCCGGGGCCGCAAGAGCTGACACAGAGGGGCAGCAGCCCTCGTCAACGGATAATTGGCCTGAAAAGAGGAAGCCCGGCGCGATTGCTCGCGCCGGGCTTTATCTTTGTATGCTGGAGCTGTCAGCTACTGCTTGTCGTGCAGGTTGGTTCCCAGCGTATCCCTGACGAAGATCATGCCGATGATCAGCGACATCGCCGCGATCACCACCGGATACCAGAGGCCGTAGTAGATATCGCCCTTGGAGGCGCTGAGCGCGAACACGATCGCCGGCAGCAGGCCGCCGAACCAGCCATTGCCGATGTGATAGGGCAGCGACATGCCGGTATAGCGGATGCGGGTCGGGAACATCTCGACCAGGATCGCCGCGATCGGCCCGTAGACCATGGTCACGTAGAGGACCAGGATGAACAGGATGCCGATGACCTTTGCCCAGTTGACCGCCGCCGGGTCGGCAAACATCGCGAACGCACCGGCCGCCGGAACACTGTAGACGGTCACGTCCGTGGCGCCGGCAGCCTCATCGGCCGTCAGCAGCTTGTCCTTGACCGCCTGGGCGAGCGGGACAGTTGCCTTTTCACCGGCGCGAATGGCTGCCGCGTCGAGCTTCAGTTCGGGATTGGCCGCGACAAAAGCGTCGAGCTTTTGGTCAGCAACCTTGGCGGCAGCACGCTTCAGCGGATAACCGCCGTCCTGAAGCGCCAGGTTGATCGCCTTCTTGAAAGCCGCATCGCTTGGAGCAGCCTTATCAGCGGCCGCCACGGCGTCGTAAGACGTCACGGTCTCGGCGCCGATCTTGACGCTGGCCGCTGTTCCCGCTGCCGCTGTCGTGACGATATCATAGGGCACCGAGCTTTTGGCCAGGAAGTCCGTCGCAATATCGCACGAGGTGAGAGGCTTGCGTGTTCCGGTTGGATTGAACTGGAACTTGCAGTCCCCCGGAGCAGCGGTCACCGTCGCACGCGTGTTCTGCTGGGCGGTGGCGAGCGCCGGGTTGGCGGCCCATGTCAGCGCCTTGAACAGCGGGAAGGTGGTGACGATCGCCAGCGCGAGACCGGCCATGATGATCGGCTTGCGGCCGATCTTGTCGGATAGCCAGCCGAACACGACGAAGAAGACCGCGCCGAGCGCCAGCGCAATCGCGATCATGATGTTGACCGACTGTGGGTCGACCTTGAGCACATTCGCCAGGAAGAACAGCGCGTAGAACTGGCCGTTGTACCAGACCACAGCCTGGCCGGCGGTGAGGCCGAACAACGCGAGCAACGCGATCTTGGCATTCTTCCACTGGCCGAAGGCTTCCGTCAGCGGCGCCTTGGAGCCCTTGCCCTCGTCCTTCATGCGCTGGAAAGTCGGCGATTCGGCAAGCGACAGGCGGATCCAGACCGATATGCCGAGCAGTATGGCCGAGAGCAGGAACGGAATACGCCAGCCCCAAGCCGCGAAATCCTCCTTGCTCAGCGAATTCTGCACGACCAGGATGACGATCAGCGACAGGAACAGGCCGAGCGTCGCCGTCGTCTGAATCCACGACGTATAGAAGCCGCGGCGATCGTCGGGAGCATGCTCGGCGACATAGGTCGCCGCACCACCATACTCACCGCCGAGCGCCAGGCCCTGCAGCATGCGCAGCCCGACCAGGATGATGGGCGCCGCAATGCCCCAGTTCGCCGAGCCGGGAAGCAGGCCGACCAGGAAGGTCGACAGGCCCATGATCAGGATGGTGACAAGAAATGTGTATTTGCGGCCGACGAGATCGCCAATGCGACCGAACACCAGCGCGCCGAACGGGCGCACCAGGAAGCCGGCGGCGAAAACCAGCAGCGTGAAGATGTTGCGAGTCGCCTCTGGATAGGAGGCGAAGAATGCCGCGCCGATCGCTCCGGCCAATGCGCCGTAGAGATAGAAATCATACCATTCGAAAACGGTGCCGAGCGAGGAAGCGAAGATGACTTTCTTCTCCTCCCGCGTCATGCCGCGGCTTGCTCCGCCGGCGGTCGATGCGATTGCCATTGCGTTATCCTCCCGTGAGACCCGTTCTCGATGCTGCGCGACACCGTCCGCGTTCTCCTCCGAGCACGGACTCAACGACAGCCATTCGGAAAAATGACAGAAAGCGCCTGCCAAAGGCAGCGCGTCTTTGGGATTATGACTTTGGTATTAGGTGCACTGCGGGATGAATCCGGGCGAGCTGGGAAAACTCCTTAGCGCTTGAGCGCTTCCAGCAGGCCGACAGCAGCCATCATGTCGCGCTTGCGAGCCGCGCGGCGGGCAACGGCCTCCGCATCCTGCCCCCAATGCTCGATCTGCCAGTCCTCGTCGACATGGGCAGCGGCCCAGGCAGGATCGGCATCGAGTTCGCCGAAATCGACAGCCAGCGCCAGCAGAGCCGAACCGGTCAGCGACGTCATCACATGGATGGCGGCGAGCCGCAGCGGCTCTGTTCGCTGGGCAAGATGGCTGCCCAGCACGGCGATGGTCTCGCGCGGCTGCTCGACATGGATGATGCCCTCGGCGAGATTGAAGCGGACCCCGAGTGTTCCCCTCACCCAGTTTATCACCGGGTCCCAATGCTGGCTCTGCCGCTCCACCAGCCCTTGCGGTGCGTCGGCGCGATAGCAGAGCAGATCGGATGAGGCAAAGCGCAGGATATCCTCCAGCACCGCCTGGGGGTCGCTGGCGACACCGTCGATGGCGGTGTTGACGAGACGCATCACCGGCATGGTCACCGGATCGATGGTCTCGCTTTGGGCGGCGAATTCGTCGGCGACAAGCACTGCTGCTGCCTCGGTAGGCAGCGCCAGCAGCGCCTTGCTCGGGGTGCGCACCGGCTTGCCGTCGAGATGCACGGCAAACCCATTGTCGACAGGTGCGACAGAGGCGGCCTTGTAGAAGCGCTTCGGCAGATGCGTCTTCATCTGGATCTGGGCGCGACGCACCGGATCGGGATGGGAAAGATATTTGCCCGCTTCGAGGTCGTTGAGGATATCACGCATGAAGGTCTCTCTTACACCGGCGTCAGCTTGCGCGCCGGCCGGTTGACGATGATCAGGCCGGCGGCAATTAGGCCAAGTGCCAGGAAAATGCGCATGGTCAGCGGCTCATTCAAGAACATGGCGCCGCACAGCACGCCGAAAACCGGCGACAGGAAGGTGAAACTGGACAGGCCTGATGCCGGATAGCGCCGCAGCAGCCAGAACCACAGCACATAGGTGAAGGCGACGATGTAGACAGCCTGGAAAAGCAGCGCCAAAGTCGGCAGCACGGTCGGATCGCGAACGGGCGGGCCGGCGAGAGGCAGCACCAAGACGCCTACGATCGCTGCCCCGGCGAGCTGGTAAAGCAGAAGCTTTTCGGCGCTCGCCTCGACCAGCTTCGACCGCTTGATGAGGATGTTGGTCAAAGCCCAGAAGAATCCGGAGCCGAGGCTCAGGAGATCGCCGAACAGCATGTCTCCGCCGCCGCCGAGCTTGTCGGAAAACACCGCGGCAAGACCGGCAAAGGCCAGCAGCAGGCCAAGGAATTTTCTCAACGTGATCTGCTCGCCAAGCAGGAAATGGCCGCCGAGCAGCATCCAGAACGGCATCGTGTTGACCAGCAGCGTGTTGCGGGCAACGGTCGTATGCTCCAGGCCGACATAAAGGCAAAGGAACTCGATGCCGAAAAGCGCGCCAACCGCGATGCCGGCGAGCAAGGTCCCGTCGCGCGTGAAAAGCGCGATGCCGCGCCACCGGCACCAGGCAAAGACACACAGGCCGCCGATGATCGAGCGCGCGATCGATAGGAAAACCGGATCATAGCCAGCGTAGGAGATCTTGGCGGCGACGTAATTCAGCCCCCAGGAAAAGGTCAGCCCGACCATGATGGCGGCGGCGGCCATGTCGACCGTGTCGCGACGATCAAGCGTATCGGTGGCGAGCCCGTCGGTGGCGCCGCTCACGATCAGTCCTCCGCGCTGGCGTCGTCGAAGCCGATCAGGTTCCAGCTCTGTCGCATGTGCGGCGGCATTGGCGCGGTGACATCGATGACGCCCTTGTCGGGATGCGGAATGATGATGCGGCGCGCATGCAGATGCAGGCGGTTTTGAATGCCGCCGGGAAAGTCCCAGTTGGTGTCGGCCTCGAAATATTTCGGATCGCCCAGGATCGGACAGCCGATGTGGGCGGCATGAACGCGAAGCTGGTGGGTGCGGCCGGTATAAGGCTCCATCTCCAGCCAGGTCATCGTCTGCGCCGCCTGCTCGATGATGCGGTAGTAGGACACAGCGTGGTCGGCGCCCTTTTCACCATGCGCGGCGACCCGCACGCGGTCACCGTCCGGCGTCGGCTCCTTG
Source organism: Mesorhizobium sp. M0518 (assembly GCF_040321125.1). Lineage (NCBI taxonomy): Bacteria > Pseudomonadati > Pseudomonadota > Alphaproteobacteria > Hyphomicrobiales > Phyllobacteriaceae > Mesorhizobium > Mesorhizobium sp. M0518. Next base: position 369,203 of record NZ_JAMYQY010000002.1, read on the forward strand.
ATCAGCCAGGTCGAGATCTTGTCCTCGCGCTTGGGCGGCACGCCCTTAACCAGCGCCCAATAGGTCTTCTTGGTCTCGCGGGCGCGAAACGCTTCCGAGAGCTTCATGGCGGCCAGCCGGCTACGGGCGACGACCAGAACACCCGAAGTGTCGCGGTCGAGCCTGTGAACCAATCTGGGCTTCTCGCCCTTCTGGTTGCGCCAGGCTTCCAGCATGTCGTCGACATTGCGGGTGACGCCCGAGCCGCCCTGCACCGCAAGGCCCGCCGGCTTGTTGAAGACGAAAACCTTAGGGTCCTCATGGATCAGCATCTTGGCGAGAACATCGGCATCGCCCTGGTTGCGGATCGAGTGGCCGGTCAGCGCACTCTCGCCCTTCTTGTCGACCTCGAGCGGTGGGACGCGAACCATCTGGCCGGGCTCGACACGGGTGTCGGCCTTGACCCGGCCGCCGTCGACACGGATCTGGCCGGAGCGCAGAAGCTTCTGCAAATGGCCGAAACCAAGGCCCGGGAAATGGGTCTTGAACCAGCGGTCGAGCCGCATGCCCGCCTCGCCGGCCTCCACCGTGATCTGTTCAACGCCTGCCATGTTTTTTGTCGCTTATCCGTTTCCCGAGCGAAGCTCGGCCTGTTCTTGGCGCGGCAATAGCACTAAGGCAGGCTTCTTGCGAGCCAAAGTCCCAGAAACAGGGCGATAATGGCGCCAACGACGCTGGCAAGGGCATAAGCCAGTGCAGGCAGCGTGGCTCCCCGCTCCCACAGCGTCGCGAAATCGAGCGAAAAGGCGGAGAAGGTGGTGAAGCCGCCAAGAATGCCGGTAGCAACGAACAGCCTGACCTCGTTCGATCCGCCACGGCGCATCATGGAGGCGATGAACAGCCCCATGGCGAAGGAGCCGATGACGTTGATGGCCATCGTGCCCCAGGGATAGTTTGGGCCGACAAGGCGCAATGCGCCGATGTTGGTGAGGTGACGAATTCCGGCACCGATGCCGCCACCGACGACGACGAGAAGCAGATTGAACATGACCGTTTACTGCCCCCGCACGGCTGCCCGGTCAATCCCTTGTTGCGCGCGCAACCGCACGGATCGGCCGAGTTCGTCACCACTCAGGCGTTGCCCATCTCGGATATTTTTTCCTGAACTCGTTATAGAGGTCATCGATCTCCGCTTTGCCGATTGGGCGCACCTGTTCGTAGAGGTAGCCCTTGACGTCGCCGGACAGCTGGTACGCCGCGATGCGCCTGTATGCTGCGGCGATGCCTTTGCCCTCGACAATGTATTGGTCCGGTATCGAGACACAGAGCTGCGCGCCCGGCTGCAGATGGATAACGGGCGGGTCGGTCACGACAACGTATTTGGACTTCAACGTCGCCGGTCTGAATCGATCGCGACTATCGACCTGACAAGCCCACTCGATGCGAGGGTAAAGGTCCTTGTCCATTTCATACAGCAATGAATCGCTCATCATCCCGCTGGATGCAAACACCGACAACCGGTCCTCAGGTCCCATCTTTCCAAGAAGGTCATCGATAAGGCGCCTGTATTCTGGAAGATTGTCGAGGTGCAGCGGGAGCGTGGCTTCGCTGGCAAAGACGTAGCTGATCGGTGACAGCACCTGGCGGCCAGTCGGGAAAAAAGTACCGAAAAACGCCAGCCCGGCGGCAACGGCTATCGCGGCGTTCGACCATAGCGATCTCAGTGCCGGCATCGAAACGATCGCAACGATTGCCTGGGCGTAGGCAGGAAAGAGCCAAAGAAATACTGGCACCGAATGATGGCGATCCGGGTCCTGCATGCGGGTGAAGAGGACGAAGGTGAGTGCCGAAGCAACGGCACAGAACAGGGAAAATCTGTTTTTCGGCGTATGATGGAGATGTAAAGGCCAAATACGATCAACAGCCAGTTCACATAGCTGAGCCGCGATCCTACCTGGCCAAGCTGTGAACCGAAGTTTGTCTTGTATCCGCTGTAAAGGTCGCCATAGCTGGTTCCCAGTATCTTGAGGATCAGGGGTTGCTGGAAGGTCAGCGCGGCTCCGATACCACGAGGATCGCACACAGGCTCCCGACGGCGGCATTGCGGAGTGCCGGAAAGTCCCGGTCTTTCGCCTGCAGAAAACAGAAGAAGGCTGCGGAAATTCCGACCCCGATGACGGGATAGGCGTACCAGCGGCGCAGCACGAATGCCAACCACAGGCATACGCCGACACGTATTCCGCTGATCACCGGTTCATGGGTCAGGAACCTCGATTTCCAGAGAAAATAGGTTGCCGCGCAAAGCGCGAAACAGCCGGCAATGTCAGGCAACCCACGGAGCGTCGCCGCCCAGAAGGGCGTGTAGAGAAAGGCCGCAATCCATACGGTGAGCCAGCTTCGGCATGAAGATGTTCCGGTCGCCGCCTCCAGATAGCTTATTCTGCCGATGAGAAGAGCGGTCGGGACCAGATAAACAGCGACTGTTCCGGCGATGTAGGAAAACCTCGAATCGCCAAAAATGATGTGAAACGGCATCAGCGGCACCAGGATCGCCGCACTGTAGTCATCCGTGGCTATCGAGGTTCTCAGGTGGCTGAGCCATTCGAGAGGGCTCTGAACCAAGAGCGTGCCTTGCTGGCTGAACGTGTCGAAATAGGCAGCGAAGTCCCAGTAATAGACAGGCTGTTCAAGCCCTACATAGGTGAGAGCAAGAGCAACTCCCAGCAGAGCGGTGCACACATAGGTCGTTGCCCAAAATCCGAGAGATCTGTTCTTCGTCACTTGAAGCCGCCAGGAGGGGAGAGGCAGAACTGTCAAAGTCAGCCCGGGGCCGCCGTTCATGCAGCCAGGAGCCGTTCCGGCGCATGAGCGGCCACAAGGATGGGCCAAATCTCACATGCGGAGCACCCAAATGCCGCCGGCAGCGCCGGTTCTCTAAAGCTCAGGTCGTCCCGGCATTTTTCGGCTTGGTCGAGCCGATCATCTTCCAGTTCTTGTAGAACATGGAATTGATGCGCTCGACGCTGACCGAGACGATGGCGAGCATGCCCGCGATGAGACGGGGAACCGGAGACGGCCTGATAATGTCCATGAACACGCAGTAGCGGCGGCCGTCATACTCGTTGACCGAGCGATGCAGCAGCGTGTCGTCGAAGATGAACAGCGGATTGTCGTACCAGTAATTCTTGACGTTGCCGCACTCGACGAAAATCTCCGACTTCACCGGGATCAGATTGTAGAGGATGCGCAGGCTGAGCCGCAGCGGGCCGAAATGCCAGGACGTCGATTCGCGCTTGCTGAAGACGGAAACGGCTATGGTCTTGATATATTTGAAATCCTTGTTGAACTCGGCGACATTATCGATCCTGTGCTTGCCGTACCACTGGTAGACATACATGCCGCGCCGGCCGGCGCCGAAATTGGCGTCGATGTCGGCAATGATCTCGTCCTTGCGCGCTTTGAAGATGTCCAGGACCTCGTTGACCTCGCGCTGATAGTCGGCGGGAAACTGCTCCAGCTTCCAGACGCCCGGATTTCTGTAGCACAAGAGGTCGACCAGCAGATTGAACGGCGAAAGCAGCCAGGTGAACAGGCCGTTGCCGAGAAAATAGCCTGAGAACAGCGACAGATCCTTGCGGTCGTTGCGCAGCACGTCGATCAGGCCGCAGATGATGAAGATCGTCGTCAGGATGGGAATGAAATAGAAGCCAAGGGCGAGAAGCGGGATGGCAATGGCGAATTTGCGAAGAGACTTGCGAAGGGTTTTTGTCATTTTTCCACGCGCGAAGCGCGATCCTGTTGCGAATGAAGTGCCCAAATCACGGCAACGACCACCGCCCGGTCGTGCGCCTTGATAAGGTTTTTTGGGTTACCACACAACGGCCCTGCTATCGTGGCCGGCTGGCTGCCTGGTGAAAACCTTCCGGTATCAGGTCAATGCACCGCCGGCAGGCCAAGCTCGTCCCATTTTTCCCTGGGAACCAGATCGCCAACCAGGAATTCGAAGCCGACGACGCTTTCGCCGTCCCCAGCCAGTTGGCATCTGAACTTTAGACCATACCAGTTTCTGCGGCTGCGGAAAGCCGCGCCATTCGCGCCCGCAGCAAAAGACACGACCCGCGCCGGCTGAAAATCCGGATGCCATCGGCGGATCTGGTCACGGCCTCACGCAAACCCGCTATTCCCGCTCCTTGCGCAGCTTCGCCCAATAGTCGAGCCGCTTCCTGATGTCGCGCTCGAAGCCGCGCTCGGGCGGATCATAGAAGGTCTGGCGGCCCATCTTCTCCGGAAAATAATCCTGCCCGGAAAAGGCATCCGGCTCGTCATGGTCGTAACGATAGCCGGCGCCGTAATCCTCCGCTTTCATCAGCTTGGTCGGCGCGTTGAGGATGTGCTTGGGCGGCAGCAGCGAGCCGTGTTCCTTGGCGGCCCGTGTGGCGGCCTTGAAAGCGTTGTAGACGGCGTTGGATTTGGGCGCGGTGGCGAGATAGACGGTGGCCTCGGCAAAAGCCAGCTCGCCCTCGGGCGAGCCAAGATAGTCGTAGGCATCCTTGGCGGCATTGGCGACGACAAGCGCCTGCGGGTCGGCAAGGCCGATGTCTTCCATGGCCATGCGCACCAGCCGGCGGCCTAGATAGAGCGGATCCTCGCCCGCATCGAACATGCGTGCGAGATAGTAGAGAGCCGCGTCAGGGTCTGAACCGCGTACCGATTTGTGCAGCGCCGAGATCAGATTGTAATGGCCGTCCTGGCCCTTGTCGTAGATCGGCGCGCGGCGCTGGACGATGCGCTGCAGTCCCTCGGGATCGAAGACCTCGCCGAGTTTGGCTGCCCGCCAGACTTCTTCCGCGAGCGTCAGCGAGGCCCGGCCGTCGCCATCGCTCATGCGGATGAGCATGGTCCGCGCCTCGTCATCGAGCGGCAGCGCCCTGCCCTCGGTCTCCTCCGCCCGCACCATCAGCTTGGAGATGCTCTCCTCGCCAAGCGAATGGAAGACCAGAACGCGCGCGCGTGACAACAAAGCGGCATTCAGTTCGAAGGACGGGTTTTCGGTCGTAGCGCCAACCAGCACGACTGTCCCGTCCTCCATGACCGGGAGAAAGCTGTCTTGCTGGGCACGGTTGAAGCGATGTATCTCGTCGACGAACAGCAAGGTCTGGCGGCCATTGGTGCGGCGCAATTTGGCCGCTTCGAACACCTTTTTCAGGTCGGCGACGCCGGAAAAGACAGCCGATATCTGCTCGAATGCCAGGCTGGTTTCGCCGGCAAGCAGGCGCGCCACGGTGGTCTTGCCGGTGCCGGGCGGCCCCCAGAAGATCATCGAGCCGAGCGAGCCGGAACCGATCAACCGGGTCAGCGCGCCGTCAGGGCCGGTCAGATGCTCCTGGCCGACGACCTCGCCAAGGTTTCTCGGCCGCAGCCTGTCGGCCAGCGGCCGCCCAGGCGGGGTCTTTTCCGGTTCATCGACGCTGAACAGATCGGCCATGCACTTCTTTTTCGTTGGAGCATGAGCCCGAATGCACGGAACCAGCCCTAATAACGCAACACCTGACGCATTATCTGCCCGCCACGCTCGACGGTAAAGCGCCACCAGCGCGTATCCGTCTTGGCCGCCAGCTCCAGGGTCGCCGCGGTATCGATGGTGGTGCCGTTCACCTCACGCACGATGTCGCCCGGCTGGAAGCCGAAATCGGCGGCCGGAGAATCGCGGTTGATGTCGACCACGGTGACGCCCTTGATGTCCGTGCGCAGGCCAAGCCGCTGCGCGAGCCGGGGCGACAGCTCCGCGACCTTGGCGCCCGAAAACGGGCTGCGGCCATGCAGCGTCACCTCGGCAGCCTTCATGCCTTCCGGAGCACGCTCCAGCGCTATATCCATCGCCGCTTGCTGGCCCTTGGTCAAAACCGCGAAATTGGCGGTGGTGCCGATCGACAGCGTCGCCATCCGGTAGTCCAGCGCTTCGATGCTCTCGACCGGCCTGCCGTTGAGCTGCAGCACCACGTCGCCGGGCTTGAGCCCTGCCTTGGCGGCCGGACCGGTCGCTTCGACCGACGAGACCAGCGCACCGGTCGGCTTCTCCATGCCGAGCGATTCGGCGATCTGCGGCGTCACCGCTTCGAACTCGGCGCCGACATAGGGCCGCTCGAAGAAGTCGAGCCCGGCCTTGGCCGCGTCGGCAAAAGCGCGAACCATATTCGAGGGAATGGCAAAGCCAATGCCGATCGAACCACCGCTGCGGCTGTAGATGGCGGTGTTGATGCCCACCAGCTGGCCGCCCATGTTGATCAGCGCACCGCCGGAATTGCCCGGATTGATGGCGGCGTCGGTCTGGATGAAGAAGCTGGAATCGGAGACGCCGATATGGCTGCGGGCCAATGCCGAGACGATGCCGCTGGTGGTGGTTTGGCCGACGCCGAAGGGGTTGCCGATGGCCAGCAGCAGGTCGCCGACCTCAAGCGCGTCGGAATCGCCGATGGCGATAACCGGAAACGGCTTGTCCGAGGTGATCTTGAGCACGGCGAGGTCGAGTGTCTCGTCCTTGAGCAGCACCTTGCTGTCGAACTCGCGTCCGTCCGCCGTCGCCACCTTGACCCGGTCGGCATCCTTGATGACGTGGTAATTGGTGACCACGACGCCGGTCGGATCGACCAGCACGCCGGAGCCGAGCGAAGACTGCGCACGCGGCTGCGAGCGGCCGAAGAATTCCTCGAAGAACGGATCGCCGTCGAAAGGCGACGTCACCTTGGCGGTCTGCGAGGCATAGACGTTGACCACCGCCGGGGCTGTCTGCTTGACCAGCGGCGCAAAGGACAATTGCACCTCCTCGCGGCCGAAGGGTACGCGCTTGTCGGGCCCAGCCGTGGCGTTTTCGCCTTCCACGCCATGCAGCAGGTCGGTCAGCACATCGGACAGGCCGGGATCCGTCTTGGTATCCTCGGCCAATGCTTGCCTGACCACCGGTGCGGCCGCAAACGCCATGACGGCGAAAAGCAGAACAAAGGGCAGTCTTCTGGCGCGCATTCGCGAATCCTCCAAGGCAGGTTCGGGGGCATTGTCCCGACGATTGTGCAAAATGAAAGGCTAAGCCGCTGAAATCCGACTATTTTGGGCCAAAACCCCAGGGCCAAGCCAGGAAATCGGATTCCGCCGCGGTTTGCTGCTTTCAGAAAACAAAAAAGGGGCCCGCAGGCCCCTTTGAAGTCATTTGGGAAAACCGAGCCTTATGCGGCTGCGGCGTCCGCGTCAGCGCTTTCGGCTTCGATGCGAGCGCGGTCGCCTGCGCCCTTGGCCGAGACGTCGCGATCGACGAACTCGATGACAGCCATGGCGGCGTTGTCACCGTGACGGAAGCCCGCCTTCATGATGCGCAGATAGCCGCCATTGCGGTTGGCGTAGCGCGGCGCGATGGTATCGAACAGACGCTTGACGACGCCTTCATTGCCGATCTGCGCAATGACCTGGCGGCGGGCGTGCAGGTCGCCGCGCTTGCCGAGCGTCACCAGCTTCTCGACGATCGGACGCAGGTCCTTCGCCTTCGGCAAGGTCGTGACGATCTGCTCGTGCTCGAGCAGCGACACGGCGAGGTTGGCGAACATCGACTTGCGATGGCTAATGCTTCGGGCGAAGCGACGGCCTTTGAAACCGTGGCGCATGGCTCTTTTCCTTCTTCAGTTGTTCAAGAGGCCGTGGCCTCTGATGGTTTTCCGCATGACCGTCGGATCGAGCGGCCCACGCCGCCGATCCTTGGAATTCATGCTCAATATTGGTCTTCGTAACGCTTAGCGAGGTCTTCGATATTTTCCGGCGGCCAGTCCGGCACTTCCATGCCGAGGTGCAGGCCCATCGCCGCCAGGACTTCCTTGATCTCGTTCAGCGACTTGCGGCCGAAGTTCGGGGTGCGGAGCATCTCGGCTTCGGTCTTCTGGATCAGGTCGCCGATATAGACGATGTTGTCGTTCTTCAGGCAGTTGGCCGAACGCACCGAAAGCTCGAGTTCGTCGACCTTCTTGAGCAGCGCCGGGTTGAAGGCGAGCTCGGTGACGGCCTCGGCGGCGACTTCCTTTTGCGGCTCGTCGAAGTTGACGAACAGGCCGAGCTGGTCCTGCAGGATGCGGGCGGCGAAAGCCACCGCGTCCTCGCCGGTGATCGAACCGTCGGTGTCGATCGTCATGGTCAGCTTGTCATAGTCGAGAACCTGACCCTCGCGGGTGTTCTCGACCTTGTAGGAGACCTTCTTGACCGGCGAATAAAGGCTGTCGACCGGGATCAAGCCGATCGGCGCGTCTTCGGCGCGGTTGCGGTCGGCCGGCACGTAACCCTTGCCGGTGTCGACGGTGAATTCCATGCGGATTTCAGCGCCTTCGTCCAGCGTGCAGATGACGTGGTCGGGGTTGAGGATCTCGACGTCGCCAACCGTCTGGATGTCACCGGCAAGAACAGCACCCGGTCCCTGCTTGCGAACGACCATGCGCTTGGGACCATCGCCTTCCATGCGGATGGCGATTTCCTTGATATTCAAGACGATGTCGGTCACGTCCTCGCGCACACCGGCGATGGACGAGAATTCATGCAGAACGCCGTCGATCTGCACGGCGGTAACAGCCGCACCGCGCAGCGAAGACAGAAGCACGCGGCGCAGCGCGTTGCCCAGCGTCAGGCCAAAGCCACGCTCGAGAGGCTCGGCGACCAGCGTGGTCAGCGTCTTCTTCTTCGACGAGAACTCGATCTTGTTCGGCTTGATCAGTTCCTGCCAATTTTTCTGGATCATGATGCTTTCCTTCCGTTGACCCGCCACCATCCAATCGTGGCGGGCGACCTGGAATGCCGCGGAGGAGCGCCCAAGGGCGCTCGCGCGGCGTTCGATAAATGCTTAGACGCGACGCTTCTTGCGCGGGCGGCAGCCATTGTGCGGGATCGGCGTCACATCACGGATCGACGTGATGGTGAAGCCGGCGGCCTGCAGGGCGCGCAATGCCGATTCACGACCGGAGCCGGGCCCGCAGACCTCGACTTCGAGCATGCGCATGCCGTGTTCCTGGGCCTTCTTGGCAACATCCTCGGCAGCCATCTGGGCAGCGAACGGGGTCGACTTGCGCGAACCCTTGAAGCCCTGGGCACCGGCCGACGACCAGGCAATCGAATTGCCCTGCGCGTCGGTGATGGTGATCATCGTGTTGTTGAAGGTCGAATTGACGTGGGCAACGCCCGACGAGATATTCTTGCGTTCGCGACGGCGAACACGAGCGGCTTCCTTGGCCATGATAGTCCTTTCAGTTGATCTCTACACCGCCGTAATGCCAGCGGCTCCACCTTCGTAAGGGAGTAGGGGAATAGGGCAGTAAGGGAGTAGGGAAAAGTGCGGCCCGATTGATGGGCATTCCCTACTGCCTTACTCCCCTACTGCCTTACTCCCCTACTGCCTTACTCCCCTACTCCCTTATTCCCCTAACAAATTACTTCTTCTTGCCGGCGATCGACTTGGCCGGGCCCTTGCGGGTGCGCGCATTGGTATGCGTGCGCTGGCCGCGGACCGGCAGCGAGCGGCGGTGACGCAGGCCGCGGTAGCAGCCGAGGTCCATGAGCCGCTTGATGTTCATAGAGACTTCGCGGCGCAGGTCGCCTTCAACCTGGTAATCGCGGTCGATGGTTTCGCGGATCTGCAGCACTTCCGCGTCGGTCAGCTGGTTGACGCGGCGCTCGGCCGGGATGCCGACCTTGTCGACGATCTCCTGGGCGAACCGCTTGCCAATGCCGTGAATGTACTGAAGCGCAATGACAACGCGCTTGTTGGTCGGAATGTTGACGCCGGCTATACGAGCCATGTTCTTCCCTTCTCCATGTGGGCCGGCCAATCCTCAAAAACGAGGCGGGCACGGCGCTGTCTTAAGTTGCCCCGCGTCCGGTGGAGGCCGGCCCATGCGGGAGTTTCCAGTTCAATGCGGCTGCCTTGCCCTTGCGGACAAGCAAAGCTCATGCCTGATAGGAAGACGGGCCGCCATACCGCAGCGAACCGCTTCCGTCAAGTGCAATCGTTAATTTCCCCGCACTGCGTCCTTGAGCACCGCTTCGATCTGTTCCGTCACGGCGTCGATATCGGCCATGCCGTCGACACTGCGGAGCTTGCCCTTGGCATAGTAGTAGCCAATCAGCGGCGACGTCTTCTTGTAGTATTCCCTCAGGCGCTCTTCGAACACCGTCGGGTTGTCGTCCTTGCGAACGGGAAGGCCGGCTGCCTGCGCCTCGTCGGCGCGCTTGACGATCCGGCCAACCAGAGCCTTGTCGTCGACCACGAGCTCAATGACGGCGTCGAGGGCCTGGGAGCGATCCAACAGCATCTGCTCGACCGCATCCGCCTGCACCAGGGTCCGCGGATAGCCGTCGAGGATGAACCCCTTGGCGCAGTCGGGCTGATCGATACGCTCGGCGACGATCGCGTTGACGATCGCATCGGACACCAGTTCACCGGCATCCATCACCGCCTTGGCGCGCTTGCCGACTTCGGTGCCTGCCTGGACGGCAGCACGCAGCATGTCGCCCGTCGAGAGCTGGGGTATGCCGTGTTTTTCTACCAGTCTTTGTGCTTGCGTCCCCTTGCCCGCTCCTGGCGGCCCAAGCAATATCAACCTCATCTGGCTTTCTTCCCCCCGCGCAGCTTCGACTTCTTGATCAGGCCTTCATACTGGTGCGCAATCAGGTGGCCCTGAATCTGCGCAACCGTATCGAGCGTGACACTGACCACGATCAGAAGCGATGTGCCACCAAGGTAGAATGGTACGCCAGTCGCCGAGATCAGGAACTCCGGCAGCAGGCACACCAGCACCAGATAGATGGCGCCGACGACGGTGATGCGGGTGAGAACGTAATCGATGTAATCGGCGGTGCGCTCGCCCGGACGATAACCCGGGATGAAGCCTGAATGCTTCTTGAGCTGGTCGGCGGTGTCCTTCGGGTTGAAGACAATCGCAGTGTAGAAGAAAGCGAAGAACGCGATCATCGCCGCATAGAATGCCATGTAGAGCGGCTGGCCATGTCCGAGTGCAGCCAGAATGGTGCTTGCCCAGGCCGGCATGTTGGTCGTCTGCGAGAAACCCGCGACGGTGGCCGGCAGCAACAGCAGCGACGAGGCGAAGATCGGCGGAATGACACCCGACGTGTTGAGCTTCAGCGGCAGATGCGAGGTATCGCCCTGGAACATGCGGTTGCCGACCTGGCGCTTCGGATACTGGATCAGCAAGCGGCGCTGGGCGCGCTCGAAGAACACGATGAGTGCGATGACGACGACGGCCAGCACGATGATCGCCAGGATCAGGCCGGTCGACAGCGCGCCGGTGCGGCCAAGCTCCAGCGTGCCGGAGATGGCGTGCGGCAGGCCGGCGACGATGCCGGAGAAGATGATCAGGGAAATGCCGTTGCCGATGCCGCGCGCGGTTATCTGCTCGCCCAGCCACATCAGGAACATGGTGCCGCCGACCAGCGTGACAACGGTCGAGATGCGGAAGAACATGCCGGGATCGCTGACGATGCCGTTGCCGCCTTCCAGACCGACAGAAATGCCATAGGCCTGAACCAGCGCAAGCAGCACGGTGCCGTAGCGCGTGTATTGGTTGATGACCTTGCGGCCCTGTTCGCCTTCCTTCTTCAGCGCTTCCAGTGACGGGATGACCGAGGTCATCAGCTGCATGATGATGGACGCGGAGATGTAAGGCATGATGCCGAGCGCAAAGATCGCCATGCGCTGCACGGCGCCGCCGGCGAACATGTTGAACATGCCGAGCACGCCCTTGCTCTGCGAAGAGAATGCCTGGGCGAAGGCGTCGGGATTGATACCAGGAAGCGGGATGTAGGTGCCGAGGCGATAGACGAGCAGCGCGCCGATCGTGAACCAGATGCGCTTCTTCAAATCCTCCGCCTTGGCGAAGGCCGAGAAATTCAGATTCGAGGCTAATTGTTCAGCAGCCGAAGCCATGCCTGATTCTCCGCTTGGTAACGCTTGATGGCCCTGAGGTCAGGCGGCGCGTTTCACCGAAGCTCACGAGATAAGCTCCGGGCTCTAAACATGCAAGCGGCCGCGTTGACGCGGCCGCCTCGTTGAGCAGATCAAAGCGCAATCGTGAGCAAAAACGGATCCCACTCTTGCCGATCGCGCTTCAAATTGCCGTTACTCGGCAGCTGCCTTTTCCTGCGGCAGCTTGACCGAACCGCCGGCCTTTTCGATCTTCTCGATCGCGGCCTTGGAGGCGCCGGCGACGTCAAAGGCGAGCTTCGCCTTGATCTCGCCATCCGAGAGGATGCGCACGCCGTCCTTGACGCGGCGGATGACGCCGGCGGCAACCAGCGATTCAGCCGTCACGGTCGCCTTGGCATCGAGCTTCTTGGCGTCGATGGCCACCTGAATGCGGGCCAGCGACACGACAGTGAAGCTCTTGGCGAAGATGTTGTTAAAGCCACGCTTCGGCAGGCGCCGGTAGAGCGGCATCTGGCCACCCTCGAAACCGTTGATGGCGACGCCGGAGCGCGCCTTCTGGCCCTTGACGCCGCGACCGCCGGTCTTGCCCGAGCCGGAGCCGATACCACGGCCGAGACGCTTCTTGGAGTGCGTCGCGCCGTCCTTGTCACGCAGATCGTTGAGTTTCATCTGAGTTCTCCTGCGCTCTGGCTCAGCCCTCGTCCACGACGCGGACGAGATGCTGGACGGCAGCGATCATGCCGCGCACGGAGGGCGTATCTTCCAGCGTGCGCTGCTTGTGCATCTTGTTGAGGCCGAGGCCGACCAGCGTTGCGCGCTGTTCCTTCGGACGGCGGATCGGCGAACCGATCTGCTCAACGGTGATGGTCTTGGTTGCTTTCTTGGCCATGGTCAAAATCCCTGGTCAGATCGACTATTCTTCAGCCGCAACGGCGGTGCCGCGGCGGGCCTGAAGGGTCGAATACTTGATGCCGCGAGCAGCAGCCACATCCTTGGGATGCATCTGGCTCTTCAGCGCGTCGAAGGTGGCGCGAACCATGTTGTAGGGGTTCGACGAACCCATCGACTTGGCGACCACGTCATGCATGCCGAGCGTCTCGAAGACAGCGCGCATCGGGCCACCGGCGATGATGCCGGTACCTTGCTTGGCGGCGCGCAGCAGCACGCGTCCGGCGCCCCAGCGTCCTTCGACGTCATGGTGCAGCGTACGGCCCGAGCGCAGCGGCACGAAGATCATGTCGCGCTTGGCCGATTCAGTTGCCTTGCGGATGGCTTCCGGCACTTCGCGCGCCTTGCCGTGACCAAAGCCGACGCGGCCCTTCTGGTCGCCGACGACGACGAGTGCTGCAAAACCGAAGCGACGGCCGCCCTTGACGACCTTGGCGACGCGGTTGATGTGGACGAGCTTGTCCACCATGCCGTCATCGCGTTCTTCACGATCGCGGCCGCGGCCGCCATCCCTACGTTCCTGTGCCATATCCTGTTCCTTGTTTTTTTCCGGAAGCACGGTTGCTAATAAGATCCGGTGCCTCGCCCCGAATAAATCGGGAAACGGTCACCGGGGGCGAAATCAATTTCTTCGCATAATCCCTATCCGAAAAGTCTGCAACTTTTCGGGACTATGCTTAAAAGCTCAAGCCACCTTCGCGGGCAGCCTCGGCGAGCGCCTTGACGCGGCCGTGATAAATGTAGGCGCCGCGGTCGAAGACGACTTCCTTGACGCCGGCCTTGGTGGCGCGCTCGGCGATCAGCTTGCCGATCGCTGCGGCGGCGGCGGTGTCGGCGCCGGTCTTGAGCGAACCCTTGAGGTCCTTCTCGAGCGTCGAAGCGGCAGCGATGGTGTGGCCCTTGGCGTCGTCGATGACCTGCACGTAGATGTTCTTCGACGTGCGGTGGACCGACAGACGCGGGCGCTCGCCGGCGACCTTCTTGATCTGACGGCGGACGCGCTGCGCGCGGCGCTGCGTGGATTCCTTGGTACCCATGATGGTCTTCCTTGCCTTCAAAAAACGGGGGCCGCCATATGCGGCAGGCGAAAGCGCCTCCCGCGACCGCTCCCCGCGGCGTTACACTTCCCAGCTTGGCCTTTTCCGAAAAGTCTTGGACTTTTCGAGGCCAGGCCCACTACTTCTTCTTGCCTTCCTTGCGGACGATCTTCTCGCCAGCATAGCGGACGCCCTTGCCCTTGTAGGGCTCCGGACCACGATACTCGCGGATCTCGGCCGCAACCTGGCCGACCTGCTGCTTGTCGATGCCGGCCACGGTGATTTCGGTCGGCTTCGGCACCGTGATGGTGATGCCGGCCGGCGTCTCATAGACGACGTCATGGCTGAAGCCAAGCGCCAGCTGCAGGTTCTTGCCCTGAAGTGCCGCGCGATAACCGACGCCGGTGATCTCGAGCTTCTTCTCGAAACCGTCCTTGACGCCCTGCAGGATGTTGACGATCTGCGTGCGCGACATGCCCCACTTGGAGCGGGCGGTCTTGGTCTGGTCGCGCGGCTGGACAGCGATCTCGCTGCCTTCCATCTTGACCAGGACTTCGTCGTTCACCACGAACTTCAGCTCACCCTTGGGGCCCTTCGCCGTCACGGTCTGGCCGTTGACGGTCGCGGTCACGCCCTGCGGCAGCGAAACGGGTTTCTTTCCAATACGAGACATTTTGTTGTCCTCGTCACTTCTCTTGTTTCAGGTCTCTGTCTTCGGGAACGATCCGAAGACCGGATTCCACTTTGCGGTCAACTGCCAGATCAGAAGATCTGGCAGAGGATCTCACCGCCGACGTTCTGTTCACGTGCTTCGTGGTCGGCCATCACGCCCTTCGGTGTCGAAAGGATGGCGATGCCGAGGCCGTTGGCGACCTGCGGAATCGACTTGGCCGAAACATAGACGCGGCGGCCTGGCTTCGAGACGCGGGCGATTTCGCGCACGACCGGCGCGCCGTCGAAATACTTCAGCTCGATCTCGATTTCGGACTTGCCGTTGTCGAAGTCGGTCTGGCTGTAATCGCGGATATAGCCTTCAGCCTTCAGCACGTCGAGGACGCGGGTGCGCAGACGCGAAGCCGGCGTCGAAACGCTCGACTTCTTGCGGCCATACGCGTTGCGGATGCGGGTCAGCATATCGCCGAGAGGATCGCTCAATGACATGTTATGTCCTCCTTACCAGCTCGACTTGACCAGGCCCGGGATCTGGCCGTTATTGCCGAGATCACGAAGCGCGATGCGCGATACTTTGAGCTTGCGATAGTAGGCGCGCGGACGGCCGGTGACTTCGCAGCGGTTGCGGATGCGGATCTTGGCCGAGTTGCGCGGCATGGCGGCAAGCTTGAGCTGAGCGCGGAAGCGCTCTTCCATCGGCTTGGACTGATCCATGATGATCGCCTTGAGCGCAGCCCGCTTGGGACCGTACTGGTCGGCAAGCTTGCGGCGCCTGTTGTTCTTCTCGACTGAGCTGGTCTTTGCCATTTCAGATTTTTCCTTTTCTCGCTGCCGTTACTGGCGGAAGGGGAAGTTGAAGGCCTTGAGCAATGCCCTGGCTTCGTCGTCCGTCTTCGCAGTCGTACAAACGATGACGTCCATGCCCCAGATCTGATCAACCTTGTCGTAGTTGATCTCCGGGAACACGATGTGTTCCTTGATGCCCATGGCGTAGTTGCCACGGCCATCGAAGCTCTTCGGATTCAGTCCGCGAAAGTCGCGGACGCGCGGCAGTGCGATGTTCACGAGGCGGTCGAGGAACTCGTACATGCGTTCCTTGCGCAACGTGACCTTGGCACCGATCGGCATCTTCTCGCGGACCTTGAAGCCGGCGATCGAATTGCGGGCGCGGGTGACGACGGCCTTCTGGCCGGCGATCATCGCCAGGTCTTCGGCCGCGATCGAAGGCTTCTTCGAATCGGCGGTCGCTTCGCCAACGCCCATGTTCAGCACGATCTTGTCGATGCGCGGAACCTGCATCTCGTTGTCGTAGCCGAACTGTTCCTGCAGCGCCTTGCGGATGGTCTCGTTGTAGACCTGCTTGAGGCGCGGCGTGTTCTGAGCCTTGGACTGTTTGCTTTCAGCCTTGGGCTTCGTGGTTTGAGCCTTAGCCATTGATGACTTCTCCCGAGCGCTTGGCGACGCGCACCTTCTTGCCGTCCTTCTGGAAGATGAAGCCGACGCGGGTCGGCTTGCCATCCTTGGGGTCGGCCAGCGCGATGTTCGACAGCTGGATCGGCGCTTCCTTGGTGATGATCCCGCCCTCTTGGGACTGGGACTGCTTCTGGTGACGGCGGATCATGTTGACGCCGCGCACCAGCGCGGTGTCTTCCTTCGGCTGCACCGAGAGGACTTCGCCCGAACGGCCCTTGTCCTTGCCGGCCAGCACGACGACCTTGTCGCCTTTTCTAATCTTTTGCATTGGTCCGGCTCCTTACAGCACTTCAGGCGCGAGCGAGATGATCTTCATGTGGTTCTTGGCGCGGAGTTCGCGCGGAACCGGTCCGAAGATACGCGTGCCGATCGGCTCTTTCTTGTTGTCGACGAGAACGGCCGCGTTCTTGTCGAAACGGATCACGCTGCCGTCCGGGCGGCGGATGTCCTTGGCCGTGCGAACCACGACCGCCTTCATCACATCGCCCTTCTTCACGCGGCCGCGCGGAATGGCTTCCTTGATCGACACCACGATGATGTCGCCCACGGAAGCGTATTTCCGCTTCGAGCCGCCCAGCACCTTGATGCACATGACACGACGGGCGCCGGAATTATCCGCGACGTCGAGGTTTGTTTGCATCTGAATCATGACTGGCCGCCTTCTTCTCTTCTAACGGGATGGGCTCAAAGCCCCTCCCCGGTCTGTCCAAAATTCGTTGTTTACGCCCGAGGTCAGGCTTGGTCCGAAGACACGACGATCCAGCGCTTGTCCTTGGAAATCGGCTTCGATTCCTGGATGAACACCTGATCGCCTACCTTGTGGGCGTTGTTCTCGTCGTGCGCCTTGTACTTCTTGGTCATGCGCACGGTCTTCTTCATCACGGGATGCGTGAAGCGCCGTTCGACCTTGACGACAACCGTCTTCTCGTTCTTGTCGCTGACGACGGTGCCCTGCAGAATGCGCTTTGGCATGGTTTTCGTCCTTAAGCCTTCTTAGCCGCGGACTTTTCCGCAGCGATGGTCTTGATACGCGCAATATCCTTACGGACCTGTCTCACGCGCGCGGTCTTCTCGAGCTGGCCGGTGGCCTTCTGGAAGCGCAGGTTGAACTGCTCCTTCTTCAGGCTGGCCAGGTCGTCGGTCAGCTGGTCCTGGGTCTTGGTCCGGATGTCTTCGGCTTTCATGATCAGCCCGTCCTTATTCTGCGATGCGCTGCACGAAGCGCGTCTTGACCGAGAGCTTGGCCGCGCCGAGACGCAGTGCCTCACGGGCGGTTTCTTCATTGACGCCGTCGATCTCGAACATGATACGGCCCGGCTTGACGCGCGCCGCCCAGTAGTCGACCGCACCCTTGCCCTTACCCATGCGGACTTCGGTCGGCTTCGAAGTGACCGGCACGTCCGGGAAAATACGGATCCAGACGCGACCAGCGCGCTTCATTTCACGCGTGATCGCGCGGCGGGCCGCCTCGATCTCACGTGCGGTGACGCGGTTCGGCTCAAGCGCCTTCAGCCCGAAACCACCGAAATCCAGGTTGGTGCCGCCCTTTGCGGTACCATGGATACGGCCCTTGAACTGCTTGCGGAACTTTGTGCGCTTTGGCTGCAGCATCGTTCTAACTCCAAATTCCTAAATGTCTCAGGCGTTTTCGCGACGACGACCGCGTTCGCGATCACCACCACCGCCATGCGCTGCATCGCTTTCGCTGGCCCGACGCTCCGAAGCCATCGGGTCATGCTCAAGGATTTCGCCCTTGAACACCCAGACCTTGACGCCGCAGATGCCATAAGCCGTGTGCGCTTCGGCCGTACCGTAGTCGACGTCCGCACGCAGCGTATGCAGCGGCACGCGGCCTTCGCGATACCATTCCATGCGCGCGATCTCGGCGCCGCCGAGGCGGCCGGCGCAGTTGATGCGGATGCCTTCGGCACCGAGGCGCATCGCCGATTGAACGGCACGCTTCATGGCGCGGCGGAACGCGATACGACGCTCGAGCTGCTGGGCGATCGACTGGGCGACCAGGGTCGCGTCGATTTCCGGCTTGCGCACTTCAACGATGTTGAGGTGCGTCTCGGACTTCGTCATCTCCATCAGCTTCTTGCGAAGCTTCTCGATGTCGGCGCCCTTCTTGCCGATGATCAGACCCGGGCGCGCGGCGTGGATGGTGACGCGGCACTTCTTGTGCGGACGCTCGATCACGACCTTCGAGATGGCAGCCTGCTTGAGCTCCTTCTCGAGATACTTGCGGATCTTGATGTCCTCATGCAGCAGCTTGCCGTACTCGCCGGTGTTCGCGAACCAGCGCGAATCCCAGGTGCGGTTGATGCCGAGGCGAAGACCGATCGGATTGACTTTCTGGCCCATTATGCGGCCTCCCCTTTTTCTTCGACTTCACGAACGACGATCGTGAGGTGCGAGAACGGCTTCTCGATACGGCTGGCGCGACCGCGACCACGGGCATGGAACCGCTTCATGACGATCGACTTGCCGACATAGGCTTCCGCCACGATCAGTGCATCGACATCCAGGTCGTGGTTGTTTTCCGCGTTGGCGATTGCCGATTCCAGCGTCTTCTTGACCGTGCCGGAAATCCGCTTGGCCGAGAATTCGAGATCGGAAAGCGCTGTCGCGACCTTCTTGCCGCGGATCAGCGCGGCAACGAGGTTGAGCTTCTGCGGGCTGATACGGATCGTGCGCAATACGGCGCGCGCTTCGTTATCAGCAAGCCTGCGCGGAGCTTTGGCCTTGCCCATGATTATTTCCTCTTCGCCTTCTTATCCGCGCCGTGACCGTAATAGGTCCGGGTCGGAGCGAATTCACCGAACTTGTGACCGACCATGTCCTCGTTCACCGAGACGGGAACATGCTTCTGGCCGTTGTAGACACCGAAGGTGAAGCCGACGAACTGCGGCAGGATGGTGGAGCGACGGCTCCACATCTTGATCACCTCATTGCGACCACCTTCACGAACCTTGTCCACCTTCTTGAGAAGGTAGCCGTCAATGAAGGGGCCTTTCCAAATCGAACGAGTCACTTGGCGTTACCTCTTCTTAGCTCTTGCGCTGATGGCGCGAGCGCAGGATGAACTTGTCGGTCGCCTTGTTGGACCGCGTCTTCTTGCCCTTGGTCGGCTTGCCCCAGGGCGAAACCGGATGGCGGCCACCCGAGGTGCGGCCTTCGCCGCCGCCGTGCGGATGGTCGACCGGGTTCATGGTCACGCCGCGATTGTGCGGGCGCTTGCCACGCCAGACCGTGCGACCGGCCTTGCCGTCATTGATGTTGCCGTGGTCCGGATTGGACACCGCACCGACAGTGGCCATGCAGGAGCCGTGAACGACACGCTGCTCGCCCGAATTGAGGCGCAGGATCGCCATGCCCTGGTCACGACCGACCAGCTGACCGTAACCACCTGCCGAACGGGCGACCTGAGCGCCCTTGCCCGGCTTCAGCTCGATGTTGTGGACGATGGTGCCGACCGGCATCGAAGCCAGCGGCATCGCATTGCCCGGCTTCACGTCGACCGATTCACCGGAGACGATCTTGTCGCCGGGAGCCAGACGCTGCGGAGCGATGATGTAGGACAGCTCGCCATCATCATACTTGATCAGCGCGATGAAGGCGGTGCGGTTCGGATCGTACTCAATGCGCTCGACCGTGCCGACGACGTCGAACTTGCGGCGCTTGAAGTCGATGATGCGGTACGAACGCTTGTGACCACCGCCGATGAAGCGGGCGGTGATGCGACCGTGATTGTTGCGGCCGCCCGACTTGGTCAGGCCTTCGGTCAGACCCTTGACGGGCTTGCCCTTGTAGAGGCCCGAGCGGTCGACGATGACCAGCTGACGTGTGCTGGGCGTTACCGGGTTGAATTTTTTCAGTGCCATTGTTCTGTCCTCGCGGCCTTACTCAGAGACCCGTCGCGACGTCGATCGACTGACCATCGGCCAGCGTCACAACCGCCTTCTTGACGTCGCTCTGGCGGCCAACCGTGCCACGGAAGCGCTTGATCTTGCCCTTGCGGACAAGCGTGTTCACGGCCATCACCTTGACGCCGAACAGCGCTTCGACGGCGGCCTTGATTTCCGGCTTCGACGCCTTCTTGGCGACGTTGAAGACGACCTTGTTCTGCTCGGAGGCCATGGTCGACTTTTCGGTGATCGCCGGCGAGACGATCACGTCGTAATGACGAAGGTCGGTCATTTAAAGCGCTCCTCGAGAGCCTCGACGGCGGCCTTCGAAAGGACCAGCGTGCCGCGGCGCAGAATGTCGTAGACGTTGATGCCCTGGATGGGCAGCACGTCGATGTTGGGGATGTTCGTCGCCGCCAGCTTGAAGTTCTTGTCAAGCTCGGCGCCGCCGATCAGCAGAGCGTTGGTCAGGCCCAGCGTCGCGAAATTCGCGATCAGCGCCTTCGTCTTGGCCTCGGTCAGCTTCAGCTCGTCGATGATGATGATCGACGCGCTCTTGGCCTTGGCCGAGAGAGCATGCTTGAGGCCGAGAGCACGAACCTTCTTCGGCAATTCGTGCTCGTGGCTGCGAACGACCGGGCCGTGGGCCTTGCCGCCGCCACGGAACTGCGGAGCGCGTGCCGAATGGTGACGGGCGCGGCCCGTACCCTTCTGCTTGTACATCTTGGCGCCGGTGCGCGCGATCTCGGCGCGACCCTTGGTCTTGTGCGTGCCCTGCTGCTTCTTGGCAAGCTGCCAGCGCACGACGCGCTGCAGGATGTCTTCGCGCGGATCAAGGCCGAAAATCTCGTCGGAGAGTTCCACCTTGCCGGCGTCCTTGCCGCCCAGCGTTGTGATCTTGAGATCCATTATTCCGCTCCCTCTGTGGCCGGAGCCTCGTTCTTGGCGCCACTTTCGGCAGCAACGGCGCGGATCGCGGCAGGCTTCGGCGCATTGGCCGGCAGTGCCACCTTGGCCGCATCGCGGACCAGGATCCAGGCGCCCTTCGATCCGGGAACCGCACCGCGGATCAGGATCAGGCCGCGGTCGGCGTCGGTCGATACGATCTCGACATTCTGCGTGGTGACGCGGGTGTCGCCCATGTGGCCAGCCATATGCTTGCCCTTGAACACCTTGCCCGGGTCCTGGCGCTGGCCGGTCGAACCGTGCGTACGGTGCGAAACCGAGTTACCGTGCGTTGCACGGCCACCGCCCATGTGGTGGCGCTTGATGACGCCCTGAAAGCCCTTGCCGATCGTCGTGCCCGTCACATCGACCTTCTGGCCGGCGACGAAGTGCTCGACAGTGATCTCGGCGCCGACATCGATCATGTTGTCGGCGGAGACGCGGAACTCGGCGACCTTCGCCTTCGGCTCGACGGAAGCGGTCGCGAAATGGCCGCGCATCGCCTTCGACGTGTTCTTCACCTTGGCAAGGCCAACGCCGAGCTGAACGGCGGTGTAGCCATTCTTCTCTTGCGTGCGCTGGGCCACGACCTGGCAGTTCTCCATCAGGAGAACGGTGACGGGAACATGTTCCCCGGCATCGTTGTAGATGCGGGTCATTCCCACCTTCTTTGCAATCACACCTGAACGCATCGGTTCAATTCCTTTAGAGTTCCGGGCCAGGGGCACCGCCCCTTACCGCGCTCTCATTCCCTTAGAGCTTGATCTCGACGTCGACGCCGGCGGCCAGATCGAGCTTCATCAAAGCATCGACCGTCTGCGGGGTCGGATCGACGATGTCGAGCAGACGCTTGTGCGTGCGCATCTCGAACTGCTCGCGGCTCTTCTTGTCGACGTGAGGCGACCGGTTGACCGTGAACTTTTCGATCCGCGTCGGCAGCGGAATGGGGCCGCGGACGTTTGCACCGGTACGCTTGGCCGTCGACACGATTTCTTTCGTCGAGGCGTCGAGCACGCGGTGGTCAAACGCCTTAAGGCGGATGCGGATATTCTGTCCGTTCATGCGTCACTTCCTTGTTCTGGCGCGGCGCGGGCAACTCCCGCGCCCGCGACAGATCGGTTTAAGTCCAAATTACTCTTTGATGGTGACGACGATGCCGGCACCGACGGTGCGGCCGCCTTCACGGATAGCGAAGCGCAGCTTCTCTTCCATGGCGATCGGCACGATCAGCTCGACATCGACCGTGATATTGTCGCCCGGCATCACCATCTCGGTGCCTTCCGGCAGCGACACGATGCCGGTCACGTCCGTCGTGCGGAAGTAGAACTGCGGACGGTAGTTGGTGAAGAACGGCGTGTGACGGCCACCTTCGTCCTTGGTCAGGATGTAGGCTTCGGCCACGAACTTCTTGTGCGGCTTCACCGTGCCCGGCTTGGCCAGAACCTGACCGCGCTCGACACCTTCACGATCAACGCCGCGCAGCAGCGCGCCGATGTTGTCGCCGGCCTGGCCCTGATCGAGCAGCTTGCGGAACATCTCGACGCCCGTGCAGGTCGTCTTGGTCGTCGGACGGATGCCGATGATCTCCAGCTCCTCGCCGACCTTGACAATGCCGCGCTCGACGCGGCCGGTCACGACCGTGCCGCGGCCCGAGATCGAGAACACGTCTTCGATCGGCATCAGGAACGGCTTGTCGAGCGGACGAACCGGCGTCGGGATGTAGGCATCGACCGCAGCCATCAGCTCGCGGATCGCGTCTTCACCGATCTTCTTGTCGCTGTCTTCCAGAGCAGCCAGCGCCGAACCCTTGACGATCGGAATGTCGTCGCCGGGGAATTCGTTCTTGGTCAGAAGCTCGCGAACCTCGAGCTCGACCAGTTCGAGCAGCTCGGCGTCGTCGACCTGGTCGACCTTGTTCAAGAACACCACGATCGACGGCA